>JAOPWV010000125.1 GCA_025965475.1 Frankiales bacterium | reverse complement strand
CAGGAAGTCGCGATAGGCGGCGCGTCCAGGCGCCCGGAGCAGAACCCGCGTGATCAGGTAGCCCGACAGCACGAAGAACACGTCCACGCCGAGGTAGCCACCCAGGACCGTCTCGTAGTGCGCGTGATAGGCCAGGACACCGACGACGGCCAGTGCCCGGATGCCGTCCAGAGGCGCGCTGCGGTCCCCGCCCCTGATCAGCACGCCTGGGTTCCTGCCCGTTCCGGGGCAGGTTGTCACTCAAACAGCGCATTTCAACGCTGTGGGTGACCGCACACGACACACGAGGTGCGTTCCCGGGCCGGCTGCACGCCCAGCAGGCCTCTGGCGCGCCCGGTGTGCGAGTAGTCCCTCGCTAGGGAGCGACGGGGGTGTGCGCGCCCGCGGCCACGTCGTCCGGAGCCCTGCGCGGAGCGGGGACGATGGCACCGGACAGCAGAAGGCGCAGCTGCTCGTCGCGCTGCTGACCGGTGCGGCCAGCCCACCATGGGCGTACGGCGGTCACGGAGACGGCCCCCCAGAGCGCGAGGAGCATCGCGAAGGTCTTCACGGCCTCAAGATCGGCGCAGTCGGTCCAGTTCTGTTGCGCCGAACGGGTGATCCCGAGCCGGGACGCCGCGCCGGACAGACTGCCGTCAGCAGTGCCCGGTGGGCCGCAGACTGCTGCCGAGCACCGCGGTACCCGGACCGGAGAACCGGATGCGAGTCCCCGAGCCGTGCCGTTCGACGCAGGCCGGCCCGCGCACCGACAGCCAGCGCGACCACGCCACGGCGACGGGGACGTAGGCGGGCACATCCGACCGCAGCGTGACCGTCGTGCGATCCGTGGCGACCACTTCGACCGGCGCGGGCGCGATGGGCTTGGCGGCGAGGAACTCCCAGACCACCCACCCGTCGCCCGACCACACCCGGTGCAGATCCGGCACCCGGCCGACGAGCAGCAGGGCCCGCTCGACCCGCCCGGCCCGGTCCGGCGTGGCGTCGGGAGCCAGAGCGACGGCGTCGACCGAATGGTCGATCAACCACTGACGGAACGCCTGCCCGGACAGGGGCCCGCCGTAGAACAGCGGGTTGCGAGCGGTGTCGATCTGCCGTGACCAGCCGCGGGCCAGCGGAACCCTCGGCGCCACCTCCGCGGCCTCGTTGTGGTCGCGCAGCGGCACGACCTCCACCCGCTTCACGTTCAGCTCGACCAACGCGCGGTTGAGGGGGCCGAACGACGGCGCGCGGCTGGCCCGCAGGTCGGCGTACGGCGGCTGCACCTGCCACCAGACGAGCAGGACGACGACGGGCAGCACGACGCGCCAGTGCTCGGTGGCCGTCGCGACGACGAGCGGCGCCGCGAGCAACAGGCCTAGGCGCAAGACGTTGCTGCCGAACGGGTCGGGCGACAGGAGCAGGAACGCGGCCGCCAGCGTGTAGACCAGCGCCCCGACCCGCAGCGCATCGGAGTGCGTGAGCAGTGCCAGCACCAGCCCTGCCACGACGGCGTACGGCGCGGAGCCGACCTCGTACGGCTGGATCCCGCCGGAGGGGAAGAGCCAGCCGAGCAGGGCGATCGGAACGGCGGCGCCGAGCCCGATCGTCCACCCGCCGGGCTGCCGGCGCAGCACGAGCGCGGCCGCGGCCAGGCCGAGGAAGGCCGCGGCCACCGGGCTGAACAAGCCGGTGAGGACTGCGAGCACCGCCGCGGGCACGAGCCGCGGCAGGGCGAGCAGTGCCGCCAGGGCGACAGCGGCGCCGAGCGCGAAGGTGGTCCGCCCGCTGACGATGTCGGCGACCGCGAAGAACGCGCCCAGGTAGGCGCCGGCGGCCGGATGCGCCGTGTTCCGCATCAGGCGCGCGAGCAGCACCGCCCCGAGGACGGCCGCGAGCAGACCGGCCATCCGGACGCCGAGGAGCGCCATCACGTACGGGGCCAGGACGCTGTACCCGAACGGGTGTACGCCCGAGTACCAGGAGAAGTCGACGGGCGTGAACGGATGCGCGCGGGCGAAGGAGGCACGCGCCAGCTGAGCTGCGAGGTCGGTACCCGTCGGGGGCAGCAGCACCAGGTGCAGGACGCCGAGGACGGCGGCGAGGGCGCCGGCGCACCACTCGACAGGGGTCAGGAAGTACCGGACGGCGGGGCCTCCGGTGGGCGCTTCGCCGGGGCCTTGCGGACCGGCGCTTTCCGGGCCGGCGCCGCCTTGGCGGCCGGTGTCGCCCTGGGGGCGGGAGATGCCTTCTTGGCCGGTGCCTGCGCGGTCGGGGTGGCCTTCTTCACCGGTGCCATGGCGGCCGGCGGAGTCTTGGCGGCCGGCGGAGTCTTGGCGGCCGGCGGAGTCTTCGCCGGGGCCTTTGCTGCCGGGGCGGGCTTCGTGGCAGGCGATGCCTTGCTGGGCGCGGCCTTGGCGGGAGTCGTCCTGGCGGGCGGCGTCACTTTCTTCGCCTTGGCGGTGGGCGCGGCCTTGGCGGCGGGCCCGGGCTTGGTGGGCGTGGGCTTGGTGGGCGCGGCCTGGGCGGGCGGCGTCGCCT
>JAOPWV010000114.1 GCA_025965475.1 Frankiales bacterium | reverse complement strand
CGGTGGCGGCGGCTGCGGGGGCGGGGGCGCCGAGGACGGCCCAGGTGGCGGCGGCGAGGGCGGCCAGGGCGGTCCAGGTGACGGCGGTCCGTCGGGTACGTGCGGCGCTGCTGGTTCCCGTCACAGGCCACCGTCGAGGATCTCGTCGATGGTCAGCTGGGCGGCCACGCCCGCGACGGTCCACATGGTGACGGACATGAGCGCTACTCCCGGCAGGGCTTGTCGTGAAGGGATCACTCAGAGGGGCCGGACAGGGACGGAGTGATACCCCGATACATGGCTGACCGGCCACCGCCGATGTCACACGTTGCGACGCCTCGGTCCGGATACCGGCGGACGGAGACGAACAGCTGCCAGAGTCCACCGCCTGCCCGGCCATGCGTGCCCGCGTCGCGGCGGTACAGATACCGGCAGGCCGCACCGAGAATCGCCAGTGGACGGCCCGTTTCGTACATCCGTACACGACACGGCAGCGTGAACGGCTGGCGCTGGTTCGAGCGCGGTCTCTAGGCCGTCCGGTCCAGCAGGCTTGCATGCCGGCGTAGTACACGATCACCCTCGGCGCGATAGGGGAGCTCGAAACGTCACGAATGCCGGCTGTCGACCGCTTTCGGCGGGTTGGGATCGCGCCGACGCGACCGCCCGGGTCTCGGGCATCTTGGCGTCTCGATCCACATCACGTACGACCGCTTGCTGAGGGGGATGCGGAACTCACGCCGTACGGGGTGACGGTGCTGCGGTACGTGTGCCCACCGATCGTCACGTTGCGGGCTGGCGCTTCTGCGGTCCGAGACCGGCCACCACCTCGGCGGGAACCGGGATCCCGATGGCGGTCTTGCCAGCACGGACGATGGTCGAGCGGAGTCTCATGCGGGGGGTCTGCAGCAGGAGCGGGTTCCCTCGGCCCGGTTGGGCTCAAGCGACGCCGGAGGCCTGGGTCTCGTCGCGGATGACCGCCACCGTCCCGGTGATGTGCTGCTCCATCTCGGTGCGGGCCGCGGCCGCATCGCCCGCGGCCAGCGCGGACCGGATGCGCTCGTGGTCGTCGTGTCGTTCCTCGATGGCGGACGCCAGCGGCTGGGGCAGACCCGTCGTGTTGATGAGGAAGTCCGACAGGTCCCACATCCGGTGGCTGGTCTCGGCCATCACCCGTGAGTGCGCCATGTCGTGGATGACGGCGTGGAACTCGCGGTTCAGCGTGCGATAGCCCCGGGCCCGCCGCTCCGCGTCGGGCTCGCTGCGCAAGGCGCCGATCGCGGCCGAGACCGTGTCGAGCCGTCGGAGCTGCTCCTCGGTCCGTCGTGCCGCCGCCGCCGCCGCGACCGCTCCTTCGAACCCGCCGAACATGGCGAAGAAGTCCTCCACCTCGCGCCGGGAGTACGGCACGACCTGGCAGCCCACCTGCGGGGTGATCGCCACCAGCCCGTCCGCCGAGAGCCGCCGGAGTGCGTCCATGACGGGCTGCTTGCTCACGCCGAACTCGGCCTTGAGCACCTCGACGGTGAGCGGCTCGCCGGCGGCGTAGTGCCCCTCGAGGAGTCGCACCTTGATCAGGTCGTAGACCATGGCGGCCAGCCGGACGCCGCCGCCGGCACCCGGGGGTCTGCCGGCGAGCGCTGCCGGCGGGCGGTCCGGGTTCATGCCGCCACCGTAGCGACCACGCCCGGCCATCCCGGCACGTCGCTGCGGAAGCAGGGTCTTGTGGTCGCCGTCACATCCGACTACCTTCCCACTGACACGCTAGAATGCTAGCTCGGGAGTCAAACCATGACGGTGCGCACCGGCGCCCAGTACGTCGAGCGTCTGCAGAAGACCCCGCGAGAAGTCTGGCTGCGCGGTGAGCGCATCGCGGACGTCACGGCTCACCCCGCCTTCCGGCGTCCCCTCGCGCAGATCGCCCACCTGTACGACATGCAGCACGACCCGCGGTTCGCGGACGTGCTCACCCGCCCGGGGTCGCACGGACCGGTCGGCACCGCGTTCGTCGCGCCGCGGTCCTACGACGATCTCATCGCGCGCCGTGCGGCGTACCGGCTGTGGTCCGAGGCCACGTTCGGGTTGATGGGCCGCTCGCCGGACTTCCTCAACACCACCGTGATGGCGTTCGCGGAGGAGCCGGGGGTCTTCGCCAAGCTCGGCCAGGAGTACGCGGACCGCGTACAGGCCTACTTCGAGTACATCCGAGACAACGACCTGTTCCTGACGCACGCCCTGATCACGCCACAGATCGACCGCTCCAAGGCCAGCTCCGAACAGGCCGACGAGTTCCTGCACATGGGCGTCGTGGAGGAGACCGCCGACGGCATCGTCGTCCGGGGCGCACGGATGCTCGCCACGCTGGCGCCCCTGGCCGACGAGTTGCTCATCTACAACCTGCCGGGGCTGCGCCCTGGGGACGAGAAGCACGCCGCGGTCTTCGCGGTGCCGATCGACGCCCCCGGGCTGCGGCTGCTCAGCCGGGAGCCGTACGACGACGGCTCCCGCAACACCTTCGACCACCCGCTGTCGGCGAACTTCGAGGAGCCGGACTCGCTGGTCGTCTTCGACGACGTCCTGGTCCCGTGGGACCGGGTGTTCCTGCTGGGCGACGTGCAGCTGGCCAATGCGATGTATGCAGAGACGAGCCTGCGCCAGCACACGGGGCATCAGACCGGGACGCGTGGCCTGGTGAAGATGGAGTTCGTCACCGGGGTGGCGATGAAGCTCGCCCAGTCCGTGAAGATCGACGGTTTTCTCCATGTACAGAAGGCCCTCGGCGAGGCGATCGCCGCCACGGAGACCTGCCGGGCGCTGCTGATGGCCGCGGAGACGGCGTACGAGACCAGCAGCAACGGCACGGTGCGCCCGCGGTTCGACTTCCTGCAGACGCTGCGGATGCACCTGTCCACCCAGTACCCGCGGATCGTCGAGACGCTGCAGACCCTGGGCGCGGGCGCGCTGCTGATGATGCCCTCGGCCGAGGACTTCGACAGCCCCGTCGCCGGCGACATCGGCAAGTACCTGCAGGGGGCGGAGGGGCTGAACGCCACCGACCGGGTGCGGATCAACAAGCTGGCGTGGGACCTGTGCGGAGACGGATTCGGTCAGCGGGCCCTGCAGTACGAGCGCTACTACGCCGGCGATCCGGTCCGTCTCTACGCCTTCAACTACCTCGGCTACGACAAGTCCACCTGCCTGCGGCTCGTCGACGAGGCCCTCGCCCTCGCCGGCGACCCCGTCGAGGCGGTGGCCCGGATGCGGGCCGGCGAGGGGTGAACGTCGCGACGCACGAGGTCGACCCGACGCTGATGCGCCGGGCCATGGGCCAGTTCGCCACCGGGGTCACGGTCGTCACGGCCGTGACCACTGACGGCACGCCGGTCGGCTGCACTGTCAACGCGTTCAGCTCCCTGTCGCTGGATCCGCCCCTGGTCCTCGTCTGCATCGGCACCGACCGGCGCATGCATGAGGTCTTGAGCTCCGCCCCCGGCTACGTGGTGAACGTGCTCGCGGACCACCAGCAACGCCAGGCGCTCCGGTTCGCGCGGTCGGGCGAGGACCGGTTCGGCGACGTCGACGTGACGCCGGGACGTCACGGGATCCCGTTGCTGACCGGCGCGATCGCGCACGTGCAATGCGACCGGTACGACCTCGTGCCCGGCGGCGACCACACGATCGTCGTCGGCGCCGTCCGGGAGCTGCAGGTGCACGACGGGCAGCCGCTGCTCTACGCGCAGGGGGCGTTCCTCCACCTGCCGCGCGACGACTGGCACACCGCACTCGAGACGGCTCCACAGGAGTGGCTGCTCTCCGCACCCTGGTGAGCCCGCTCCATGTCCTGACCATCGAGCCGAGAGCAGGAGGATCGTGACGCTCGCACTGTGCGCGCTGTCGCACTCACCGCTCATGCACACGAACGCGCCCCCACCGGACATCGCCGAGGCGGCGTTCGGTGCGATGGCCGACGCGCGTCGCTTCGTCGAGGACTACGACCCGGAACTCGTCGTCCTGCTCGCGCCCGACCACTACAACGGCTTCTTCTACGACGTGATGCCGCCGTTCTGCATCGGGCTCACCGCCTGCGGTGTCGGTGACTACGGCACCTCGCGCATCCCTCTGTCCGTCGACCGCAAGGCCGCGAGCCAGCTGCTCGCCGACGTGCTGGCCTCCGACCTCGACATCGCGATGAGCGAGCGGATGAGTGCCGACCACGGGATCGTCCAGCCGCTCGAGGTGCTGTTCGGCGGCACGGATGCGGTCGATGTCGTACCCGTCTTCATCAACTGCGTCGCGGAACCGCTCGGTCCGGTGCGGCGCATCCGCCGGCTCGGCACCGCCCTGGGACGCAGCGCAGCCGGCATGGGCAAGCGCGTGCTGTTCGTCGCCTCCGGCGGCCTGTCGCACGACCCGCCCGTGCCCCGGCTCGAGGACGCGCCGCCCGAGGTGGCCGAGCGGCTCATCGCCGGCCGTAACCCGACGCCCGAGCAGCGGGCCACCAGGGAGAGCCGCGTGCTGCAGGCCGGGCTCGACTTCGCCGCCGGCATCGCCCCCCTGCGGCCGATCAACCCGGCATGGGACCAACGCTTCCTCCGGTTGCTGCGCGACGGCCGGTTCGACGAGATCGATGGCTGGCCCAACAGCGAGTTCGTCGCGCAGGGCGGCCATTCGGCGCACGAGGTCCGTACCTGGATCGCCGCGTACGCCGCCCTCGCCGAGGCAGGGCCGTATGAGGTGACCAGCTCGTTCTACCGCCCCATCCCGGAGTGGATCGCCGGCTTCGCCGTGACCACCGCCCGGGAGGTGACGCACTGACCGACCGGCCGCCACGTACGACAGACGTACGACCGCAAGCGCTCAGCACGTGCACCGCCAGCACCAGGGCCGTTCTCACCGTCGAGGACAGCCACCACGTGCCCTCGGACCTGCGACGCGGAATCCAGGGCTCTACCGGGAGGGGAAGGTCATGGAGTTCGCCATCGGCACCTGCGCCAAGATCGACCAGGTCGGCATGGTCAAGCAGGCGGAGGACCTCGGGGTCACGCACTTCGGTGTCGGCGAGGGACCGCTGCTGTTCAGTGATCCGTACCAGTTCCTGGCCCTCGCGGCCCGGGAGACGTCCACGATCCAGCTCGGGACGATGGTCACGAACCCGCTCACCCGCATCGCCCCGGTCACTGCGAACTCGCACGCGACGCTGAACGCGCTCGCGCCCGGCCGGACCTTCCTGGGCATAGGTACGGCGAACAACGCGCTGCGCTCCATGGGCAACCGGCCCGCGCGCGTGGACGAACTCGAGCACTCCATCCAGGTCAGCCAGGAGCTGCTCGCTGGCCGTCGCGTGACGCACAAGTGGCACGGCCAGGAGACCGAGGTCGAGTTCCTCGACACCGAGAGCGGTTGGTACAACGTCAAGGACCGGGTGCCGATCTACGTGGCGGCCGGTGGCCCCAAGGGTCTGCAGATGGCGGCGAAGTACGCCGACGCGGTGGTGTACTGCCTCGGCCCGAACCCCGACATGATCGGCCTGATCCGGCGCGAGCTCGACAAGGCGGTGGCCAACGCCGGTCGCCCGGAGGGGTCGGTCAAGCTCGTCGGGCTCACCTGGTTCTACCAACTGCGGGACGGCCAGACCTGGGAGGACGGCGTCACGCAGGGCTTCGGTTCCGGCCCGATCAGCTCCTGCCTGACGAACATCGGCCTGATGAACGAGCACCGTGCGGAACTCGGCGACCAGATCGTCGACGCCTCCTATCAGGCCGCGATGGCCTATCTCGGGGATCACAGCGCTCCCGATGCGCCGCACTATCTGGAGGTCTGGTCGAAGTACCTGCGCGGCCTGGACCCGAAGCACCTGCCGCTGATCACCAAGGAACTCGTCGACTACTGGTGCCTGTACGGCAGCCCCGCGGAGCTCCGGGAGAAGACCGCCCTGATGCAGCAGTCCGGCGTCGACCTGGTGCAGGTCTTCCTGTCCAACCCGTTCACCGCCGAGCGGGACATCGACGACATCGGTAGGTCGATCCTCGCGCACGCCTGACGTCGCCCGGCACCCATCCGTACTCATCGATACTCATCGATACTCACCGAAGGAGTCTTCCGCAGTGGACCTCGACCCCCGCACCACCGCTGTGATCGCCGTGCACATGCAGCGTGACATCGTCACGCCCGAGGGCGCCTTCGGTGCCTTCTTCGCCGAGCAGGTCGCGGCCCGCGACGTCATCGGCGTCACCCGGACCGTCCTCGACGCGGCCCGTGAGGCGGGATCGACCGTTTTCTACACCCGCGTCGCGTGGGAGCCGGGGTACGGCGACCTGGACGCCAACTCGCCGTTGCTCGGCATGGTCGCGCAGACCGGCTGCCTGGTCGACGGCACCGAGATGGCGGAGATCGTCCCCGAGCTGACGCCTGTCGACGGCGACGTGGTGGTCACCCACAAGCGGGTGGGCGGCTTCACCGGCAGCGACCTCGACGCCCAGCTCCGTCAGCGCGGGATCACGACGGTGCTGTTCGCCGGGGTGGCCACGACCGCGTCCGTAGAGGGCACCGCACGCGGCGCCAGCGACCTCGGCTACCGCACGATCATCGTGGCGGACGCCTGTTCGGCTGCCACGCCCGAGGCGCATGACGCGAGCATCGCCTCGCTCGGTCTGCTCGGCGAGATCGCGACGAGCGAGGAGGTCGTCCAGGCCTTGAAGAACAGCGTGCCGGCGTGACCGCTGCTCCCAGCGTCTGGACGAGCCTGCCCGGTCTCGCGTACCGAATCGCCTACCACCAGGTGGGCCCCTGGCGGACGCGTGTCCTGGAGGCCGGGGAGGGGGCCGAGACGCTCGTGCTGCTCGCCGGCACCGGCGGCCACCTCGAGGCGTACGCGCGCAACGTCGCCGCGTTCGCCCAGCAGTACCGGGTGATCGCCTACGACTATCCGGGCCACGGCTGGACGACCCACGCGACGGAGGATCTCGAACTCGACGCCTACGTCGAGCATCTCGCCGGGCTCCTCGACGTCGTCGACGTGGAACGGGCCCATCTCAGCGGCGAGTCACTCGGTGGCTGGGTCGCCGTGAAGTTCGCCGCCGCACATCCCGAGCGCGTCGGCAGACTCGTGCTGAACACCCCGGGCGGCACGATGGCCACACCGGAGGTGATGGAACGCATCCGCAGCCTGTCCCAAGCGGCCGCGGACGACCCCACGCCGGAGCGGGTGCGCGCCCGGCTGGAGTGGCTGATGGCCGACCCGGCCAGCGTGACCGACGAGCTCGTCGAGATCCGGCGCGCGATCTACGCCCGTCCCGGGTTCGCCGAGTCCATGCGGCACATCCTGTGTCTGCAGGACCCCGAGGTCCGGGCGCGCAACCTCATCACCGAAGCCGAGCTCGCCGCGGTGCCCGGGCCGACCCTGGTCGTCTGGACCAGCGACGACCCGTCGGGTCCCGCCGCCGCCGGTATGCAGATGGCCGACAAGGTCCCGGACGGCCGCTTCGAGCTGGTGACCGGCGCCGGGCACTGGCCGCAGTGGGAGCAGAGCGAGCAGTTCAACAAACTCGTCCTGGGCCACCTGGCGGGCTGAGGCCGCGGGACGTCCCCGCCCGCACGGCCGCTAGTCCGGGCGGGCCGCCCCCGCCGCCAGCAGGGCGACGACCAGGGCGGCGAGGACGACGAGGAGGGCGCCCAGGATCCCGACGCGTCCGGCGAGCAGGCCGATCAGCGGAGGGCCGCCCAGGAACGCGGTGTAGCCGATCGAGCTCACCACCGAGACCCGCACCGCGGCCGACGCCGGGTCGTCCGCGGCCGCGGTCATGCCGACGGGGAATCCCAGTGCGGAGCCGGCGCCCCAGAGCAGGCTGCCGACTGCCACCCACACCGGGGCCGGCCCGACGATGACGAGCAGCAGCCCGGCCAGGGCCAGGACGGCTGTCGCCCGCAGCACGCGCGGCCGCCCCCACCGGTCGAGCAGGCTGCCGCCGATCGTGCGCGAGAGGGTCATGGCCGCGACGAACAGGCTGAACCCGAGGGCGCCCTGGGCCTGCGTGGCGTGATGCCCGTCGACCAGCGCGATCGCCAGCCAGTCGTTCGCCGTCCCCTCGGTGAAGGCGAAGGACAGCACCATCACGCCGATCAGCAACGTCCGGGGTTCGCGCCAGGCCCGCCGCAGGCCCGAACCGCCGTACGCCGGCGCGTCCACGTCGTGCTGGAAGGCGAGGAACCGGCGCGTCGCGAGAACGAGGACGGCCAGGACGCACAACGCCGTGGCAGCCAGTTGGGCGGGCAGCGGAACCCCGGTGGCGGCTGCCGCGGCCCCCAGCAGGGCACCCGCCACGGTGCCCAGGCTGAAGCCGGCATGGAACCGCGGCAGCAGGGTGCGCCCGAGGCGCTGCTCCACGTCGGTGGCCTCGACGTTCATGGCCACGTCCCAGGTGCCCGTACCCAGACCGGTGAAGAACAGCCCGACTGCCGTCGGCGGTAGCGACGCGGCGGTGAGCCCGACGGTAACGGCGAGCAGACCGGCTGTCACGGTCAGACCGCCCAGCAGGACCGCCCTGGCCGGCCCGATGCGGCGCACCAGCAGTCCCGACAACGGGAGCGACCCGACCGTCCCGGACGCCATCGCGAGCAGCAGCAGGCCCAGCTGGCCGGGCGTCAGCCCCAGCGTGTCGCGGACAGCAGGCAGACGTGAGAGCCAGGAGGAGAACTCCACGCCGTTGACCGCGAAGACGACGGCGACCGCGACCCGTGCGCGGTCGGCGCTCCGGGGCGAGCCGGTCAGGACAGGGCCGGGCCCCGCATCAGGCGGGGGCGCTGCGGCTCGAGGCATGCGGTCAACCGTTGTTCGGGCGGAACGGGCGAAGGCCATGCTGTCAGCACCGCCAGCCGTCCCGTGGGCCGGACGTATGCGGTGCGCCCGATTCGGACCTGGATCATTTCTGGCGATTTGTACTATTCGTGTGATTATGGGGCAGGGGTTGGGGCGGACGAAGGAGCTGCAGCTCGTGTGTGCGGCTCCCCGAACCCAAACCCCAGGAGTATCGATGCGCTCTGTCCGCACGTCCCTGACCGCCAAGACGAAGGTCGCCGGTGTCGCACTCGGCGCGGCCGCAATGGGCGCCACCGCGATCGTGACCGGCTCGCTGCCCCTCGCGAACGCCACGTCGGGCCGACCGGCGGCCGACCCGACGCCCAGCCCGAGCAGCACCGCCACGCCGGGGCTGGACGCGTTCGTCGACCCGACGGCCAGCCCGAGCCCCAGCGCTTCGAGCGCGAGCAGTTCAGCAAGCCGGCCCAGTACGGTCAGCCCCTCCAACGCGACCAGCCCGAGCAGGACAGCGCGTTCCGGCAGCAAGCAGGTGACCGCGGAGGTCGACGCTGACGAGAAGGCTGACCAGACGGCTGGCGAGAACGGCCGCGGAGACGACCACGCGGACCGTTGGCGGGGCCACCGGCACCACGATGACGGGCAGGACGAGGCCCGCCACGAGAACCACCAGCAGGGTGAGCAGGGTCAGCACGGCGACCACGGCGACGGCGGGAACCACTGACGGGTCGTCGCGCGCCTGAGTAGGCGCGCCGAGAGGACGCCCGGCCGGGGGCGCCACAGCGACCCCGGCCGGTGCCCCCGGCCCCAGGGAGTGCGCGTTTGGACCCTGACGGCGCGGGACACCGGTAGCAGCATGGACGCAGACACTGCGCCGACTCAGCGCGGTGACCGTACGCACTTCCTCTACCTGGCCGTCATCGCGGCGGTGGTCGCCGGCAGCCTCGTGGGGCTGCTGGCGCCCGACTTCGCGCAGCAACTCAAGCCGCTCGGGACGGCCTTCGTTGCGCTGATCAAGATCATGATCTCCCCGATCATCTTCTGCACGATCGTGCTCGGCGTCGGATCGGTCCGTAGCGCCGCGAAGGTCGGGAGGGTCGGCGGACTCGCGCTCGGCTACTTCCTGGTCATGTCCACCGTGGCCCTGGCCGTCGGACTTCTCGTCGGCAATCTGCTGCATCCCGGGTCCGGGCTGCACATCACACCGGAGATCCGCGCCGCGGGTACCGCGCAGGCCGGCAAGGCGGGGAGCACGACCGACTTCCTCCTGAGCATCATCCCGACGACCCTGCTCTCGGCACTTACGCAGGGCGACGTTCTGCAGACCCTCTTCGTGGCACTGCTCGTCGGCTTCGCCATCCAGTCGCTCGGGAGCCGGGGCACGCCGGCGCTCAGCGCGATCGCCACGTTGCAGCGGGTCGTGTTCAAGGTCCTGTCCATGATCATGTGGCTCGCGCCCATCGGTGCCTTCGGTGCGATGGCCACCGTCGTCGGCTCGGCCGGTGCGGCCGCGCTGAAGAGCCTGGCCGTGCTCGTGATCGGCTTCTACCTGACCTGCGCCCTGTTCGTCGTCGTCGTACTCGGCAGCCTGTTGCGCGTCGTGACCGGGTTCTCCCTCTTCGCTCTGCTGCGCTACCTGGCCCGGGAGTTCCTGCTCATCCTGTCGACGTCGTCCTCGGAGACCGCGCTGCCCCGGCTCATCGCGAAGATTGGAACACCTCGGGGTCGGCCGATCCGTGGTGGGCATCACCGTGCCGACCGGATACTCGTTCAACCTGGACGGCACCGCGATCTACCTGACGATGGCGTCGCTGTTCATCGCGCAGGCGACCGGCAACCCGCTCGCGCTGTCCGAGCAGATCTCGCTGCTCGTGTTCATGGTCATCGCCTCGGGGGCTGCAGGCGTCACCGGCGCCGGCCTGGCCACCCTGGCCGGGGGACTGGCCGCGCACCGTCCGCAGCTGCTCGACGGCATGGTTCTGATCGTCGGCGTGGACCGGTTCCTGTCCGAGGCCCGGGCCCTGACCAACTTCGCAGGCAACGCCGTCGCGACCCTCCTGATCGGCCGTTGGACGGGAGGGGTGGACGAGGAACGCGTCCGGCGGGTGCTGCCGAGGTGCCGGCCAAAGTGTGAGCCGGCTCTGAGCCGGCCTCTGAGTCGAGGCCCGGCCCGGGGTCCTAGGACCTCTGTCCCATGGCGGCCGGCCTCGCCGACGGGAAC
>JAOPWV010000111.1 GCA_025965475.1 Frankiales bacterium | reverse complement strand
CGGTGGCGGCGGCTGCGGGGGCGGGGGCGCCGAGGACGGCCCAGGTGGCGGCGGCGAGGGCGGCCAGGGCGGTCCAGGTGACGGCGGTCCGTCGGGTACGTGCGGCGCTGCTGGTTCCCGTCACAGGTCACCGTCGAGGATCTCGTCGATGGTCAGCTGGGCGGCGGCCTGCTGCGGAGCGCCGGTGAGCAGCGCGCTCTGGGCGGTCACGAAATCCCCGGCCAGGCAGGCCTTCGCGGCCTGGCTGAAGGTGTTCAGCGGCAGGACGAGGGCGTCGGCGAGTTTCGCGCCGCCGTTCGGGAGCAAGCGCAGCCGGGGCAACGCCCCCTGTATGGACGAGACGGAGGCGCTCAGCGGCTGGCAGGCGCCAGCCTGCTGGGCGGCCACGGCCGTCTGCGCCTGCTGCAGGGCGTCGTTGAAGCGGACCTTGGCCTGGTCCACGGACAGCCACCATCGTTGGACCGAGGGATCGGTACCCGGGACCGGCCCCGCCGCTGCCGCGGGGGCGGCCGCGACGGCGGGGCTCGGGGTGCGGGCCGGGCCGGTCAGCAGGTCGCCGAGAGCGGCGTTGGCGACCGGCACGAGGGCAACGACGACCACCGCGGCAGTCCAGGTGGTGAGGCGCATGAGTACTCCTGCAGAGCTGGGCGTGGAGGGAACACTCAAAGGGGCGGTCCGCGTGGCAGGTGATACCGCGATACCTGGAAGTCCGTTACGCAGGGCGAGGGGAGGGAGGCAGAGCGCTGCCGACCGCGGGCGCGACTCGGCGGCTGTGCGCATCCGTGCCGAGGACGCTCCGGCCGTGCCGCGTACTGACTTCGGGGTTACTTCGGTGAGGCGGAGGAAGAGCGCCAGGATGCAGATGATGGAGCTGTCCGGGGAACGCCTGTGCCTCGTTGCTGCGTCGGCGGCGGACGCCCGCTGGTGGGAACCGGCTGCGTGTCGCTGACCTTTCGCATGCACCAGGGCTGGCCGCACGCAGCCGCCCCGGTACGCCCATGACGGAGGTCGATCCCCCTGGGCCGGGCGTGGATCCGCTGCTGCGCCTGGCGGCCGGTCTGGCACGGCCGAACCTGCTGGCGGTCGAGGTCGCCCAGATCGGTGCCGACGTCGTGGCCCACGCATTCGGCGACGCGGCCGCCGTCTGGCAGTTCCGTGGCCAGCGGCCGGTCCTGCTGGCCAATGTCGGGAGCCCGGAAGCCGGGGCGCGGCTCGCCTCCTTGATGCCCGACGGCGCCGCGCCGGAGGTGCCGGCGTGGCACGAGCACGTGCTCGACGGCGACGCGCCGGCTGTCCTCCTGCCCTTGCTGTCGGGAGGGCGCGTGGTCGGGACCCTCGGTGCGGGGCGTCGCGAGGGTGGCGCGCCGTACGGCGAGCCTGGTCGGGTGGTCCTGCGGGCTCTGGCGGATCGCCTCGCGGCCGCCCTGGAGCTGGCGGCGATCCGCAGCGAGATCGCACTCGCGCGCACCCGGACGCAGGCGCTGGTCCGGCGCTCGGTGGACGGAGCCCTGGTCACCGACGCGGAGGGCCGCATCGTGTTCGTCGGACCGTCGGTTTCGCAGCTCCTGGGTTGGGATGTCAGCCAGATGCTCGGTCGCTCGGCGCTGGCCCTGGTGCACGCGGAGGACGTGCCCGCCAAACGGCAGCGCCTCGCGGACGCATTGACCGAGCCCGGACCACAGGAGCCGCTCGACGTCCGCGTCCGCCACGCGGACGGGTCCTGGTCCTGGGTCGAGGACCGCATCACCAACCTGCTCGATGACCCGGAGGTCGCGGGCCTGGTCCTCAACTTCCACGACATCAGCGAGCGCAAGGCGGCGCAGGACTCCTTGCGGCGCAGCGAGGCCCGCTACCGCAGCATCGTCGAGACGGCGCAGGAGGGGATCTGGGTCGTCGACCCGAGCGCGCGCACCGTGTTCGCGAACCAGAAGCTCGCAGACATCATCGGCCGCCCGGTCGGGGAGGTCCAGTCGATGAATGTCCTGGACATCGTCCCCGAGGAGGCCAGGGCGGCCCAGCTCGAGCGCCTCCGGCAGCGCCCGGAAACCGGTCACGAGGTCTACGAGTTGCCCTTCGTACGTGCCGACGGCGAGCAGCGCCTGGCGCACGTCTCGGCCAGTCCGCTGTTCGGCGACCAGGCGCAGTACGTCGGGTCGCTCGCCATGCTGACCGACATCACCGATCGCAGACAGGTCGAGGAGCAGCTCGCCCGGCGGGCGCTCTACGACGATCTGACCGGACTGGCGAACCGGTCCCTGTTCCTCGACCGGCTCAGGCAGGCGCTCGCCCGCCGGGATGCGCCCTCGCCGGTGGTCGCGGTGCTCTTCCTCGACCTCGACCATTTCAAGCTGGTCAACGACTCCTACGGCCATCCGGTCGGTGATCGGCTGCTGGTCGAGGTGGCTGGCCGGCTGGTCGGCGTCGTACGACTGGGGGACACCGTCGGGCGCATAGCGGGCGACGAGTTCGTCGTGCTCTGTCCGGGGCTCGACGAGGACGGCGCGCGGGCCCTGGCTCAGCGGGTTCTGGCGGCCCTTGCGACTCCGTTCCAGCTGGACGGGATCGACGTCCAGCTCACGGCCAGTGTGGGTATCGCCGAGGCCACACTCGACCAGGACCCGCAGACGGTGCTCGGCGACGCCGATGCGGCGATGCTCCACGCGAAGCGCTCCGGCCGGGGCACGCACGCGACGTACGACAGCAACACGGGCGCGTACGCCCGGGACCGGCTGCAGGAGATGGCCGATCTCCGGCGCGGGCTCGCCGCAGGGGAGTTCGTCCTGGCGTACCAGCCCCAGGTGGACCTGGCGAGCGGTGATGTCGTGGCCGCCGAGGCGCTGGTCCGGTGGCAGCACCCCACGCGCGGGCTGGTGGCGCCCGATGACTTCATCCCCCTGGCCGAACGGACCGGCCTCATCGTGCCGCTCGGCTGGACGGTTCTTGCCGCCGCGTGCCGGCAGGCCGCGGAGTGGTCACGCACGCTGAAGACGCCGCCGCGGGTGTCGGTCAACGTCTCCGCCCGGCAGTTCCACGACGACCGGTTGGTCGGCCAGCTGGGGCAGCAGCTGCGCGACAACGACCTGCCTCCGCGGCTGCTGTGCCTGGAGCTCACGGAGAGCACGGTCATGGACGACATCGACCGGGCTGTGCGGATCCTCGGCGAGCTGCGCTCGCTCGGCGTTGCGCTGTCGATCGACGACTTCGGTACCGGCTACAGCTCGCTTGCGTACCTGTCGCGGCTGCCGCTCGACGAGCTCAAGATCGATCGTGAGTTCGTGTCCGGCATACAGCTCGGCGGCGAGGACCTGGAGATCGTCCGCGCCGTGATCGTCATGGCCCACGCCCTCGGCCTCGAGGTCGTCGCCGAGGGGGTCGAGACGGTGGGCCTGGCCAGCGTGCTGCGTGAGCTGGACTGCGACGTCGGGCAGGGCTTCCTGTTCGCCCGTCCCGGTACGCCGCAGGCGCTCGCAGAGATGCTCTAGCCGGCGGCCTTCTTCGCGGCGGCCTTGACGGACTGCTTGTAGGCACGGACCCGGAGCAGCGTCTCGGGACTCGTCACGTCCGCCACGCTGCGAAAGGCGTCTTCATCGCCGTACGCCCCGGCCGCCTCGCGCCAGCCTGCTGGGCGCACGTTCAGCTGCTTGCCCAGTAGGGCCAGGAAGATCTTGGCCTTCTGCTCGCCGAAGCCGGGCAACGCCTTCAGGCGGCGCAGCAGCTCCGCGCCGTCGTCGACGCCCTCCCATACGGCGGCCGCGCTGCCGCCGTGGTGCTCGACGAGGTAGCGGCACAGCTCCTGCACCCGGCCGGCCATGGAGCCCGGGAAGCGATGGATCGCGGGCGGCGTGGCGAACAGCTCCGCCAGGTCATGACGCTCGGCCAACTCCCCGGCATCGAGGTCGTGACCCAGCCGCTCTCGAAGGACCTGCGGGCCGCGGAACGCCTTTTCCATCTGGATCTGTTGATCAAGCAGCATGCCAGTGAGGAGGGCGAGCGGGTCACGCGACAGCAGCGCGTCGGCTTCAGCGTCTTGCGAGAGGTGCAGGGTCGGCATACGTGCAGGATCTCCTACCGGCGCGTGGGACATCAACATGACGGCTGGTCGGTCTCCTGCGCGGACCTCGGGACGAGCCCGGGCCTTCCGTTGGGTGCGTCCCGGTCGGTGGCCGACCGGGCGCCGGGCGGACGGCGCCCCTGCCGAAGCCGAGCAGCGCGTGGGGCTGGGGCTGCGCGGTGATGACGGACCACCACTGACTCTCGTCGCCGTCGTTCGCTTTCAGCCGGGCTTTGTCTTCGCGGCGTCAAGGCCGAAATCCCTTGCTGTGTAAGGGATTCCGTCGTCCACAAGCGTGGTCAAAGGGGCTGAATCCGGGTAGACTTCGAACATGCGTTCGAACGCTTCCAGGCTCTCACCGCGGACGTCGACGCGCTCGCCGCTCTCCCGGTCGAGGCCCTGCCGCTCAGCGGGCTGCAGGAGCTGATCGCCACCCTGGCCCCGCAGGCCGCACGGCTGGCCGGGATCGTCTCCCGGGCCGTCGGCGAACTGGAGGTGCGCACCGGCGGGCAGGTGCCCGCCGGCGCGTCCGGGCTGGTGGCGCCGACCGCCGCCTGGTTGCGGGAGGCCGGTCATGTGTCCGGCCGGCGGGCCGGCCAGCAGGTCCGCACCGCCGTCGCGCTGCGCGAACTGCCCCAGGTCCGGGACACCATCGTCGACGGCCAGCTCACCCCCGAACACGGCCGGGTACTGGCCCGCCTCGTCGGCCGCATCGAACCGGCCGCACTGCTCGCCGCCCAGCCCGACCTCATCGAGGTCGCCCGCCGCTGCGACCCGGACAGCCTGGCCGTCTACGTCCGGCACCTACTCGCCAGCTGGTGCGAACCCCTGCTCGACGCCGACGAACGCACCGCCGAGCAACGCCGCTACCTGCAGCTCGTCAACCGGCACAACGGCTCCTGGCGCGGCCGGTTCGAACTCCCCGACGCCGCCATCGAGATCGTGCTCGCCGCCC
>JAOPWV010000110.1 GCA_025965475.1 Frankiales bacterium | reverse complement strand
CGGCGACGGCGGTCGGCACTGCGGTGGCTCCGCGCAGGAGCGGCAGGCCCGCCGCGAGCAGGCCCGCGCCCGCGAGGGCAGCGAGCCGTCTGCGCGTCCCCTGCCGCACCCGTGTCCTCCCCGCCGGAAACGATCCCGGCGAGCGGTCAGTTCCGCTCGAGGATCGCTCCAGCAGACCGCTCGGCGCCTGAGAGATGTCTGAATCGGCGCGGGAACCTCTTCCAGGGGGCACCACGCCGTAGCGTGGCCCCAGCACCGTGGGAACGCGGCGTCCGCGAGAATGGCCAGGCCAGCCCGACACCTCTGACCGGCGGAGTGAGCACCATCGACAAGCAGCAGGAGTTCGTCCTTCGGACGCTGGAGGAGCGCGACATCCGGTTCGTGCGCCTGTGGTTCACCGACATCCTCGGGACGCTGAAGTCGGTCGCCATCGCACCGGCCGAGCTCGAAGGCGCCTTCGCCGAGGGAATCGGTTTCGACGGCTCGGCCATCGAGGGCTTCGCCCGCGTGCACGAGTCCGACATGCTCGCCAAACCCGATCCGGCGACGTTCCAGGTACTCCCGTGGCGCGGTGAGTCGCCCGGCACGGCCCGGATGTTCTGCGACATCACGATGCCCGACGGCACCCCCTCGTGGGCGGATCCGCGGCACGTCCTGCGCCGCGCGCTGGACAAGGCGGCCGCCGCCGGCTTCACCTTCTACACGCACCCCGAACTGGAGTTCTTCCTGCTCCGCGAGCTGCCCGAGCCCGGCAGGCCACCTGTCCCGGTCGACGCCGGCGGCTACTTCGACCTCACGCCGCACGACGTCAGCCACGACTTCCGGCGTACGACGATCACGATGCTCGAGCGGCTCGGCATCTCGGTGGAGTTCAGCCACCACGAGGTCGCACCCGGGCAGCAGGAGATCGACCTGCGGTACGCCGACGCGCTCACGACGGCGGACAACATCCTCACGACCCGCCACGTCATCAAGGAGGTCGCGCTGACGCAGGGCGTCTACGCGACCTTCATGCCCAAGCCGTTCAGCGACCAGCCCGGCTCGGGGATGCACACGCACCTGTCGCTGTTCGAGGGCGACCGCAACGCCTTCCACGACCCGTCCGACCCGATCTACCTGTCGAGCATCGGCAAGCACTTCGTGGCCGGCCTGCTCAAGCACGCGGCCGAGATCACCGCGGTGACCAACCAGTGGGTCAACTCCTACAAGCGGCTCGTCGCCGGCGGCGAGGCGCCGCCGTACGTCTGCTGGGGCTCGAACAACCGCAGCGCCCTGGTCCGGGTGCCGATGTACAAGCCGACGAAGGGCAACTCGACGCGTGTCGAGGTGCGCAGCCCGGACAGCGCGACGAACCCGTACCTGTGTTTCGCGGTCCTGCTCGCCGCCGGCCTGAAGGGCATCGAGGAGGAGTACCCGCTGCCGCCCGGCGCGGAGGACGACGTCTGGCAGCTCTCCGAGGGGGAGCGGCGCGCGATGGGGATTGCGCCGCTTCCGACCAGCCTGGCCGAGGCGATCTCGGTGATGGAGCGCAGCGAGCTGGTCGCCGAGACGCTGGGCGAGCACGTCTTCGACTTCTTCCTGCGCAACAAGCGGGCCGAGTGGCAGGCCTACCGGTCGGAGGTCACGCCGTTCGAGCTCGGCCGCTACCTGCCGGTGCTCTGATGGCGGAGCGCACCTACCGCGCTCTCGTGGTCACCCACGAGGAGAGCGGCCCGGTCGGCACGTTCGGTGACTGGTTCCCGGCGGCCGGCATCGAGCTCGATCTCCTGGAGCCCTGGCGCGGCGACGCCCTGCCCGAGCGGGTCGACGCGCACGACGCGTTGATCGTGCTGGGTGGCTCCCAGCAGGCGTACGACGACCGGTCGGCCCCCTGGCTGCGCGCGACCAAGGACCTGCTGCGCGCCGCGCTGGCGGACGACGTGCCGGTTCTCGGGATCTGCCTCGGGGGTCAGCTTCTCGCGGAGGCCGCCGGCGGTCGCGTGGCCCCGGGCGCGGAGGGGCCGGAGATCGGGCCGCGGCTCATCGCCAAGCGGGACGCGGCCGGCGACGACCCGTTGTTCGAGCGGATCCCGTTGTCGCCGATGGTCATCCAGTGGCACTGGGACGCGATCGTGGACCTGCCACCGGGCGCGGTGCTGCTGGCGGCGAGCCCGCGCTACCCCCACCAGGCGTTCCGCGTGGGGCAGAAGGCGTACGGGCTGCAGTTCCACATCGAGACGCCGCCGGAGCTGGTGGTCGCCTGGGCCGCCGCGGACGCCGAGGCGCTCCGGGAGCTGGGCTTCGACCCGGTGACGGTCGTCGAGAGGTCGGTCGACGTCCTGCCCGAGATCGAGGAGGTGTGGCGGCCGTTCGTCGAGCGGTTCGCCGCCCTGGTGCGCGGCGAGACCCGCACCTACCTGCCGATCGTCGGCTGAGCTGATGCGCCGGCCGCACACCGGTCCTGCCAGCATGGGCGGATGATCGTCGCGAGCGGGTTCCCGGAATTCGGGCGGGGGACCACCAGCCGGACACGCCTGATCCGGCTCGGGTTCTCGGACATCGACGCGACGGAGCGCGCGCTCACGGAGGCCGGCCTCTGGGCGGAGGGGGAGCCGGCCGACGAGGACGCTGCTGTCGTGGTCCTCGCCCTCTCGGAGGTGCCCGAGCCCGACCTGGCGGCGGCCGCGCTGCAGCGCCTCGCCGCCGCAGTGCCCCGGCCGGAGGAGCTGCTCGAGGAGCTGCGGACCTCGGACGGTCTGCGCCGCCGGCTTCTTGGCGTGCTCGGCGCCAGCGTGGCCCTGGGCGACCACCTGGTGCAGCATCCGCAGGACTGGTACGTCCTCGCCGATGAAGTGCTGGTCAGCTCCCGGCCGACGCTGTACGGCTTGCAGGTCCAGCTGCTCGACGCGGTCGGTGCTTCGCGTGCCGACCTGCCGCCCACCGGGACTGCGGGCGCCCGGGCAGCCGGCACGGGTCCGGAGGTGGTCGCGGCCCTGCGTGCCGCGTACCGCCGCTGCCTGCTCGGCCTCGCCGCCCGAGACCTGTCGGGAACCGTCGCCGTCGAGGACGTCGCCGGTGAGCTCGCCGACCTCGCCTCCGCGACCCTGACCGCCGGCCTCGCCGTCGCCCTGGCCGGGCTGCCCGAGGAGGCCGCGGCCTGCCGGCTCGCCGTGATCGGGATGGGCAAGGCCGGTGGCCGTGAGCTGAACTACGTCAGCGACGTGGACGTGGTGTTCGTCGCCGAGCCGGCCGGCGAGGACGTCACCGACGACGATGCGCTGCGCACCGCCACCGCGCTCGCCTCGGCCATGATGCGGGTCTGCGCCGAGGTGGCCTGGCCGGTCGACGCAGCGCTGCGGCCGGAGGGCAAGTCCGGGCCGCTGGTCCGCACGCTCGCCAGCCACGAGGCGTACTACCGCCGGTGGGCAGGCACCTGGGAGTTCCAGGCCCTGCTCAAGGCGCGGCCCATCGCCGGCGACCTCGGGCTCGGCCAGGCGTACGTCGACCGGCTGGCCCCGCTGGTCTGGGCGGTCGGCGAGCGCCCGAACTTCGTCGAGGACGTGCAGGCGATGCGCCGCCGGGTCGAGTCCACACTGCGCACGGACATCGGGTCGGTGGCTGCCGAGCGCGAGGTGAAGCTGGGGCCGGGTGGCCTGCGCGACGTCGAGTTCGCCGTGCAGCTGCTGCAGCTCGTGCACGGCCGGGCCGACGACAGCGTCCGCAGCGGCACGACGCTGGTCGCGCTCGACCAACTGGCCGCCGGCGGCTACGTCGGCCGGGAGGACGCGCGACACCTGGCCGAGGCCTACCGCTGGCTGCGCGCGGTCGAGCACCGGCTGCAGCTGCACCGGCTGCGGCGTACGCATCTGCTCCCGGCCGCGGACGACGAGGCCGGGCTGCGCCGCCTCGCCCGGGCCATGGGGTACCGCGGCGACGCGCTCGCCATCTTCACGCGCGAACGGTTCGGGTACGGCCAGGAGGTCCGCCGGCTGCACGAGAAGCTCTTCTACAGGCCGCTGCTCGCCGCTGTCGCCCGGCTGCCCGCCGCGGAGGCGCGGCTGACCCCCGAGGCGGCCCGTGCGCGGCTTCAGGCGCTGGGGTTCGCCAACCCGCCGGTCGCCCTGCGGCACCTGGAGGCGCTGACCGAGGGCGTGTCCCGTCGCGCGGCCATCCAGCAGACGCTGCTGCCGGCGATGCTCGGCTGGTTCGCCGACGCCGCCGACCCCGATGCCGGGCTGCTCACCTTCCGCCAGGTCTCGGATGCCCTGGGCTCGACGCCCTGGTACCTGCGCCTGCTGCGCGACGAGGGCACCGCGGCGGAACGGCTCGCCCGGCTGCTCGCCTCGTCGCGGTACGTCGGGGATCTGCTGGCCCGCGCGCCCGAGGCCGTCCGCATGCTGGCCAACGACGACGACCTCGTGCCGCGCAGCCGCGAGGCGCTCGAGCAGGCGTTCACGGCAGTCGCCCGACGGCGCGACGACTGGGAACCGGCCGTCGCCGCCGTCCGCGGGCTGCGCCGTCAGGAGATGCTGCGCGTCGCCGTCGCCGACCTGCTGGGTCTGCTCGACGCACCCGGCGTCGGGCGCGCGCTGTCCGACATCGCCGCCGCCACCGTCGCCGCCGCGCTCGAGGTGGCCACCCGCAAGGTGGAGACCGAGGTGCGGGGGGAACTTCCGATGCGGCTGGCGGTCGTCGCCATGGGCCGGCTCGGCGGGGCGGAGCAGGGTTACGGCTCGGACGCCGACGTGCTGTTCGTGCACGAGCCGCGGCCGGGGGCCACCGACGCCCAGGCGGCCGAGGCGGCGCATGCCGTGGCGAACGAGCTGCGCCGGCTGCTCGCCCTGCCCGCTCCCGACCCGCCGCTCACCGTCGACGCCGACCTGCGGCCGGAGGGCCGGCAGGGACCGCTCACCCGCAGCCTCGCGTCGTACGCGGCCTACTACGCACGCTGGTCCGACATCTGGGAGGCGCAGGCGCTACTGCGCGCCAGCCACCTCGCCGGGGACGCCGACATCTCCGCCCGGTTCCTGGCCGACATCGATGCGGTGCGCTGGCCGGCCGGCGGGATGACCGGCGAACAGGTCACCGAGATCCGGCGCATCAAGGCGCGGGTGGAGACCGAGCGGATGCCCAAGGGCGTCGACAGCGGGCTCGCCTTCAAGCTCGGCCGGGGCGGCCTGGCGGACGTCGAGTGGACGGTGCAGCTGCTGCAGCTGCGGCACGCCGCCGAGATCGAGGGCCTGCGTACGACGTCGACGCTGGACGCGCTGGCCGCCGCCGTCGAGGGCGGGCTCGTCGAGGCGGCCGACGCGGAGGTGCTGGCCACCGCGTGGAACCTGGCCGCGCGGGTCCGCAACGCCCTCGTCCTGGTCCGGGGACGTCCCGCCCCGGCCTTGCCGTCCAGCGGCCGGGAACTCGACGGGGTGGCGCGCGCGCTCGGATACCCTGCCGGAGCCCAGGGCGAGTTCCTGGACGAGTACCGGCGGGCGACCCGCCGGGCGAGGGCCGTGGTGGAGAGGGTGTTCTACGCATGAGCGTCCGCACGGTGACCGTTGCTGACACACGTTTCCTGCTTCGCGAGGAGGGTGCCGGATCCGGGACCCCTGTGCTGCTGCTCCACGGCGTACCCGAGACCTCGTCACTGTGGCGCGACCTGGCGCCGGCACTCGCCGACGGCCGCCGCGTCCTGGCACCCGACCTGCCCGGGCTCGGCGGGTCCTCGTACACCGGCCCGTACGACGTCCCGTCGCTCGTCCGGCAGCTGGCCGCGCTCGTGGACGCCGAGGTCGGTGGTCCGGTCGACGTCGTCGGTCACGACTGGGGCGGTTCGCTCGCGCTCGCTCTCGCCGGCGCGCGTCCGGATCTCGTCCGGCGGCTGGCCGTGGCGAACGCGCCGTACCGCGAGCTGCCGCTCCTGCGTGCGCTGCACATTCCCTTCTTCGCGCTGCCGGCCGCCCCGGAGCTGCTCTTCCGGCTCGGCGGCCGACGGGTCGTCGACACGATGGTCGACCTGGCCTGGAAGTCCCCGACGCCGCTCGACGAGGAGCGCCGGTCCGAGTACGCCGCGGCCTACACCGACCCGGCCAAGGTCGCGGCGATGCTCGGCTACTACCGGGCCGTCGCCCGGCCGCGTGCGGCCGCGCTGCTCCGGCGGACAGCCCCGAAGTCGGGCCTGCCGCGGGTGCGCGCCGAGAAGACGCTGGTGCTGTGGGGCGCGCTCGACCCGGTCCTGCCGGTCGCGGTGGGGGAGTCGGTCGTCCGGGACCTCGGTCCGGACAGCGTCATGGTCACCGTCCCCGGCGCGGGCCACTTCGTCATCGAGGAGGCACCCGACATCGTCCGGCAGGTGCTGACGGATTTCCTCGCGGACGGGCAGCCGGCCGGGCCCGCGCAGGCGGCTGCCGTCGCCGACAGCCCGGCCGCCGACCAGGCACCGGCTGCTGACCAGGCACCGGCTGCTGACCCGGCACCGGCTGCTGACCCGGCGCCGGACGTCGTCGACGTGCCGGCCGTCGTGGTCGCGC
>JAOPWV010000106.1 GCA_025965475.1 Frankiales bacterium | reverse complement strand
TGGCGCCCTTGGTGATGCCGGACGCCAGCCAGCCGGTGCTCCACTTGCTGGTGTCGAGCGTGGTGCCGTTGAACTCGTCGGAGAACTTCAGCTTCCACGAGCCGGGCACCCCCACCGGAGCCGCCGCCGACGCGGACACGACAGGCGTCGCTGCCGGCGGGTGTCCGCTGGCCCTGGTCGGTGCCGGCCGGGCCGTGGTCGGCGCCGGCCGGCCGGCCGTCCAGTGCGCCGCGACCCTCGAGCCGGCCAGGGCCGCGCGGTACACGGCGACCTCGTCGACGGTGCCGTCGAGGTACTCACTCGAGCCGTCCCACGAGCCGACCGCAAGGTCGTGCGTGTTGTCGGCCAGCACGCCGGTCTGCGCTCGCGAGGCGACCTGCCGGCCGTCGAGGAACAGCCGCTGGTTCCGGCCGTCGTACGTGCCCACGATGTGGTGGATGCGCCCGGCGGCCACCGCTCCGGCCGGAGCCTGCAGCCGCAGGCGCTTCCCGTGCTGCATGAGGGTGAACTCCAGCCGAGGCCCGTTGAACTGCAGGGAGTAGGCCTCCGGCCGGCTCACGATGCTTGCGAACGCGCCCTTCTTCGGCAGAGCCCGCGGCTCTGCCCAGGCCTCCACCGAGACGGCGCGTGCCGTGGTCAGCGCCTGCGAGGCGGGCACGACCGTCGCGCCGTGCCGGCCGTCGAAGGCGACGGCGCGGTCGCGGCGGTCGGACAGGAGCCCGGTCCGGCCCAGCGAGACGCCGCTGCGGTACGTGCCGTGATCGCGGCCGGCGCTGTCTGCCGCGCGTCGGCCGGACGTTTCGTCCAGGCGCCAGTAGCCGGCCGGGTGGTCGGCGAGGACTGCCTTCGGGTACGCGGCTGTTCCGGACGGAGGGGTGGCCCCGAGTGCCGTGGCCGGTGCGACGAGCCCGGCCGTGACGCACGAGGCGGCGGCGAGGGCCAGCACCCCGCGCGCAAGCGCTGACTGGGGGAGGTGGATCCGTGTCATGACAGATGACTCGGGCCCCGCCGCACATTGCTGAACCGCGTTGTCGTGAAAAGTCGGACGTCACAGAGTGCTTGCGGCCGTCGATACTCTGTGAGCGTCCTGCGCGACCTGGGAGACCGCATGCCTACCTGCCGGTGCGGCCATCCGCGCGAGGCCCACGCTCATCTGCGCAGGGGCACCGACTGTGCGCTCTGCGCGGCGGACGCCTGCCGCGGCTTCCGGCGGCAGAGACCGCCGCGGCTGCGGTCCGTTCTGGGCCGGTGGGCCCGGACCCAGCGCCGCTGACCCGCCGTATCAGGACCGGGCCCGCAGCCTCTTTCCCCTTACCGGGCGGTTGATGAGGATTCGGGGAGCGGGGGCTGGGTCGTGCTGTCTACTTCACGGCCGACCCGCACCCGACGTATCGCGCACCTGGGCATCGGGCTCATCCTGCTCGCCACCCTCGCGGGCGCGAGCCGGGTCGCGGCGGAGCCGGCCGCGCTCGTGCCCCTGGGCATGACGGGGGACTGGCAGTTGATGTTCGACGACGAGTTCGACAGGCCGGTTCTCGATCACCGCACCTGGACGACGCAGTTCCGCTGGGGCGCGACGAGCACCACGACGCCCCGGGCGACCTACCGTCCGGGGAACGTGCTGCTCATCGACGGCGACCTGGTGCTCAGGGCCAAGCGGGAGCAGTACGACGGCCGGCCGTTCACCAGCGGCATGGTCATGAGCTCCGACCAGGTGGGCCGGCCCACCAAGTTCTCGTTCCGCTACGGCTACGTCGAGGTGCGGGCCAAGATGCCGGCGGATCCGGGCCTGTGGCCGGCCTTCTGGATGCTCCCGGTCAGCGGCTCGTGGCCGCCCGAGATCGACGTGCTGGAGAACACCACCGGCCACCCCCGGCTGATCGGCATGCACTACCACTACGCCGAGCCGGACGGTGGACACGGTTGGTCGGGCGGTACCTGGACCGGTCCGGACTTCACCGCCGGCTACCACACCTTCTCCGTCGAGTGGGCTCCCGGTGTCATCCGCTGGCGGGTCGACGGCGTCCAGCGCAGGGCCGCGTTCACCACGGCCGATGACGTCGTGGACGAGCCGATGTACCTGCTCGCCACGCTCCAGGTGCCGCACAACGGCCCGAAGGCGGGAGTGACGGGACAGGTGGATCCGAGCGGGCGGACCTCCTCGGACTTCGCGATCGACTACGTCCGGGTGTGGAGGCGGGGGTGACCGTGCAGACGACGACGGTGGTGGCACCGGGCGAGCTGGGTGTGGCCGAGCTGAACCGGTGGCGGGAGCTGCAGGCGACCGACCCCGCACTCGACTCGGCCTTCCTCGCGCCCGCGTTCGCCCAGCTGGTCGCCCGGTGGCGGCCGTCCGTACGGGTTGCCGTCGTGGAGCAGCAGGGGCGGATCGTGGCCTTCTTCCCGTACGAGAGGGGCCGGTACGGACGGGCGAGGGCGCTCGCCGCCGGGCTCTCGGACGCACAGGGGATCATCGTCGCCCACGGCACGCAGCTGGACGTGGTCGCGATGCTCAGGGCCTGTGGACAGCGCCTCTGGGAGTTCGACCACCTCGTCCTCGGGCAGGGTGCGCTGCTCGCCGGCGTACCGGCCCATGTCGCGCAGGACCGGTCCCAGACGATCGACCTGTCCGAGGGCCTCGAGTCCTGGCTGGCCACGCTGAGGTCGCGGAGCGGTTCCCTGGTGGCGGCCACGGCCCGCAAGCGCCGCAAGCTGGAGCGTGAGATCGGAGCCCTGCAGTTCGTCGCCGACGCGCCCGACCACGGATTGCTCGACCGGCTGATGGACCTGAAGTCCGACCAGTACCGGCGGACCGGCCGTCGCGACCGCTTCACATCCCGGAGCACGGTCGGCCTCCTGCACGACCTGCTCGACCTGCGCGATGAGGACTGCGCCGGCGTCTTCTCCTACCTGGCGGTCGGTGACCGACTCGTCGCGGCCCACATGGGCCTGCGTACGCGGTCCACGCTGGCGTGGTGGTTCCCGGTCTACGACCCGGCGTTCTCGCGCTGGTCGCCCGGGATGTCGCTCGTGATGGAGATCGCGAGGATGGCGGACGATGCCGGGATGACGTCGATCGACCTGGGGCGGGGGGACGAGTCCTTCAAGACCCGTCTCAGCAACGCCGAACGGCCGCTGCTGGCCGGGCACGTGGCCACCTCGAGGCTGGGGTCGTCCGTGGAGCGCGCACAGCACTGGCCGGCGGAGACGCTGACCGGCCTGGTGCTCGGCTCACCCGCGCTGCGTCGGCAGGCACGCGAGGCGCTGGTCAGGGCGGGTTCGGTGCGCAGCGCCCTCGTGGGTCGCCGCCGGGGAGCATCCGTTCAGGCGCGGATGCGGTAGAGCACCGCGGTGGGGTTGCGGTAGACCAGATCGAAGCGCCCCGAGGCACCCATGAGGACGTCCAGTCGATGCATCGATCCTCGCGGCATGATCCCGTACGTCTCGACGTACGCCTCCATGGACGAGGACAGCGCGACGTAGATCGCTGTGGCGTCGACGAAGCGACGCGGGTAGATGTCCCCGATGAGCGTGACCGCGGAGGGTGTCATCGGCCGGTTGCGCAGCGTCGGCAGCTGCAGGAGGTCCGGGTCGGTGTAGCCCCCGGGGACGCCGTAGTTGGCGTAGAGGGGGGACACCCGCAAGGGGAGCGTCGGTGCGCCGGAGATCAGCAGGGCGCCGGCGGGCGCGTTCGCGTAGAAGAACTGGGCCACCGCCAGGTCCCCCGGTGGCACCCGGTTGATCTGGTCGCGGCCGAGGTTGACGAACGTGAGCCCGGCCGCCGACCCGAGGACGGCCAGCAGCAGGACGGCGGCCGCTCCGGGCGACCGGCGGCTGGATCCGTCTCCAGGGAAGAACGCGCGCGCAGCCAGCAACGTCGTCCCGATGAGGGAGAACAGGTAGACGCGGTAGAGCGCCTCCCCGCCGTACGAGTACCCGACGAGCAGCAGGATCGGGACGCCTGCGAGCACCAGAGGCGCCAGGTCGAGGAAGCCGTAGCGCCACCGCCGGCGGATCCCGGCCGCGGCCAGGAGCCACGCCGCCGCGCTGAGCAGGGTGGCGGCATGCGAGACGAGGGCACTGCCGCTGGACTCGTGGCTGACGTTCGTGTTGGACGCGGAGTTCGCGAACGGATCGAGCGACAGGCTGAGCAGGCCGGAATGGCTCGCCAGGTAGTCGTGTGCCAACAGGAACCACAGGGCGGTGAGCAGCCCCATGACGAGGGTCACCCGGGGCCGGCCGGCGACGCCGCCGACCAGCAGGGCGACCGTCAGCGCGATCGTCATCATCGGACTGAGCTGATGCGTCACGACCACGGCGGCGAACAACAGGTAGATGAGCGCCTCGCCGCCGGGAGCCGCGGGGACGTCCGCCGGGCCGTTCGCGAGCAGGCGCGCCGTACCGCGGCGGACAGGAACGGTCACCTGGAGTGAGCCCCGGTCGCTCGCCCAGGTGGTGGGAGACGTCCAGGCAGCGGGAACCGGTTGGTGCTGTCGCCACCAGACCAGCAGCGGCCCGGTGGGCAGACCGCCGAGACGCGGACCCGGCAGCGTGTGCAGGATCAGCCCGAGGACGACCAGCACCAGCACGAAACTGGCCGCTTGCGGGCTGAAGTAGTCCTGGCCCACCCAGTTGAACGCGACGAACAGCCAGGCCGCCAGCCAGCGGGCCCGGCGGCGCTGCGGCGCCACCTCGTCGAACACGAAGACGAGCGCCGTCACGGTGGCGAAGCCGAACACGACCTCCGCCCAGCCGGCCGTGGCGAGCAGCGACGTGTGCGAGACCGAGGTGAAGATGGCGCTGGCCGCGAAGAAACCGGGCCAGTTCTGGTAGAGGTCGACGCCGCGGTCGAGCTGGCCGCCCTGCGCGATGAACGCCGTCACGCCGATGTGCTTGTAGACCCAGGCGTACCGCGGCAGTTCGTAGGCGAGGACAGGCAGGGCGTGCACCATGACCACGAGGCCGGCGACGTACGTCGCGAGCACGGCGCCGCGCCCCCGTCGGCCCAGCTCGACGCAGAAGCCGACGGCGAGCAGCAGCAGACCGGCCCAGAAGGTCCAGGACAGCTCGGGGGCCAGGCCGGCGAAGTCACGCGCGTCGAGATGGACCGAGCGGACCGCATGGAACCAGAGGACGAAGGCGGCCGCGAGCAGCACCAGGTGCACGGCGTACGGCCACCAGTGCCCGGGCGGGTCCCCTCCGGCGCCCAGTTCCCGCGCCGGGTCCGCGGCGGCGGTGCGGCTCGAGGTCCAGGCCTGACGGAGTAGGACGAGCGTGGCGGCCGCCATCACGAGCTGGAAGAGCTCGACCGGCAACCAGGTGCGCGTGCTGGTCATGACGACGCCGCCGAGGATCCAGACGGCGAGGCTGCCCGCCACGACCACGGCGACCTCGGCGGTCACGGAACGCAGCCGTACGACGGTGACGATGGCTGCCCCCGGGACGACGAGCATCGCCACCAGGGTCAGGAGGCTGCGGGCCGCGCCGGCTGGGGAGATGGTGTTCGCCACGAGGGCGGCGGCGCCGACGGCCGCCGCCGCCGCCAGGAGGACGATGCGCCCCCGCCCGGACCGGCTGCGCCTGCCCCGCATCACGGCGCCCCCCGCGTGGCTCCGCTCAACCGCTGGGGAGTCTTCAGGTGTCGCAGCAGTCGGGGTGCCACGGCGACGGCCACCAGCCCGTGCGCGACCAACCAGGCCACCGCCACCCCGTCAGCCCCTGTCGGCCCGATGAGGGCCACGGAGCAGACCACGCCGATGAGCAGGACGGCTGCCTGGATGAGCAGGAGCTCCGGGCCGGCACGCTGCACGCGGAGCACGGCGGCGTAGACGTTGAGCAGGGTGCGAGGGATCGTGGCGAGGGCGAGCAGCCGCAGGAGCATGGCGCCGCGCTCCCCGTACGCGCCGCCGAAGGCGGACAGGATCGTCGGCGCGAAGACCAGCGTGCAGAGCACGGCCGGCCCGAGGAGCCAGGCCAGTCGCTGCAGCGCCTGGCGGCTCAGGGTGCCGAGGGCGCCTTCGTCGTGGGCCGCCTCGACGGTGAGCGACGTCCCCATGGCGAGGCCCAGGGCATCGAGTGCCAGGGCGATCGTCAGGGCCATGAAGAAGTACGCGTTGGTCACGTTGCCGAGCCGGGTGACGACGAACAGCGGGATGAAGCTGACGTAGGCCAGGCGCAGCAGCGAGGCGCCGTAGTCGAAGGCCATGTACCGGACCAGGCCGCCGGCCCGCAGCGTGCCGAGCACGCTTCCCAGCCCGGGCGCCGAGGCTGCCGGCAGCAGCCTGCGGTAGATGAGCAGGTTCACCGGTACGACCAGCAGCAGCGCCGCGACGATCCACGACCAGTAGATGCCGTGGCGGGGGGCGAGGACGGCCAAGCCGCCGGCCGCGACCAGCTTGACCACGCCGAACGCCGCGTTGTCCACCGGTACCCAGCGGCTGCGCCGGAGCCCGATCAGGACGGAGTCCTGGAGGGAGAACATCCCCCACAGGACGATGGCCACGGTGAAGACCAGGCCCCCGTCGTCCCGGAGAAAGGCGAGTTGTGGGCTGAGGTAGGGCACGACCCGGGTGAAGACGAGGCCAACCAGCAGACCGGCGCCGAGGTTGGTCAGGTAGGTCGCGGTGACCAGGCTTCTGGCCTGGTCCCGCGCCGCCGGGAGCAGCCTGGGAAGAGCCACCGCCAGGTTGAGCTGGGCGACGCTGGAGACCGCGACGAGGGCCGAGAGGACCGCGCTGTCGCGGCCGACGTCGCGCGCGGGGTAGAGCCGCGCGGCGACCAGCCAGTACACGAGTCCGAGGCCCGACGACACGACCGTGTTGAGCATCAGGGCCGCGGCGTTGCGGATCAGGGGGGACCGGGGGATGGCGGCGCGCCATGCGTCCGCCCGCCCATCCCGGTGGGCGAGGGTGCGGAGAGCGGTGACCGCGGTCACCCGGTTGCCGTCCCGGCCGTACGCCGGCCCGGCAGGGCATGCCGGGTGCGCCGGTAGGCCCGGTACGCCTTGGTGCGCAGCCGTTCCCGGTGCCACGCGGACGGTGCGTCCTCGTGCCGGAGCAGCCGGGCCAGATCCTTCGCGGACGTGTCGCAGGTGAGCATGAGCCGGGCCAGCCCGAAGACGTCGTCGTCGGGATGGGAGAAGGCGTGCTTGACCGCGGCCGCCGAGTCGTAACCGGCGTCCACGACACACCGCCGCACCCGCCGGTCGTACGACCCGTGCGGGTAGGCGAAGCTGGGTATCCGGACCTGCAGCGCGTCCTCGAGTACCGCGCGCGGCTCCCGCACCTCGCGGATCAGCATCTCCCGGGAGAGCACGTCGAGGTGACGATGGCTGCATCCGTGGGCGCCGATCTCGACGCCCGACTGCATGGCGGCGCGCAGGTCGCCGGTCGTCAGGCAGCCTGGGCGGCCCAGGAAGTCGGACGTCATGTACAGCGTGCTGGGAATCCCACGGGCCGCCATCCGCTCCGCCGCTCCCGCGAAGTCGACCCAGCCGTCGTCGAAGGTGACGACGACGGGCGCGACGTCCAGCGTGCGGGACCGCAGCCTGGTCACCAGCTGTGACAGCGTCATCAGTTCAGCCCCACAGTCCGCGATGACGGTCAGGTGCTGCTCGAAGAGCGACTCCGTCACGGTCCAGCGCTCGAGGCCTGGTGGGGGCGCGTCCGTCACGCAGTGATAGAGCAGCACGGGGATCCTCACGACGTACCCGCTTGACCACGCGCGAACTTCCCTCGTCCGTAGCCGGCCCCGGCGGCCCCGACCCCGAGGAACACGGCGGCCATCTGCGCGATCCCGACCCCGAAGGTGGCCGGGCGCGAGAACGACCGGGCCACCGCGCCAGGCAGTGCCAGGAACACGTACGACCGCTCCGTCGCCAACGCCCGTCGGCTCCCGACGACAGCGGACACCGCGGCCTTCGAGGCGCCCTCGGCGTAGCAGCGCCGGGTGAAGTAGGTCCAGGTCGTCCGATCACCGGTCACCCGGTGGGCAACCCGCGCCGCGGGCACCAGGACGATGCGGCTGCCGGGCAGGGCGACCGAGGCACGGATGCTGAGCTCGGTCTCCTCGCAACCGCTCACCTGGCCGACCGCCCGGCCGAGCTCCTCCCGGAACCCGCCGACGGTGCCGAACACCGTGCGGCGGAAGGACATGTTGGCGCCGATGGGGTTGCGGATCTCCCGGATGGCGTTGCTCGGCGGGTCGTACGAGCAGCCCACCACCCAGTCGAAGGCCGGCGGGAACCAGCGAGGACGTTCCCCTGGCCAGACCGGGTCGACCGCGCCGCCCGCGCCGATGACGGACGGGTCGGCGAACGCGCCCCCGAGGTGCTCCAGCCAGTCCACCTCCGCCCGGGCGTCGTCGTCCAGGAAGGCGACGACGTCCCCGGTGGCTGCTGTGATGCCGGTGTTGCGGGCGCCGGACAGGCCCTTCGACCCGGTGCTCGGGAGGACACGCGCCTGGGGGAACGCCGTCCTGCACCGTTCCAGCATCGCCGGGTTGTGGTCCACGACCACGAGGAGTTCCTTGCTGGCCACGGACTGCTTCTCCACCGACTCCACCGCGGCGACGAGGTCGTCCCACCGGTGCTCCGAATAAGTGCAGACCACCACGGAGACGCTCAGGGGCTCGCTCCGCTGCTCAGGTGCTGCGACGACGCCGGACCGACGTTGCGCCTCGTCGCCAGATCGCCCGGCGCGCACGTGCGCGCGCAGGACGCCCAGGTCGTCGAGGCGCAGGTACGCGCCGCGCACCCGGCCGTTCGTGAGGACGGCTCGCGCCAGGGTGAGGGCCTCCCGGGGCGCCCGGGCGAGGGACGCCGCGGCCGCCGCCGTGGTCGGCTCGACCGCCCAGGTCACCGGTCGGCTGCGCCGGGCGGGTGGCGCGTCGCCGAGCCGGCCACAGGCATCGAGATAGGCCAGTACGGCGAGGTCCTGCCCGGCGGCAGTGGCCAGATCGGACTGGGAGTCGAAGCGGCCGATGGTGGGCTCGATGATGAAGGGCTCCCCGGTCCGGCGGTCGACCTTGATCTCCAACGAGCACAGGCCACGGATCTCCGCCGCGTCGAAGACCTGCCGGGTGAGCCGCACCAGCGCCTCGTCGTCGGTGGTCTGGCACACGGCGGTCGATCCGGTGTTCCGGGGCCACTGCAGGAGTTTCCGGCCGGTCTGCGCCGCAACCTGGCGGCCGTCGCGGCTGTAATACGTGAGGCAGAAATGCACGGCGCTGTCCCAGCCGTCGACCCACTGCTGCACCACGAGTTCCGGGTCGAGCGCATGCAGGGCGACCGGCAACCGGTCGACGTCGTCGATGCCGCGCACGACGTAGGCCTTGGCGTCGGGGCTTGCGGCTGTCCAATCGGCGTTGCGCCAGAGCGGTTTGACGACGAGCGGATGGGAACTGTGCGTGCTCAGCTCCCGGAGCTCGGCGAGCCGTGCGGTGGTCGTGACGGGGACGGGGAAGCCGTTCTGTTCAGCCCAGGCGTGGAACTCCGCCTTGTCCATGAGGCGGGTCACGACGTCGTGCCGCGGGAGGACGAACTCGTAGAACTCCTCTAGCAGGTGGCGGTTGTTGGACACGACGTCAACCAAGGGGTCGCGGGTGAGCAGGAGCACGGCGCGTCCCGGCAGGCCGGCACCGACCTCCAGCAGAGTGTCCAGGGCCGCGCCCTCTTCGTACAGGGCAGGCCGTTCGAAAACCCTGGACCACGCACGGGATCGGGACGCAGGTGCGCCGACGCGCCCGGCGATACCGATCACCTCGGCATCGAGATGACGCAACGCCCGGGCCGCGCCCAGTCCCGCGACGTCGTCCGCGCTCGCAATCACGACCGCGCGCTGCTGCGTCACCCGAACCCCCTGATTGTGCGACGTGCGCTGTCCGGCCGCCGCCGAAATTCCTCCGGATGACACCGGCTGAAACGCGCTCTGGTTACCCGGGCCCGGCGGCTGTCCCGCCCTCGACCGCATGCGTGGCCCGGGCTCGCAGACGGTCACTTGCCGTAGGAAGAGCCGGCTAGGCCGCCCGTGATACATGGCCCTCCAGGCCGTCCGGACGACGTATCAGGGGTAGTCCTAAGGACTCTCCAACACCGACGCGATCGCTGAACCTGCGACGCGGTGGCTGAACAGCCGATGTTCACACCGGGACCGGTCGGGAGACACCATGCTCACGCAGCCCAGAGTGAGCGTGGTCCTGCCCACGCTCAACGAGGCCAAGAACCTGCCGCACGTGCTCGCCCGCCTGCCCCACGACGTGTTCGAACTCGTTCTGGTCGACGGCTGCTCCCTGGACGACAGCATCGCGGTCGCGAGGCGCCTCTGGCCTGGTGTGCGCGTCGTGATGCAGACGCGCAGCGGCAAGGGCAACGCGCTGGCCTGCGGTTTCGCCGCCTGCCGCGGGGACATCATCGTCGCGATGGACGCCGACGGGTCGACCGATCCGGCGGAGATACCTCGCTTCGTCGAGGCGCTGCGCGCGGGAGCGGACTTCGTCAAGGGGTCCCGGTTCCTCGCCGGCGGAGGCAGCGAGGACATCACCCGGGTGCGCAGCCTGGGCAACCAGGGTCTGAACGGGCTGGTCAATCTCCTGTTCGGCACGAGATACACAGACCTCTGTTATGGCTACAACGCCTTCTGGGCAAGGCATCTGGACGTGCTCGGCCTCGACTCTGCGTCACCGTGCCGTCCAGATGGACGACCGCTGTGGGGCGACGGTTTCGAGGTGGAGACGCTCATGAACGTCCGGGTGGCCCTGGCCGGCCTGGAGGTCGTCGAGATCCCGAGCCAGGAGCACAACCGCCTGCACGGGGTCAGCAACCTCAACGCCTTCAGCGACGGGCTCCGGGTCCTACGCATCATTCTCCAGGAGCGCCTCCGCGGTCAGGCGCTGGCCGGTCAGCCTTGGCCCGCAGGCGCTTCGCTCCGCGTCATCGACCTGGTGCCCGCAGAGCGGGAACAGGCTCCCTTCGAGCGGACGCTGGGCGAGCAGACCGCCTGACGTCGAGACCCCGGTGGCGGCGCGGCTGTCACCGGGATCTTTTCGTGCGCGCGACTACCGGCAGGTCAGCAGACAGACGCCCGTCGCCGCGGGGGACGCCGGCCGCTCAGTGGAGTGTCGCGAGTGCCCGGCGGCTGCGCAGATACGCGATGGGTCCGTACAGCATGCCCACGATCTGCAGCACTGCCAGGGACCGCGGCGGTGCGGCGAGCCGGGGCGCTGTCGCCGTACCGCGCGTCCGCTGGGAGGTCAGCATGCGCAGGCCGAGGGGCAGGCGCCGGGTGATCGCGCGCCGCTCCTGGGCGCTCAGGAGGAAGCGCTTGGTGAGCATGGCGCTCAGCCCCGCCCCGTAGTGCAGCACCTGCCTGCGGAACTCGCGCTCGCCGGGATGGTGCCGGTGCCGGAGCATCGCAGCCGGCTCGTACACCAGGCGCCGGCCGGCCAGGATGCACGACAGGTAGATGTCCAGGTCTTCGCCACCGAGGGCCTTGGTGCCGGCGCCCAGCGCTTCGTCGAAGCCGCCCATCTCGCGCAGGGCACCACGGCGGAAGGCCGCGCTCGCTCCCGACCCGTACAGGCCGGGGGAGTACGGATACATCGGGTCGGCGTCGGAGCCGGCCGCCTCGAAGACGCGCCGGGAGAATCCCTTGCCGAAGCCGCCGAGTTCCTCACGCATGAGCTGGGCTGGTGTCCTGAGCTCCGACGGGAGGATCAGCCCGGTCGCGCAGTCGGCGCGCTCTTCGACGAGCGCGCCGACGAGCGCTGAGAGCCAGTGGCGGTCGACGACGACGTCGTCGTCCGTGAAGGCGACGACGTCACCCGTCGCCTCCAGCAGGCCGCGGTTGCGCGCGGCGGACAGGCCGCGCCGGGGCTCGGGCACGATCCGTAGTCGCGGGTCGGGGATCTGCGCGCCTACCGGACCGGCGAGGCCTGAGGTGGCCGGCCGGTTGTCGACGAGCAGCACCTCCAGCCGCCCGGGATAATCCATGTCGAGTACGGACCGCAGCGCGCCGAGGATCGGCTCGAGGTCACCGCCGCAGGTGGTGACGACGACGGTCGCCGGTGGAAGGTCTGCCGGAGGAAGCTCTGGTTGCGGGCTCGGCACCGCGCAACGTCGCCGGCGGATCTCGGGCCCGAATGCCCGTTCCACGAGCGTCCGGAGTCCCGCGGTGTCGATGCCGGGCAGGTCGGCGATCTCCATGATCCCCAGCGGCTTGCCGTGGCAGCGGATCAGGGCCTGCGCGCGGGTGAACATCGCACCGCTCTGCCAGCCGGTGAGCTGGTCGTCGAGCGGTGAGGAGACCTCGAGTTCCACGACCTCGACGGGCGCCTGCGGCGGCAGCGACACGGTGCCTCTCCTTCACGACGACGCGGCTGTACGCCCGTGATACGTCCACAGGGAGAGGGGCCCGGCTCGCCGATAAATACGCCCCTCCGGTGGAACTCGGCCGCGCGCTCGGCTAGAGGGGAGCAGCTGTCGTCGTGGGCGGGCCAGCAGTGCCAGCATGGCGCGGGTCGTTGACCTCGAACGGCGCCTTGGCGTTGCCGCCGAAGCCGGCGAAGGCCCGGTCGACCGAGGCGCGCCAGACGGATCCACGAACCGCTCCGAGGAGGAGTTCGTCGGCCACCGTCCTCAGCGCAAGCCGCCTCCGGCCGGCCAGCCGGCGGTCCCGGCGGCAGATGAGGGCGGCGGGATGCGTCGCCGGGTCATGGGCCTCCACGCCGTCCGGCAGGCTGACCGGGAGGAAGGCGAACGCGATGTCGAGGTGTCCGGTGCGCACAGCGTCGCCGACGGAGACCGAGGAGCTGTCCCGGGTGTAGGGCACGTCGACACCCGCATGCACTGGCAGAGCTGGCCAGCAACGCTGCCTGGTCGAGGAGCCCCGGGACCGGCCCGCCGCCGATACGTAGCGTTCCTCGCAGCACGGACTGGACGTCCTGCACGGTCTCGCGCCGCGCGGGCGGCAGCGAGGGTGCGCAGGGCCTCGGGAAGCAGCCGCCTGCCCCCCTCG
>JAOPWV010000103.1 GCA_025965475.1 Frankiales bacterium | reverse complement strand
CGGACCGGCGGGGGCCGCCGGGGCAGCCGGTGCTTCAGCCGGCGCCGGGGTCGCCACGGGCGGTGCGGCAGCCGGGACCGGCGGTGCGGCGGGTTGCTGGAGCGCCGCCAGCGCCTCGGCCAGAGCGGCGGCGGCAGAGGAGGGCCCGGGAAGGGCAGGTGGCTGGTCGGCAGGTGGCTGGTCGGCAGGCGGCGCGGGGGCCGCAGGCGGCTGCTCGCGCAGCCAGGCGTCCGAGCCGGTGTCGTACGCACGGCCGACGGTGGGCTCGGTCCACCAGGGCGGCTGCCCGTCCGGGACGTCCGGTGCCGTCGCGGGCCCGTCCACCGGGACCGGCGGTTCCACGGCCGGGAACGACCAGTCGGACGAGGCCGCCGGCCCCGCCTGCCGGTCGTCCGGCTCGCGGTTCAGGCGTCGATCCCGAGCCGTCGGGCGGAACGGGTGCGCTGGCGGGTCGACCGCAGGCGGCGCAGGCGCTTGACCAGCATCGGGTCGTGCACGAGGGCCTCGGGACGGTCGATGAGCGCGTTCAGCGTCTGGTAGTAACGCGTGGCACTCATGTCGAACAGGTCGCGGATCGCGGTCTCCTTGGCGCCGGCGTACTTCCACCACTGGCGCTCGAAGCCGAGGATCTCGCGGTCGCGATCGGAGAGCTCGCCCACTGCGGCGAACGACGTCCCCGAGACGGGGAGCGCGGCGCTGTCCATGGTCCTCCTCAGACGCGAACGACAACCGTGTAGTTCCACGGCCATGAAAGCACAACGGCCCCCGCCGGGGGGCCCGCAGGGGCAGATCCGACGCCCCCAAGTGTCCGCTTTGGCTGTTTCCTGCCGCGTTGCATGCCAGAGTCGGGGCAATCCCCTCGCTCCGGCTCAAGGACTGCCCCGTCGTGCGTCATCTGACCCCCCGCCCAGCCCGGTTCGCGGCCGGCCTGGCCCTGTTCGGCACCTTGCTGACACCGCTGCTGGTCGGTGTCGCGCCGGACGCCACAGCCGCGGCACCCAAGGCTCCGCCGCGGGCCGCCACCCCGCCCGGCGCCGAGCTCGGCTATGACCGGCTGACCCTGCGGCGCGGCGACACCTGGCTGCTCAAGTCCGACCTCGGCAGCAGCCCGTCCACGTCGTACAAGGAGGAGACCGGCGGCTGGATGCCGGTCGCCGGGGACACCAACGGGGACGGCGTCGGGACGCTGAGCCTGTTCAAGGACGGCGTCTGGCTCATCCGGGACCAGACGGGCGGCCCGGCGAAGACCGTCCGCTTCGGCCAGCGCGGGGACATCCCGCTGCTCGGGGACTGGAACGGCGACGGCATCGACTCGGTCGCCCTGTTCCGCAAGGGCCGCTGGTTCCTGCGCGACAACAACGCCGGGCCGAGCCGGACGTTCGGCTACGGCCTGCCCAAGGACCTGCCCGTCGTCGGCGACTGGAACGGTGACGGCCGGACGGACATCGCGGTCGTGCGCAACCGCACCTGGTACCAGCGGGACGCGGCGAGCGCCGGAGCGTCCACGAGGAGGTTCGACTTCGGCAACATCGGCGACAAGCGGTTCGCCGGTGACTGGGACCACGACGGCCGGGACAGCCCGGGCGTCTTCCGCGACGGCATCTGGTACCTCCGCCAGAGCAACGTGAGCGGCAGGTACACGACAGCGGCGTTCGGCCGGAAAGGCGACACCCCGCTGGTACGGCGTACGCCCGGCCTGGCGCCCGGGGTGACGCACCGCGTCGTGTACGACGGCCGGGGGCCGTTCACCGAGCACATCGTCACCATCGACCTGGCCGCCGCGTCGAGTCCGGACGTCGTCCTCGGCGCCGGGCGGCTACGCGGCATCGAGACGACCTCCTCGATCGGCGCGCGGACCGGCGCGGTGCTCGCGATCAACGGGGACTACTTCACCTCGAGCGGCCGGCCGGTGCACGCCTTCGCCACCGACGGACGGCTCGTGCAGACCCCGCAGGTGCTCGGGCGGGCCTTCGGCATCGACGTGACGGGCACCCGGGTGCAGATGGGCTTCCCGCAGGCCGGGTCCTCGATCACCACCGACGCAGCACCCGTGGCGGCCGCCGACGGTACGGACGACGGCAGCGCCCCCACGACCAGCACGCTGAGCATCACCCGCTGGAACTCCGGCCCCGGCAGCGGTACGGACCTCGCCGCGTACACGGCGGCCGGCTCCGAGCTGGAGACCCCGCCGGCCGGCCGCTGCTATGCCGGCCTCGCGGCGGCCGGCTCTCCCGTCGTCCACCCGGACGGCGGCGTCGACACCGCGATGACCGTGACCGGCACCCGCTGCGGCGGTGGTGCGCCGCTGGTGCCCGCCAGCGGGGCCGTCCTCGACGGCGACCCCGCCGGGACGGGTGGCAGCTTCCTCGCGACACTGCACAGGAACCAGTCGGCCACGCTCACGCAGAACCTGGGGTTCCCGGGCGCGGTCGACGTCCTCGGCGGCAACCCGGTCCTCATCAGCGGCTGGCAGCAGCAGACGCCCGACCTGAGCGGCGCCGGTTCCTACTTCGACCGGCAGCCCCGGACGGCACTGGGCGTCACCGAGGACGGGAAGATGCTGCTCGTCGTCGTCGACGGTCGTCAGGCCGGCTACAGCGCCGGGATGACGCTGCAGGAGCTGGCCGACCTGATGACGTCGCTCGGGGCCCGCGACGCGATCAACCTCGACGGTGGCGGCTCGACCGCCATCTGGGTCAACGGCACCCTCGCGAGCCGACCGTCGGACGGCTTCGAGCGCGGCGTGGGCAGCGCGCTCGTCGTACTGCCCGGCGCCGACCCGGGACAGGCCGACGTGACGCAGGCCGCGCCGGGAACGAACCCGCCAGCCGCGAACCGGCCGCGGGCGCAGCGGACCGCGCAGCCGCCGCTCGTGTCGCCCGTCCTCGGAGGCGACCCGGTACCCGGCTGGCGCGCCGCGGCGGCCGACCCCGGCAGCGTGGGCGGGCTCGCCGACGCCCTGCGCCGCAAGGGCGACGCACTGTCGCCCGAGCTGCAGCGGGCCGACGCCGTCTACGACGCCACCCGGTAGGGCGCGTACGCCCACCGCCCGACTACCCCACCCCGCTGCGTCCGGGTGGCTGTGGGTCAGGAGCCACGTTCAGCCGGACGCAGGGCGGTCAGGAGGGGTGCCCCGCGTCGCGGCTGGCTCCACCGTCGTACGCCGGATCAGCCGAGCTGGTAGCTGACCAGCTGGCCGCGGGCGACCGGCCCGAACAGCAGGGTCGCGACGTCCGGCACCGCCTCGGGCTGCAGGCGCAGGACCGGAGCGACCGCCCTGGCGACGACGTACTTCTGGACGGTGCCGCCGAGAGCCACGGCGGGGTCGAAAGCGGCGGACGGTCCGCTGCCGGCGTGGCAGTCGCCCGACTCGACACCGGGACTCCGCGCCTGGGCGGCGTCGCAGTACCCGTCCTTGGGCTCGTAGTACGCCGGGAACGGCACGATCGGCCTGCCGGTCAGCCCGAAGCAGCTGGGCCCCCGGTCCTCGCCCCACCTGGGCTCGTCGCCCGGGACGAAGGCACCCTGGTCCTGCGTGGCCTCGAGGGTGATGTGCAGCCCGGGCAGCTCACCGCCGAACGTGCGCTCGGCGTCGATCTGCTGCCGGGTCAGCCCGCTCAGGACGCAGGGGAACTCCGGGCTGTAACGCGCGTAGGTCTCGCTCACCGGGCGGCTGCTGGAGGCGAGCCGGACCAGGCTGTTCTCGTTGACCCGCAGGAAGTCCTCCGCGGTGCCGGCGAAGGTCGTGGTGCTCGCGAGGAAGGAGCTCAGCTGCGTCTTCTGGTCCACCAGGGTGCGGCTCACCGCGGAGAAGTTGTCGATCAGCCGGAGCAGGTCGGGGACGGCCTTGTCGTAGTTCGTCGCCAGGTCGGCCAGTCCACGGAAGTTCTGCTGGATCGCCGGCAACTGCGGATTGAGCCTGCGCAGGTACTCGTCGACGAGCACCAGGTTGTTGCCGATCCGATCCCCACGACCCCGCAGCGCCGACGAGATGTTGTTCAGCGCCAAGCTCAGCTCCGC
>JAOPWV010000100.1 GCA_025965475.1 Frankiales bacterium | reverse complement strand
ACGCGGGCGTCGTCGTCGGCGATGCCGAAGTGGTCGAGGAACGCGAGCACCTGGACCGCGAAGGCCTCGTTGAGCTCGAACAGGTCGATGTCCCCGATGGTCAGGCCGCTGCTGCGCAGCGCCTTCTCCGTCGAGGGGATCGGGCCGACGCCCATCACCTCCGGCTCGACGCCGGCGAAGCCGTAGCCGACCAGCCGCATCTTCTTGGTGAGGCTGAGCTCGTCGGCGATCTCCTCGGCCGCGAGCAGGCAGCTCGTCGCGCCGTCGTTGAGGCCGGCCGCGTTGCCCGCGGTGACGTTGCCGTGCGGGCGGAACGGCGTCTTCAGGGTCGCGAGCGACTCCATCGTCGTACCCGGCCGCGGCGGCTCGTCCTTGGTGGCCAAGCCCCAGCCGTTCTCCGCGCTGCGGGTGGCGACCGTGGTCAGGTCGGGCTGGATCTTGCCCTCGGCGTATGCCTTGGCGACCTTCTCCTGGCTCGCCACGGCGAACGCGTCGCAGCGCTCCTTGCTGATCTCCGGGAACCGGTCGTGCAGGTTCTCCGCCGTGGAGCCCATGACCAGGGCGCTGGTGTCGACCAGCTTCTCGGACAGGAAGCGCGGGTTGGGGTCGACTCCCTCGCCCATCGGATGCCGCCCCATGTGCTCGACGCCCCCGGCGATCGCGACGTCGTAGGCGCCGAAGGCGATGCCGCCGGCGACGCTCGTGGCGGCGGTCATGGCGCCGGCGCACATCCGGTCGATGGAGAAGCCGGGCACCGACTTCGGCAGGCCCGCCAGGAGCGCGGCGGTGCGGCCCAGGGTCAGTCCCTGGTCGCCGATCTGCGTCGTGGCGGCGATGGCCACCTCGTCGATCCGCTCCGGCGGCAGCGTCGGGTTGCGCCGGATCAGCTCGCGGATGCAGCGCACGACGAGGTCGTCGGCGCGCGTCTCGGCGTAGATGCCCTTGGGACCGGCCTTGCCGAACGGGGTGCGTACGCCGTCGACGAAGACGACGTCACGAAGCATGCGGGGCACTGCGACTCCTTGCGGTCGAGGTTCCCCCAATGTATCCACGTGCTACCGGCGAGTAACAAGTCCGCGATGTGACGCGCGACGCATCAGCGGAGCAGCGCGGGTATCGCGGCCAGATCCGGGGCAGAGCGGTCCGGCGGGCCGTCGCCCGGGAACGGCCAGCGCACCTCGACGTCGCCGACCCAGACCGTGCGGAGTCCGGCAGCGTGCGCGCCGAGCACGTCCCACGCGTGTGCCGCCACCAGAACCGTTGTCTCCGGGATACCGCCGAGCCGGGCCACCGCATGCTCGTACGGCGCCCTGGCCGGCTTGTAGGCGCCGACCTCGTCGACGCTCACGACGTCCGCGATGGGCAGCCCGGTGCGGTCGAGCAGCCCGCGGGTGGCCTCCGCCGTGCCGTTGGTCAGGACCGCGACACGGTGGCCGGCGGCGTGCAGGCCGGTCACGCAGTCGAGGGCACCGGCCTTGGCGTCGAGCTCGCGCAGGGCCGCGAGCGCCGGCTCGAGGGCGATGCCCGGCAGCTGCCGGGCCACCAGGACATGGGCGAGGGCGCTGCGGGCGACCGCCGGGAACGGGGCGTGCGCGCCCGTGAGGGCCAGGGTCGCCGCGCAGTGCAGCGTCCGGCTGAACCAGTGCTCCAGCGTCCCGTCCGGACAGCCTGTGGCGGCGAACACCTCGCGGACCTTGCGCAGCGAGAAGAGCGTGCCCATGGCGTCGAGGAGGACCAGCACGCCCCCGCCCTACCCCCTGGACGCGCTAGGGACGCAGGGGCGGCACGGAGCGCACGTAGCGCAGGTACGGCGGTGTGCCCGGCTCCTCGGTGAAGCCCAGCCGGCCCAGCAGCCGCCGTGAGGGCTCGTTGCCGACGAGGACCTCCGCCGTGACCTGGCGGACCCCGGGCTGCCTCTCGGCCCAGGCGACCAGCAGGGCGACCGCATCGGTGCCCAGGCCCTGGCCGCGGCGCGGGGCGGCCAGCCCGTAGCCGATCTCGACCACGCCGCGCTGGTCCGGCCCGCCGAGCCAGCCGCAGTCGCCGACCGCCTCGCCGTCGTCGACGACGAGGAAGGTGCCGACGTGGTCGGCAGCGCCGTGTTCGGCGAGCGGGCGGAGCGCGTCCGCGGTGTCGTCGTGCGGCCATCCCTGCCCCGCGCGGAGCCCCAGCACGGTGAGGGACGCGGCGACCCCGGGGTGGTCGTTGTCGGTGACAGCCCGCGCCAGTGCCTTCGGCACGGGCACCAGCGTGACCTGCCGCCCGCTCCGTGCTGTGCTCATGCCGAGGCGGCGTCCGGGTCCGCGGCTGTCTCCTCCGGCGGGGGGTCGGGCAGGACGGCGGCCAGCGGGGCCGCGGCCAGGTCCACCTGCCAGGGGCGGGCCCCCGCCCGGACCAGCGCCGCAGCGACCGACTGCGCGGTGATCTCGTCCGGGGGCTGCCAGGCCAGGCGGCGGACGGCCTCCGGCTGCAGCAGGTTCTCCGGGGGCATGGAGTGCGTCTCGGCGAGTCCGGTCACGACCGCGCGGGCGCGGGCGAGGCGCCGGGCCGCAAGGGGATCGCGCTCGGCCCACCGGTTGGCCGGCGGCGGGCCGTCGCCGGCCGGCACCGGCAGCGGGAGGGCGTCGTCCGGCAGCCGGGCGGCCGAGGACAGCGCCTCGAACCAGGTCGCGACGTGCCGGCGGGTCGCCCGGCCGCCGAACACGGGCAGCTCGAGCAGCTGGTCGGGGGAGGACGGCGCTGCCGAGACCGCCGAGACGATCGCGGCGTCGGGCAGGATGCGGCCGGGGGCCGTGTCGCGGCGCCGCGCCATGGCGTCGCGCGCCTCCCAGAGCGCACGGACCCCGGCCAGCTGCCGGCGGCTCCGCAGGCGGTGGATCCCCGACGTACGCCGCCACGGGTCGACACGCGGCGGCGGGGGCGGGGCGTGCAGGACCGCGTCGAACTCCTCGTGCGCCCAGGCGAGCTTGCCCTGCGCGCGCAGCTTCTCCTCGATCCGGTCGCGCAGCTCGACGAGCACCTCGACGTCGAGTGCCGCGTACGCGAGCCATGCCTCTGGCAGTGGCCGGGTGGACCAGTCGGCGGCGGAGTGCCCCTTCTCCAGACGCAGGCCCAGCACGTTCTCGACCATCGCGCCGAGCCCGACGCGCTCGAACCCGGCGATCCGGCCGGCGAGTTCGGTGTCGAAGATGCGCGGCGGCACCATGCCGAGCTCAGCCAGGCAGGCTAGATCCTGGGACGCGGCGTGCAGCACCCACTCGTCGTCCTGGAGCACGTCCGACAGCACCGACAGGTCGGGGCACCCGATCGGGTCGATCAGCGCGGTGCCCGAGCCTTCACGGCGCAGCTGCACCAGGTAGGCGCGCTGCGAGTAGCGGTAACCAGAGGCACGTTCGGCGTCGACCGCGACCGGGCCGCTGCCGGCGGCGAACCGCGTGACGACCTCCGCGAGGGCGGCGGCGTCCTCGGTGACCGGGGGCACGCCTTCGCGGGGGGTGAGGAGCAGGACCGGCTCGGGAGCCGTCTCCGTCACCGTGGACGGGGGCATCGGCTGGCCGGACACACCCTCGCCGTGACCCGGCGGGGTCGTGTTCACAAGCAGGAAGCCTACGGGGGGCGGGCGGCGGCCCGTCGGCGGGCACGCCGGGACGCGTCACGGCAGCTGCCGGTCCAGCCAGACTTCCTCCACCTCGGTACCGGCGTCGTGGAGCGTCTCGTGCACGCCGGTCAGGGCGGTGTGCCCGTCGATGCTGACCACGACGAACCGTCCGCGGAGCAGCCAGGTCCCGTCGTCGTCGGCGCGTTCGACCTGGACGTCGTCGTACTGCGCGTCGGCCAGCTCGTGCCGGAGCGCCCGTTCCGCGGCGGCGCCATCCGCGGCCGCCCGCCGGAAGCGGGCGACGACGACGAAGGTGGGCAGGGCAGCGTCGGCGCCGGGGATGTCCTCTTCGGCGGCGGTCACACGAGGGCGGGTCACGCGCGGCTTGTACCCCGCCACGCCGTCGGATCCCCTGCCGACCGGGTGAACAGGCAACCCTTCCCCGGGTGATCACGGGATCGCCAGGCCCTGGGCCCATCGATCCCTTGATCACGGGGGGCGGGGCCAGCGCGCGAAAGATACTGCTGTCTCGGCTCTTGCCTGGCAGGAGAAGGCGGGTCGACACTCGTCCCGGTTCTTGCCGGACCCGGACGCCCGAGAGGCGCGGGATCCGAGCCGGAGCCCCCAGCCGGCCGCCCAAGCCGCCTGCCGGAGCCTGATGGACCGGCCTGTGATGTAGCCGTGACCGAGGTGAAGACCGCTCTGGAGGCTCTGAACACGCGCTGCTGACGGATCCCTGGCGGGCGCGGAAGGCGACGTCGCCCGCGCCCATGTGCGTCCCGGGCCCGGTGCGCAGCAGGCTGTCAACCCTCCGTTTCCACAACTCGACGAGGAGGACTTCATGACCAGCACGATCCGTCGCATCACCGACCGCACGCTCGCCACCGCCGTCGCCGCAGCCGCCCTGTCCGGTGGCCTGGCCCTTGCCACCCCTGCCACCGTCTCCGCCGCGCCCGCCGACTGCAACTACATGGGCTACCTCTCCGGACCCGACCGGCTGGGCCTGCAGCTCGACTCCGCCGAACAGTCCGTTGCAAACAAGATCAACGCCTACCGCGTCCAGAACGGCCGGGCCGCCCTGCGGGTCTCGTCGATCCTCGCGCGCCCGACCATGTGGGCGAGCCTCGACGACGCCCGCCGCGGCGTCGCGCCCTCCGACCACATCGACTCCCGCGGCATGGGCCCCGCGCAGCGCGCGCAGTTCTGCTCCGGCTACACCGGGCCGATCGGGGAGATCAACTACTGGGGCTACGGCGGCGGCCCGCTGAACAACGAAAAGGGCACGGCCGACGCCGCGTTCGCGTGGTGGAAGCAGTCGCCACCGCACAACGCGCTGATGCTCAGCACGCAGTACACGACTTTCAGCGTGGCGCGCGCCTACCTCGGCGTGAACGCCGAGCGGGCCTTCTGGACGGTGGACTTCGGCACGTCCTGACCCCGCTCACCCCATC
>JAOPWV010000097.1 GCA_025965475.1 Frankiales bacterium | reverse complement strand
CGGCCGATGAAGGAGATCGCGGACGAGCTCGGGGTGACGGAGTCGCGGGTGTCGCAGATGCGCGCTGAGGCGTTGAAGTTGCTCAAGGACGGGATGAACGCGCAGTTGGCGCCGGAGATGCTTCCGGTGGAGGAGGAGGGTCCGGTGGTGGCCCGCCGGCGGGAGGCGTACTACGCGGCGGTGGCGAGCCAGTCGACGTACCGGTCCCGGCTCAGCATCCCCGCCCCCCGCCAGATGGCCCGCGCCGAGCACATCGCCTGATCCACAGCAGAACCCGCGAATTCGCACGCGGAACTGCTCAACTCCCCCCAGCCGGGACCGATAAGCCAGGTGCCGGCACCAGAAATGGTGGCGGTGAAGTACGGGGCGCCACGGATGGCGCCTTGAGGGACCCGAATCCAAGGAGGACTTCTCATGGGTCTGCAGATCAACACCAACGTCGGAGCGCTCAACGCGTACCGCAACCTGTCCGGCACGCAGAACGCGATGTCGACCAGCCTGGAGCGCCTCTCCTCGGGCCTGCGGATCAACCGCGCCGCGGACGACGCTGCCGGTCTGGCGATCTCCGAGAAGCTGCGCAGCCAGATCAGCGGCCTGCAGAAGGCCTCGTCGAACGCGCAGGACGGCATCAGCCTCATCCAGACTGGTGAAGGCGCGCTCAACGAGTCCCACTCCATCCTTCAGCGCATGCGTGAGCTGTCGGTGCAGGCTTCCAACGACACGAACACCACCCAGGACCGCAAGCAGATCCAGAAGGAGGTGGACCAGCTCTCCCAGGAGCTGAGCCGGATCGGCAACTCGACGCAGTTCAACGGCAAGAGCCTGCTGAACGGCGACCTGACCGCCACCCCGCTCAAGCTGCAGATCGGTGCCAACGCCGGCCAGAACCTGACGGTCAGCATCGGCGACATGCGCGGGCGCGCCCTCGGTGTCATCGGCACGTCGGAGTCGACGGTCGCCACGGGCGCCACCAAGGGCACCGTCACCGGTAAGACCAACCCGGTCAGCCAGTCCGCCACCGGCTCCCTCAAGCTCGTCGTGGACGGCGACACGGCCAACCCCGTGACCGTCTCCCTCGCCAGCGGGGACACGAGCGCGCAGGCCGTCACCAAGATCAACACGGCGCTCGGCGCCAAGGGCACCGCGGCGATCGATGCCAACGGCAAGCTCGCCATCACGTCCGCCACCACGGGTGCGAGCTCCTCGATCGCGGTCGACGCCTCGTCGACCGACGCGACGGTCCAGGACCTCGGCCTCCAGACCGCGGCCGTCGCCGCCACCAGCGGCAAGGTCGTCGGCGGCACGGGCGGCCTCACTACCGCAACCGCGGTGACCGCGGGTAACTTCAACATCTCGGTGGACGGTGCAGCCGCCCAGACGGTCACGATCGGCGCCAGCAAGACCGTCGCTGACGTCATCCTCGGCATCAACACCGCGATCGGTGCTGCCGGTACCGCGTCGCTCGACGGCGCGGGCAAGCTGCAGGTCGTCTCGGCGAGCACCGGGACCGCCTCGGCCGTCGCGTTCAGCGCCATCACGGGTCTCGGCGAGCTCGGACTGGGCACGGCTACGGCTACCGCCGGTGCCGCTCTCGTGCCGAAGGCCGCCAACGTCACGACGGCCAACGGTGCGGCTGCCGCCAGCACCGTCGCCACGAACGTCGTGACCAACGGCACCGGCACCAACGCGCTCGACTTCGGCAGCTACAGCATCGCCGCCGTCAACGCGTCGAACGTGGCCGATGTGCTCGACTCGAGCGGCACCAAGGTCGCCACGTACAACAGCTCCACCGGCGACATCAAGGACCTGGCCAGCACCCCGAACACGCTGGCCACGGTCGCTTCGGGCAGCCGTCCGACGGGTGCCTGGAGCCTGGAGATCCACGGTGTGGACGTCTCCAGCCAGGCGGCGGCGACCGCGGCGATCAGCACCGTGGACACCGCCATCGCGAAGGTGTCCGACCAGCGCTCGACGCTCGGTTCGGTGCAGAACCGTCTGCAGCACACCATCAACAACCTGGGCGTCGCGGCGGAGAACCTGACCGCCTCCGAGTCCCGGATCCGCGACACCGACATGGCCAAGGAGATGACGGCCTTCACCCGGGCGCAGATCCTGTCGCAGGCCGGCATCTCGATGCTGGCCCAGGCCAACCAGGCCCCGCAGTCCGTTCTCAAGCTGCTCGGCTAGATCAACCCGTAGGACACCAGGTGCCGGGGCCGGGGAACCGCCCCGGCACCTGTTCTGCGTCCGCACCACTTCTGGAGGTAGGCGATGGGGAGCACGATCGACGGGCTCGTCTCCGGCCTGAACACGACGCAGATCATCGCTTCGCTCATGCAGGTCGAGCGGATGCCCGAGCAGCAGCTGGTCAACCAGCAGTCTGCGACCCAATCGCTGATGAGCGTCCTGCAGACGCTCAACCTCAAGGTCGGCAACCTCGGGACGGCGGCCGGCTCGCTCGTGCCGGACGCCATCACCGGTCAGAGCGCCTGGACGGCGACGAGCGCCGTCAGCAGCGACACCACCAGGGCCACGGCGACCGCCGGGAGCATGGCGCTGTCCGGTGCACTGAGCTTCACCGTCACGTCCCTCGCCACCGCCGGGTCGGCGGTCTCGACCGGATCCGTGAGCGCCACCACCGCCGCTGTCGCGAGCGGACCTGTTCTCCTCGCCCAAGGCGTCGTTGCCCTGGGCTTCTCGGGGTTCGAGCCTGGTGCGACGCTGGCCGCCGGCAAGCACGCCGTGGAGGTCACGCAGGCCTCGGCCGGTGCCCGTCTCAACGGCGCAACGCCCATGGCGGCCGGCACGACGATCGCGGCCGGCGGCAGCACCCTCAGCCTCTTCGTCGACGGCTCGGCCACGGCCACGAACTTCACCCTCGCCGCCGGCACGTACACCCGCGACCAGTTGGCGGCGGAGGTCACCCGTGCGACGGGCGGCGTCGTCACAGGGTCCGTGAACAGTGACGGGACGCTGCGGCTCACCGGCACCCACGAGGGTTCGGTCGCGTCGCTGAAGCTCGCCGGGGCCAACACCGACCTCGGCCTCTCGGACACGACCACGGTGGCAACCGGAACCGCCGCGATCGTCAAGCTCGACGGCAACATCAACACGATCGCGGACGTGACCCCGGGCGGCAGCATCACCCTGAGCGCGGCCAACGGCGACAGCATCGTGGCCAAGGCGGCGGGCGGCCTGCGCGTGGGAACGGCCGCCGCGGCCCAGGTGGGCGTCGCTGCCGGCGCGACCCTCGATGCGCTCGTCACTGCGGTGAACGGCGGCAACTTCGGCATGACCGCGGCCGCCGTACAGACGTCGCCGGGCAACTACCGCTTCCAGTTGTCGTCCACGACGACCGGCGTCGCCAGCCAGATCACGGTCGGCGGTTCCGCGTTGACCGGCCTGGGCGCGATGGCCGAACTGTCCGCGGGCACGGACACCGTTCTGCACGTGGGATCCGGCGCCGGCGCGTACGACGTGCGGTCCTCCACGACCGCCGTCAAGGACCTGCTCCCCGGCGTGACGATCAACGCGACGAAGGTGGACCCGACCACGCCGGTCACCGTCACGGTGCGCCGCGACGACGCGGCCATCGCCAACCAGGTCTCGGGTCTCGTCGACCAGGCGAACAGCATCTTGGGCTACATCACCAGCAACGACAACTACAACGCCACGACGAAGTCCGGCGGCCCGCTCCTCGGCAACTCACTCGCGCACGACCTCGCGCGCCGGCTTTCGGACGCGGTCGTCGGGACGTCGGCCTCCTCGCCGGGCATGGTCGGGGTCAGTCTCGTCAAGGACGGGACGATGAGCTTCGACCGCGCGAAGTTCCTCGCGGCGTACGCCAAGGACCCGGTCGGGACGCAGGCCACGATCACGAACCTGGCCACGGCCATGGCCTCGATCTCCAAGCAGGCGTCCGACCCCACCAAGGGCCAGATCACCACCCAGATCAAGAGCCAGCAGGACAGCATCAAGGACCTCACGCAGCGCATCGCCGCCTTCGAGGACCGCATGACCCTGAAGCAGCAGTCGCTGCAGACGCAGTACTCCAACCTGGAGACGATGCTAGGCAAGCTGAAGTCGCAGAGCTCGTGGCTCACCGGCCAACTGGCGACCCTGCCGACGCAGCAGACCCTGAACGGCAAGTGACGGAGACGCCATGACCACGCCCACCGCCCTGCGCAAACGGTACGCACGCGAGTCGGTCTCGACCGCCTCGCCGGCCCGGCTCGTGACCATGCTCTACGACCGCTTGTTGCGCGACCTTTTCACCGCCGACGCTGCGCTTGAGCGCGCGGACCTGCAGGTTGCGCACCGGGAGCTCATCCATGCTCAGGAGATCGTGCAGGAGCTGCGGGCGGGGCTGGACATCACGTCGACGTGGGAGGGGGTGGCCGGACTGGCCGCCCTCTACGACTACCTGCTCACCGAGTTGCTCGCCGCGAACGTGAACAAGGACCGCTCCCACATCGTCAACTGTCAGCAGGTCGTCGAGCCGTTGGCCGACGCATGGCACGAGGCCGCCAACGCGCAACCCCAGGTGCGGTGACCACCCGTGGGTGGCCGAGCGCGCTCGACGACTTCGCACGCTGCCTCGCGGAGCAGGAGACGTTGCTCGTCCAGGAACGCTACGAGGACATCCGCGGCTTCGAGCCGCCCGTAGGCCTCGGCCCGCTGCCGCTGGAGCTGGCCGACCAGGCTCGCGAGCTGGCCGGCTGGTCCGAGCAGCTCACCGACCGCGTGCAGCAGGCGTTGAGTGCGACGGGCCGGCAGATGGCCCTCCTCCGTCACCTGGGCGGTGGAGCCACCGGCAAACGGTCGATGTACCTCGACCAGAAGGCCTGACCGGTCCGCTCAGCTCGGCCTCGTGACCGCCGATGAGGAGGCGTGATCCACGGTGGACCTGTGCGTGAGGTGAACTAGATGTCCGGTTTCTCCAGTCTCAACATGGGAACCCGAGCCCTGTTCGCGGCCCAGCGGGCGCTCGACACGACCGGTCAGAACATCAGCAACGTCAACACCGAGGGTTACTCGCGCCAGCGCGTTCAGCAGACCGCCGCCGGCGCCTCCTCGACCCCCGCCATGTTCTCCCGCTCGGACGGCGCCGGTGATGGCGTCGACGTCAGGAGCATCCAGCGGATCCGCGACGACTTCCTCGAGACCCGCGCGCAGAGCGAGCATGCGGCCCAGTCCAGTCTCGCGACGAGCCAGCAGATTTTCGCCGACATCGAGACGACGTTCGGCGAGCCCAGCTCGTCCGGGCTGCAATCGCAGATGTCGTCGTTCTGGGGGTCCTGGCACGACGTCGCCAACGACCCGGGTTCCCTTGCTCCGCGCAGCCAGCTGCTCGAGCGGGCGAACGCCCTGGCCGGCTCGTTCAACGGCCTCACCGGCCGCCTGAGTCAGCAGTGGTCGGACGTGCGCGAGCAGCTGTCCGCGGCCGTCACCGACGTGAACGCGATGGCCACGAACGTCGCACAGCTCAACCGGAGCATCCGCAGCGCGCTCGTCTCCGGTGCCCCTGCCAACGACCTGTCCGACCAGCGGGACCTGCTCGTCCTCAAGCTGGGCAGCGCGATCGGCGCCACGGCCACCCCCGGTGAAGACGGCATCGTGAACCTCGCCATCAACGGGACGCCGCTCGTGTCCGGCGACCAGGCGCGGGCACTGCAGGTCGGTGGGCCCCTGACCTACCCCGGTTCTGCGAAGGCGGCCTCGATCAGCTGGGCGGAGGACGGATACCCGGTGTCGCCGAGCGGCGGAACCACCCAGGCCATGCTCGCCGCGGTGAACACGACCATTCCCGCCTACCTGTCCTCGCTGGCGGGGATCGCATCCTCGATGGCGACGGCCGTCAACAGCCAGCAGGCGCAGGGCTACACGCTGAAGGCCACGCCACCGACACCCCCGGCGACGGCCGTGCCCGACGGGCAGCCGATGTTCCTCATGGGCGCCGGCGGGAAGCTCAGCGTCACGACCGCCGATCCCCGGGACATCGCCGCCTCCAAGGCCGGTCCGCCGGCCCTGGACGGTGACAACGGGATCGCGATGGCCGCCCACTCGCTGGACGCGACCGGGCCGGACGCGACGTACCGCACGCTGATGGTCGACCTCGGCGTCCAGTCGCAGAGCATCCAACGGCAGAGCACCGTGCAGACGGCCATCACCAACCAGGTTGACAACGCCCGCCAGGGTGTTTCCGGCGTCAGCATGGACGAGGAGATGACCAACCTCGTCCAGTACCAGCACGCGTACGAGGCGGCGGCACGGTTCGTCAGCACGATCAGCAGCACGCTCGACACGCTCATGCAGATGACACGCTGAGGAAGGGGACGACACCGTGAGTTTTCGCGTGACCCAGCAGACCATGAGCCGCAACGTCATGATCGGGCTGCAGGACAACCTCGCCCGTCTCCAGCGCACGCAGGAGCAGCTGTCCTCCGGCCGGCGCCTGAACCGGCCGTCGGACTCCCCGGTGGACACCGTCTCGGCGATGCAGCTGCGTGCCGACCAGCAGCGCACGGAGCAGTTCAACCGCAACATCGACGACGGCCTCGCCTGGCTCGGAACCGCCGACGACACGCTCACCCAGGCGGGCGACATGCTCGGCCGGGTGCGGCAGCTCGCGGTGACCGGCCTGAACGACACCAACGGGCCGTCCGAGCGCAACGCGATGGCGGACGAGCTCGACCAGCTGCGCGCCGGCACCATCTCGCTGGCCAACACCCAGTACCTGGGCCGCTCGGTCTTCGCCGGAACCGTCCAGACGTCCGGCGCCTTCGATCCCACGACCGGTGTCTACGCCGGCAACTCGAGCGAGATCAACCGCGCGGTGTCGGCCGATGCCGGCTCCGGTGTCATGGCCGTCAACGTCCCCGGTGACAAGGTGTTCGGCACGTTGTTCGCCGACGCGTCCGATCCCGCCGGGAAGGGCATCCTCGCGCGGCTGTCGGCCGGCCTCCGGGCCGGTGACACGACGGCGGTCGAGGCCGAGCTGTCGAAGCTCGATGCCGCGAGCGAAGGCATCCGCAGCGCGCACAGCACCATCGGTGCCCGCTACCAGCGGCTGCAGGACGTGCAGCAGCTCGGTGGCAAGCACGCCGACACGCTGACCTCGAGCCTGGCCCAGGCGGAGAGCATCGACCTGCCGAAGACGATCATCGACCTGCAGCTGCAGCAGACGGCCTACCAGGCCGCCCTCGGTTCGGCCGGCAAGATCATCCAGCCGTCGCTGCTCGACTTCCTGCGCTAGGCCCACCGGACCCAGGCCGGTACGAGCTCAGGCCGGTACGACGAGGGAGAGCTCGCCGGCTCCGAACCCGTCGATGGTGACGAAGACGTCCAGCCGGCGACGCAGTGCCCCCACGGCGGCTGCGGTCAGCGGCGGCGGGAGCTGTCCGGGCAGATGCACCCCGAACGTACGCAGGACGTCGCCGCCGACGGGTACGAAGAGCGACGCTGCCACCTCGGCGAGCTCCGGAAGGTTCTGGTCCGCGCGGCCCGGCAGTCGTCGGCGCATCATGGCCTCGGCGAGGCTCTGCTCCGGATCCAGGTCGAGCGCGGCGGTGAGCGCGGTGGCCAGCGGCAGATCGGCGACGAGAACGGCCGCCGTCCGCAGCCGGCGCGTGACGTAGGCGACGCTGAGCGCACGCCGGCCGGGCCGGGGGAGTACCGGCGCACCCGGAGTGGTCGTCACCGGGCGGCTGAGCAACGTCGTGAGCAGCTGCTCCGTCTGGTGCGCCGTCGGCAGCGTAGGAGCGGCGGTGAGGCTTCCGGCTCCCGCAAGCAACTGCTGGGGAGTGGGCAACGTGCCCCCCAGCGCGCGCGCCAGGTCCTCGGGGCCGAACGGCTTGGCGAGGATCATGGGCACGTCGACGCCCGCCGCGGACGCCAAGGTCTCCGCCGACAGGTCGGCGGAGACGAGGATGCGCGACGGGCGCCGGCCGTGGTGCGCGGCGAGGCCACCCAGCAACTGCGTGCCGGGCATGTCGGGCAGGGACTGGTCGACGAGCAGGACGTCGACGCGGCCGCGATCGAGGAATGACAGGGCGGACGCCGCATCCTCTGCTTCGTGCAGGCACGACTCGTGGACGCCGCATTGCCGCAGCCCCCGCAGGAGGAGCCGCCGCATGGCGACGCTGTCGTCGACGACGAGGACGCGCGGACCGTGACCCTCCCTGCGGGGGAGGAACCTCACGCCCGCCTGTACGCGTGGATCACGGCAGGACGACGGCGAGTCGTCCGGTGCCGTACCCCTCGATCTCGATGAGGTAGTCCTCACGCCGGGCCACGCCTCGAAGCAGGGCGGTGACGTCCTCCGGGATGGGAGCGCCCGGTGCGTGCACGCTGTACAGCACCAGCCGCGGCTGGTCCCCGACGTTGAACAGCGCCGCGAAGATGTTGGCCACCTCGCGGAAGTTCTCCGCGAGGTTCGCCGGGAGTTCCCGGTCCTCCACCGCCGCCTCAGCGCCACCCTTCGGGATGAGCCCGAGAGCGGCCCCGGAGCGTGCGGCCAGGTCGAGATCGGCCACCACCACCGCGCCGGTCTGCTTCTTGTCCGTGGTGTACACGCTCACGCAGCAGAGCGCCCGCGCGTCCGGGACGAGCTTGACGGACGAGATGTTGATCTCCACGCCACGGCCGAGCAGGTCCGCGAACAGATCACGGACGGCCTTGGGGGGAGGGATCACGGTCACGACCGGGACCCGGCACCCAGCACCGGGGAGAGGCAGTCGCGCATGCTGTCGGCGTTGAACGGCTTGGCGATGAGGAACAGCGCGCCGGACTGGCTCGCCAGGCCCCGCATCTCGTCCGAGCCCTCGGACGTGACGAAGCCGAACGGCACGTCGATCCCGGCCCGCCGCAGCGCCTGCAGCAGCTCGATGCCGGTCATCTCGGGCATGTTCCAGTCCGACAGGACCAGGTCGGGCCGGTCCGCCTGGATGGCGTCGAAGGCCTCACGGCCGTTCGTGGCCTCCGAGATGTCCAGGCCGTCGAAGCCGGCCTGGCGGAGGGTACGGATCACGATCATGCGCATGGCGCGGCTGTCGTCGACGACGAGGACGTTCATGACTGGTCACTTTCTTGGGTTGCATTTTCGGGGATGGGACGGCTCCATACGGTGATGAGGACGTGCTCACCCTCGCTGGACAGCGCGACCTGGTTGAGCACTTCCGCACCAGGGACGTACAGGTGCTGCTTCTGGCCCTGCGCCACTGCGGGCAGGGACAGCCGGGAGGGTTCGGGGAGCAGGCTCTTGATGTTTCCGCCGACCATGTTCGTCAACTCGCCGATGGCGTCGACGACCTCGTCGTCGGCGACCTCATCGGCAGTCGATCCGAACATGGCCGCGGCGTAGGCGCGCGCGCCCACGTCCGTGGTCTGGATGGAGACCACGGAGTCGGCGGCGCCGGTGATGGTGACCGTCCCGGTGAAGAGCGAGCCGCTGTCAAGCGTCTCGGTGGCCGCGACCTCGGTCTCGAGCCCGAGCATCGCGCTCCAGACCTCCCTTGCGATCTCGGTGATGTCGTCGCTGGACGGTGTCATCCGGTTGCCTCTCCGCGGAACCGGTACACGGTCGCCCCGCTGCTGGTGATCCGCTCGAAGCGCGGATCGATGTTGATGGTGGTCTCGGCGCCCCCGAGGAACAGGTAGCCGTCCGGCCGCAGGACCCGGCTCATGCTGTTGAGCACCCGGGCCTTGGTCGGCGCGTCGAAGTAGATGAGAACGTTGCGGAGGAAGATGACATCCATCTGCATCATCGGAGGGAACGGGACAGCCAGGTTCATCGACCGGAACGTGACCGCCCTGCGGAGTTCCTCGCTGACCTGCCAACCGATCCCGGCCCGCGTGAAGTGCCGGACCAGCAGGTTGGCCGCCAGGCCGCGGTTGACCTCGAGCTGGTTGTAGCGCCCCGCCCGAGCCCGTTCGAGCATCTCCTCGGACAGGTCGGTGGCGAGCACCTCGAGTCCGAAGCCGGCCGCGGCGAGCCGGTCGGTGATCGCCATGATGATCGAGTACGGCTCCTGCCCGGACGAGCAGGCGGCCGACCAGATCCGCAGCTTGCGCTCCCTGCTGCGCCGGGCGATGAGCTCGCCGAGAAGGTCGTCAGCAAGCGCGGTGAACGGCGCCCGGTCGCGGAACCACGAGGTCTCGTTCGTGGTCATCGCGTCGATGACCTTGCGGTGCAGCTCGCCCATGGGGCGGCCCTTGAGCTCGGCGACCAGCGCAGGCACGGTTCCGTGGCCGGTGTCGCGGGCGACGGGCAGCAGGCGCGCCTCGACGAGGTACTCCTTGCCGGGGGCCAGCGTGATCGCCGACTCCCGGTGGACCAAGTCGGCGACGTACGTGAAGTCGGGTGCGGTCAGGCTCATGCGGGCACCCCGACCGTGGCACGCAGGGCCGACAGGGAACGGCCGTGCCCGACGCCGGCGATGATGTCCCGCGCCACGTCCCCGATGGGCAGGACCCGGTCGGCCAGGCCGGCCTCGGTGACCGCGCCGGGCATGCCCCACACCACGGAGGTGGCGGCGTCCTGGGCGTAGACGTGGCCGGAACGGCTGCGGACGGCCTCAGCGCCACGCCGCCCGTCCTGGCCCATGCCGGTGAGGACGACGGCGAGCACGTTTCCGCCGTACACGTCGGAGACGGACCGGAAGAGCGGGTCGACGGCGGGCCGGCAGAAGTTCTCCGGCGGGTCGTCGGTGAGGCGCACGCAGACCTCGTCCCGGCGGCGGACGACGGTGAGGTGCCGCTCCCCGGGGGCGATCAGGACCAGTCCGGGGCGGAGCACCGCGCCGTCGGTCGCCTCGGCGACCTCGACGGCGCACTGCTTGTTCAGCCGGTCGGCGAGCAGGCGGGTGAACAGCGGCGGCATGTGCTGCACGACGAGCACCGGCACCGGGAAGTCGGCGGGCAGCTGCGGGAGGACCTTCTGCAGCGCCTCGGGGCCTCCGGTGGAGGAACCGATGGCGACGACGTCGACCCGACTCGCGGGGCGGGCGGTCGTCCTGGCGGCGGTCCGGGCCACCGGTGCGGTAGCGGTCGCGGTGGGACGCCAGCACAGGGCCTTGATCTTGGGGATCAGCTGGGTGCGCACGCTCTCCATGGCCTGCGGCACGCTGCCGACGTTGGCCGGCTTCGTGACGTAGTCGCTGGCGCCGAGCGAGAGGGCCTCGAGCGTCGCGGTACCGCCGCGCTCGGTGAGCGTGCTGAACATGACGACGGGAAGCCGCGGCCGCACCTTGCGCAGCTCCCGCAGGGTCTGCAGGCCGTCCATGACGGGCATCTCGATGTCCATCGTCACGACATCGGGGGAGAGCTGGTCGAGCTTGTCCAGGGCGATCTTGCCGTTGGACGCGGTGCCGAGCACCTCGATGTCAGGGTCCGCGGCGAGCACGTCACTGACCAGGCGGCGGATCACGACGGAGTCGTCGACGATCAGGACGCCGATGCGGCTCACACGCCCTGCCCTGACAGGCCCAGGAGCTCGAGCTTCTCGACGATCGCCTCGGGGGTGAAGGGCTTGAGGACGTACTCGTGCGCGCCGGCGGCGAGCGCGCGCACGATCTGGGCCTGCTCGCTCTCCGTCGTCACCATCATCAGCGTGATGTTGCGGTAGTCCTTCTCCGCACGGCATGCGGAGATGAAGGACAGGCCGTCCATCACCGGCATGTTCCAGTCCACGAGCGCGACGTCAGGCCGGGCGCCGCCGGCCAGGATGTCGAGGCCTTCCTGCCCGTTGCCTGCCTCGACCACGTCGTACCCCCGGCCCTGCATGATGCGGCGCAGGATGAGGCGCATGGCACGTGAGTCGTCCACGACGAGAGCAAGCATGAGCAACTGCTCCTGAACTCGGTGGCGCTGTCTGCGCCGGTCGAGCCACCCATCGGCCCAGAGCGCGCCGACCTGAGCGTCGTGTCAGAGCGCGGCGGACTCCCACGGATGGACGAGCCGCTGGTACGTGTCGGTGTCGAGGATGTCGGCGACGACGGTGGCGTGGACGGCGCCCGACAGCGCGGCCACCGCGCCGCTCCCGGCCAGGTCCCACCGGTCGTCACGGGTGGCCAGGGCGCCGGCCAGCGCGACCTGGGCCCGGGCGGCGGCCCGCTCGCGGCGGGTGACGTCGACCGCCCAGCAGGCGCGGTGGATGTCGAGCGCCCAGCCACCGAGGGCGAAGTGCCCCTCGGCCAGGGCGGCGGTCCGCTCGTCGTCGAGGGCGGTCACGCTGTCGATCAGCCGCAGCAGCTCGCCGCTCTGGGGTCCGAGGTCGCCGGGGCCCGCGTCGAGGTCCGCGGCGCGCAGCGGCGCGCCGAGAAGAGCCGCGTCCTCCGGTGAGAAGGCGGGTACGGCGAGCGCACCCAGCAGGGCGTCGCCCAGGTAGCCGACGGCCCGCGGCCAGCGCTGGACCATCAGGTCGCCGCTGCGGTCGGTCGTCCAGTCGAGGACGACCTCCTGGAGCAGCGTCAGGAGATGGACGGGCCGCAGCAGCGGCGCCGTGCGGAGTGAGATCACGAGGTCGACCGGCGGCGGCGCGGGCAGGACGGCCGCCACCGCGGCCATGGCCGCCACGACCGGCGGGGCACCATCGTCGTCGAGCACGCTGCGCGCCGCAGACCTGATCGCGGCACGCGCGGGGGTGTCGTGGCCGGACAGCCGTTCGAGCCGGTCGAGGTCCTCCGGGCCCGCGTTGAGTGCGGTCGCGAGCACGGCGGCAGCGGAGGCACCGCCGGGCAGGCGCACGAGGTCGAAACACAGGGCGGGGGAGTTGACCAGGCTCAGCACGCGTCCAGGATGCCCTGTCGGGACGTGATCACGCATCCGCCGCTCGGGTGACCCGGAACGGCCAGAAGGCTGAACGTCCACGGGGCGCCCGGCCGGTACCCGCAGCTCCGGTCCTCGATGCGGCCGGGGACCGGAGCTGTCGGTCAGCTGGTGCGGTCAGCTGGTGCGGTCAGCTGGTGCGGTCAGCTGGTGCGGTCAACGTCCACAGCACGGTCGACGTCGAGCGCGAGCAGGAGCTTGCC
>JAOPWV010000044.1 GCA_025965475.1 Frankiales bacterium | reverse complement strand
CGACCTCGAAGGCCGCGGACCGGGCCGAGCGCGGCGGCGGCTCGGGCGAGACCGCGCTCGCGGCCGACGTGGCCGCGGGGGTGAAGGCGGCCGCTCTTGCCGCCGTGCCCGGTGGCACGGTCGACCGGACGAGCTCCGAGAACGACGGCGTGACCGGTGCCGTCTACGAGGCCCACGTCACCAAGGCGGACGGCAGCCGCGTGAAGCTGCAGTTCGACAGCGCATATGCGGTCGTCAACACCGAGACGGAGCCGGCCGGCGGTGACCACGGCCATGGCCGCGGGGCTGGCCCCGGGCATGGCCGGGGCGGCTCGGGTGAGGCCGCCCTGGCGACGGACGTCGCCGCGAAGGTGAAGGCGGCGGCCCTCGCCGCCGTACCCGGCGGCACGGTGGAGCGGACGAGCGCGGAGAAGGACGGCCCCACGGGCGCCGTCTACGAGGCCCACGTCACCAAGGCGGACGGGACGCACGTCGAGGTGCTGCTGAACTCGACGTTCGGCGTCGTCACCACGCGGACCCGCTAGGCGCCAGTGGCCGGCCCCGGGTCCCGTCCACCGGGGCTCCGGGGCCGCCTGCTGTCCGGCAACGGGGGTTCCGGAAGCGGCGCCCAGGTGGGACGGTCGTCCGGTGGCTGCCCGTGACTACCTCGTGCGCATCGACCTGCAGGTGCGCGTGGAGGACGTGGAGGATGTCCTGAGCGCGGCGGAAGAGGTCGAGCTCGACGCGGGGACGCGGCCGCCTGAGGACTCCGGACCCCGTGCACTCGTACGCGCGCTGGAGGACCTGACCATGGCGCGGGTCCCGGACCTGACCGACGTGCCCGGCCTCGGGCCTGTGCCGGGCACATGGATGAGCCGGGTCACGGTCCGGCCGCGACCGGACGACGACGGCCCGCCGGTCGACGACGACGACCTCTGAACCGGGTTCCCAAGGCAGCTCAGCCGTCGGCCTCCACCGGCAGCCGTGCGACGAACCAGTCCCTGGCCAGTTCGGCCACCGCCTCCAAGGCGCCCGGCTCCTCGAACCGGTGCGATGCGCCGGGTACGACGATCACCGCGGCCTTGCCGCCCAGCCGCGAGGCCGCCGTCTCGGTCAGCTCGATCAGCGGCCGGTCGCGCTCCCCGACGAGGAGCAGGACGGACTGGGTGACCCGGGCCAGCATGGGGTCGGCCAGGTCGAGGCGGGCCCCGGCGCAGACCACGGTCCGCACCAGCTCCGGCCGGTCGGCGGCGAGGTCGAGGCAGGCCGCCGCGCCCGTGTCCGCGCCGTACAGCCCGAGCCGGAGCCCGCTGGTCGGTTCGTGCTCCGCCGTCCAGGAGGCGAGCGCCGCGAGCCGCGCGGCCAGCAGGTCGACGTCCGCGCGGCGCTGATCGAACGTCGCGGCGACGAGCTTGTCCTCGGTGGTCAGCAGGTCGGCCACGACGGTCGCCAGCCCGCCACGTTGCAGTTCCCCCGCCACCGCGGCGCTGCGTGCGCTGTGGCGCGTGCCGGTCCCGGCGTCCGGCAGTACCACGACACCGACGGCGTCCCGTGGCACGTGGACGTCGACGTCGAGCCGCACCCCTGCCGCGGCAAGCCAGGTCGCCTCGTCGACGGCGCGGCTCATCCGACGCTGCCCGGATCGCAGACGGTGGGCGGCCGGGTCAGGTTCTCGGGCGCGGTGCTGGGGATCCAGCGCAGCACGGTCGCGGCCTCCGCGTCGACCCGGATGCCGCGCACCCACACCGCGCTCTGACCGGGCCGCAGCGACGTCACCTGACCAGCCAGGACCCGTAGTCGTCCCTGCACACTGGGATCCACCAGGGCCACCTCGACGTCGTCGCCGCAGCCGAGGTCCACTTCGGTGCCGTCGGGGGTCTTGAACGTGACCATCGCCTGCCGCCTCCCGGAAGCCCTGGTGCGCCTGCCACCCGTTTCTGCTCACGGGTCCACCGCCGGTCCTGCGACGGAGTACCGCAACCACACTCGTTCAAGCCCGCGGGCAGGAGATTCCGGCGCGCCCGGTCCTAGGACCATCGTCCGATGGCGCTCCCGGAGAGGGCCGCCGCACAGTCGCTTCACCCGTGGGAAGGAGGAGCAGCCATGAGTCACCTCTCGGCCCGCAGCGGGCTGCTCGCCACACTGGCGCTCGTCGGGATCGCTGCGTGCGGATCGGGCAGTTCCGGGGGCGGGGCCGGTGCGGCAGCCGGTGGGCCCCCGGCCGCAGCCTCGAGTGCGCCGTCCGTGCTGACCGTCGACGGGCAGAAGATCAACAACCGCGGGCAGGCGGAGGTCACGGAAAGGTCGACGGTCGAGATGACCGCGGAGAACTTCGCTTTCAGGCCGTCGGTGCTCCACGGCAAGCCCGGCCAGAAGATCACCATCCACCTGCGGAACGTGACGGCGACGCCGCACAACGTCACCCTGGCGGCGCAGAAGATCAACGACGACCTGGCGCCGGACAAGGCCATGACCCTCACCGTGACCCTGCCGGCGTCGGGCACCCTCGTGTTCACCTGCGAGTACCACGCGAAGGCGGGCATGGCCGGAGCGCTGACCACGGGTGCGTCCGCCCCGGCGGCCGGGGGCGCGGCGAATCCTGGCGGGTACTGACCTCGTCGGCCGATGCTCGTGCCGTGATCAGGTCGTACCAGCCGCCGGGAGAGGGGCTGGTCCGTGCCGCACAGGTGCCTCAACCGTTCGGGTGATGTTCCTGACGGGCCCTGCGGCCGATACCGACAGGGTGACGTCCTTCCTGTCGTCGCCGGGGTGCTCCGGAGTCCCGGCCGGCTCCGTGCCCGAGCAGCCTCGCGCTGCCCTGGCCGGAAGCCGGCTGGAGCGCCTGGTCGAGGCCCAGCAGCAGGTGGCGTGCGCGCCCGCCGTACCCGAGACGGTCATGGCTGTCCTGGCCGCCGCGGCGCAGGAGGTGTGCGCCGCGGACGGCGCGGTCGTCGTACGCAACGCTGGGGATCATCTGGTCCTGCTGGCCGGTGCGGGGAGCCTGCGGGGGACCAGCGGTGTCTGCCTCGACACGGAGGCGTCCCTGCTGGGCTGGGTCGCCAGTACAGGTGAGTCGGCCTACTCGGCCGACGTGCGCGACGACCCGCGGGTGGACCAGGCGGTCTGCCGGAAGCTCGGCGTGGTGAGCGGCGCCGTCGTCCCGCTGATGCACGAGGGCGAGATGACGGCCGTCGTGGCGGTGACGAGCCGTCAGCCTGGTGCGCTGGGACCCGCCGACGTCGCCGCGCTCGAGCGGCTGGCCGCCGTCGCCGCGGCCCGGCTCGAGGCCGCCGACGCGCTCGCGGCCCTCGGGAGCAGCGAGGAGCGGTTCCGCCTCGCCCTGGACCAGGCCCCGATCGGCATCGCCCTCGTCGGGCTGGACGGCCACTGGCTGCGCGTCAACGACGCCATGCTGAACCTCGTCGGTCGCACCCGCGAGGAGCTGCTCGCCGTCACCTTCCAGGACATCACTCATCCCGACGACCTGGCCGCTGACCTCGCCAACGTCGCGGACGTGCTGGCGGGCCGCTGCGACAACTACCGGATGGACAAGCGGTACGTGCACGCCGACGGCCGGCCGATCTGGGTGCGGCTGACCTCAGGCCTCGTCCGTTCCCCGGACGGCCGCCCGCTGCACCTGGTCGCGCACGTCGAGGACATCACCGGGCACCGCGCTCAGCAGCAGGACCTCGAACGGCAGGCGCGGACGGACACGCTGACCGGACTGCTGAACCGCCGCGGCTGGGAGCAGTCCCTGATCACCCACCTCGACCGCGCCCTCGCGGCCGGCGAGTCGCTGGCGGTGGCGGTCCTCGATCTCGACCACTTCAAGGTCTTCAACGACACCTTCGGCCATCCGGCGGGCGACGTCCTGCTCGCCGAGGTGGCCGCCGCCTGGGCGTCGAAGATCCCGTCCGGGGCGACGCTGGCCCGCCTCGGCGGGGAGGAGTTCGGCCTCGCGCTCCCGGCGACCGAGGCCAACGACGCCCGTGACATCGTCACCGCGCTGACGGCCGGCATCCCTCGCGGACAGACCGTGAGCGGCGGAGTCACGACCTGGCTGCCCGGCGAGGACGCGGCCGAGCTGCTGGCCCGGGCCGACGGCGCGCTCTACACGGCCAAGCGCAACGGCCGCAACCACGTCGTTGCCGTCGTCCCCGCCTGACCCGAGCCCGAAAAGCTCCGGCGGATCAGGGCTGGACGAGGCCTATCTGATAGGCGAAGACGACGGCCTGGACGCGGTCCCGCAGGCCGAGCTTGGTCAGGATCCGGGTCACGTGCGTCTTCACGGTGGCCTCGGACAGGACGAGTCTGGCGGCGATCTCCGCGTTGCTCAGACCGGCGGCGACCTCGCCGAGCACCTCGCGCTCGCGCCCGGTCAGCCGCTCGAGCCGGCGCTCGTCCTCACGGCTGAGCGCCGACCTGGCCCGGCCGTCCTCGGGCAGCTGGCTCGCGTAGCTGTCGAGCAGCTTGCGGGTGATCCGCGGGGAGACGACCGCGTCCCCGCTGGCGACGGCCCGGATCGCGGCGGTCAGCTCGTCCGGCGGCACGTCCTTGAGCAGGAAGCCGCTGGCGCCGGCCCGCAGCCCGGCGAAGGCGTACTCGTCGAGGTCGAACGTCGTCAGGATGAGCACCCGGGAGGCGCTGCCGGAACCGACGATGCGGCGGGTGGCGGCCACGCCGTCCGTGCCGGGCATGCGCACGTCCATCAGGACGACGTCCGGGTCGAGGCGTGCGGTCAGCCGGACGGCCTCGTCCCCGTCGCCGGCCTCACCCACGACCTCGAAGCCCTCCTGCGCGTCGAGGATCATGCGAAAGCCCATGCGCATGAGCGGCTGGTCGTCGACGAGCAGGATGCGGGTCACGGACACCGGTCTACCCGCCCAGCGGCAGGCGGGCCTGCACGACCCAGCCCCGGCCCGCGGGCGCTGTGGTCGGCCCGGCGGTCGGCCCTGCGCTGACGGTGCCGGCATGGAGGGCGGCGCGCTCCCGCATGCCGGCGAGACCGAGGCCGCCGGTCGAGCCGGCAGCGCCGAGGGGCGCCGCCGCACTGCCGTCGTCGGCAATCGTGACCTCCAACGCCTGCGTCCCCCAGTCGAGGACGACGTGCACCGCGGTGACGTCGCGCCCGTGCTTGAGCGTGTTGGTCAGCGCCTCCTGGACGATCCGGTACACCGTGGCCTGCGCCGTGGCGGGGAGCGGCTGTGGCAGCCCGCGGACGCTCAGCCGCACCGGGAGCCCTGCGCCACGGACCTGGTCGAGCAGCTCGTCGAGGTGCCCGAGGTCCGGCTGCGGTCCCAGGTCGGCGTCCCGGGTGTCGTCGCGCAGCACGCCGAGAAGCTGGCGCATCTCCGCGAGCGCCTGCCGTCCGGTGGCCGAGACCTGGCCCATGGCGGCGGCGGCCGCCGCCGGGTCGGTCCGGTGCGCGATGGCGGCCCCGTCCGCCAGCGTGATCATGACGGACAGGTTGTGGGCGACGATGTCGTGCATCTCGCGGGCGATGCGGGTGCGTTCCGCGATGGCCGAGAGCCGGGACTGCTGGTCGCGTTCGTGCTCGAGGCGGACGGCCCGGTCCTCGACGGAGGCGAGGTAGGCCCGCCGGGTGCGTAGCGACGTGCCGAGGAAGAAGGCGGCGGCGACCAGACCAGACAGGAACACGAGCGAGCCGATGACACCGTCTCCGGTGGGGGCGAACCGGATCGACGCCATGACGACGCCGGACTCGACGATCCAGGCGGCAACGGCCGCCTTCCGGCGTGGCTCGTGGGCGGCCACCGTGTAGAGGGCGACCAGCAGGGCGACGTCGGCCGGGAGCCGTTGTCCTGTCATCCACTGCACCCCGCCGGCCGCGGCGATCACCGCGAATACGGCGACCGGACTGCGGCGGCGTACGGCCAGCGGCAGGACCAAGACCTGGTCCAGCAGCCAGATCCACCCGCTGACGCCGCCCCGGTGCAGGAGCGGCAGCGCGGTGAACAGGTCGAGCAGCAGGGCGACGGCGACGTCGGTGGCGGCGGGCCGCGCGTCCAGGAGGCGTCGTACGGCGCCGGCCGGGGCGGAGCCGGCGAACTCGTCCCGGTCGAGGTCGGACGAGGGCGCGCCTGCCACCGAGCCGGCAGATGCGGTCGGTGGCAGGCGCGCGTCGAGCATCGGGCTCAGGCGTCCCGGCGCTTGACCAGCACGGCGGCCAGAGCGAGCCCGGCCACGACCCACAGGCACAGGACGGCGAGGCCTGCCCCGGGGGACAGCGCCGTCGGATCGAGGCGTACGCCGAAGAGGGAGGCGCCCGCGTTGCTGGGCAGGTACGGCAGGGTGTGCTGCTGCCAGCTGGCCGGCAGGACCTGACCGATCCCCGGCAGGACGAGCAGCAGCCCGAACAGGGTGGCGATGCCTCCCGCCGTACTGCGCACGATGAATCCGAGAGCGACGGCGAACACGCCGACCAGTGTGAGGTAGACGGCCACGCCGAACACGGCTCGCAGCGCATGCGGAGCGGACAGCGTGGTCCCGTGGGCGGCCAGGAAGTACTGGCCGCCGAAGAAGGCCAGGAACGACGAGATCAGCATCAGCACGAAGGTCACCGCCGCGAACAGGGCGGCCTTGGCCCAGACGACCGGCAGCCGCCGGGGGGCCGCCGAGAACGTCGCGCGGATCATGCCGGTCGCGTACTCGCCGGAGACGAGCAGCACCCCGAGGACGCCGATGGCGAGCTGCGCGAGGTTGACCCCGGCCAGGCTGCGGCCGATGGCCTCGAAGTGGGCGTGCTCGCCCGGATCCATCTGCGCCCAGTGCGCGTTCGTCGCCCAGCCGACCAGACAGCCGAGGGCGATCATCGCGACGACCGCTGCCAGCAGCGTGAAGCCGGTCGAGCGCAACGAGCGCATCTTGATCCACTCGGAGGTGAACACCCGGGCCTGGGTGACCTTCAGGGCCGGAACCGGCGGCCGCCCGGGGCGGCTCTGCGTCGGGGCCTCGGCGACGGCGGTCATGCCGCGCTCCGGGTGGCGGCCTGGTACTCGACGTCGTCGCGGGTCATGTCCATGAAGGCTTCCTCCAGAGAGGCGTGCTGAGGCGTGAGTTCGTGCAGGACGACACCGAGGTCGCGGGCGATCTCGCCGATCCGGGACGCGGAGAGCCCGGTGACCTCCAGCAGCTCCTGCTCCGTGCTCGACACCGTCACGTCGGTGCCGACCAGCGCGTCACGCAGCTGCGCGGCCTGCGGGGTCCGTACGACCACGACATCGGTGGAGGCGCCGCGGATGAGTTCGGCGACCGACGTGTCGGCGATGAGCCGCCCGCGGCCGACGATGATCAGGTGCTCGGCGGTCAGGGCCATCTCGCTCATCAGGTGGCTCGAGACGAACACCGTGCGGCCCTCCGCAGCGAGGTCCTGCAGCAGCTCGCGGATCCAGCGGATGCCCTCCGGGTCGAGACCGTTCACCGGCTCGTCGAGGATGAGCGTGGACGGGTTGGCCAGCAGCGCGGACGCGATGCCCAGCCGCTGCCCCATGCCGAGGGAGAACCCGCCGGCGCGGCGGCGTGCCACGTCCTGCAGCCCGACCAGGTCGATCACGTCGTCGACGCGGGACCGGGCGATCCCGTGCGTCGCCGCCAGCGCCAGCAGGTGGTTGTACGCCGAGCGGGAGGTGTGCACGGCCCGGGCCTCGAGCAGCGCCCCGACTTCCTGCAGGGGCGCCGCGTGCTGGGCGTATGCCTTCCCGTTGACGGTGACCGATCCCGATGTGGGCTGGTCGAGCCCCAGGATCATCCGCATCGTCGTGGACTTCCCGGCGCCGTTCGGGCCGAGGAAGCCCGTGACGACGCCAGGTCGGACGGTGAAGGTCAGTGCGTCCACGGCGAGTTTGTCGCCGTAGCGCTTGGTCAGCGCGTGAGCCTCGATCATGAGGAGTGGAGCCCTTCTTCGGTGGTTCACCCACCGTAGGCAGCCGGCGACGTGCTGCCGACATGCTGCAGGTTGATCTTGCGGCCCTTCTGCGTACGACCTGCGAGGTACGCCTACCTCGCAGGTCGTACGGTGCGGGCGCAACGTCCGGTCAGGCCTGGGCGACGACGCGGCACGCGGGGTAGCCCGTGGCGAGCCGGCGCAGCTCACCCTCGCTCGCCTGGCGCAGGTTGCGCACCCACTGCGTCGGCCCGCGCGGCGCCAGCAGGTAGCGCGCGCCTGGCGGCTTCGTCGGGATCGCCGGCACCGCCTGACCCCGCCCGGGCTGCCGCCCCTTGCCGCTCCCCAGGGTCACGCCTACCGTCCCACCTGCGGCCGCCATCGGCGAGTCAGCCCGATGGCCGGACGTACGACCAGCCGGCTGGGTCAGTGACCAGCACGCAGGTCCCCGATCATCGGAGGGCGGCATGTCGGAGGTGACCGCAGGTGCGGTGCGCGCCGAGCCGTGGCCGGCTCTGCGCGCGGCGGACTGGGCGGCCACCAGGGACACCGTGCACATGTGGACCCAGATCATCGGCAAGATCCGGCTCGCCCAGGCGCCCATGGTCAACCACTGGTGGCAGACCACCCTCTACCTGACCCCGCGGGGCCTGACGACCTCCGCCATCCCGTACGGCCGGCGCCTGTTCGACATGGAGTTCGACTTCCGGGACCACCAGCTGCGTATCCGGTCCAGCGACGGCGCGGAACAGGCCGTGGCGCTGGAGGCCAAGCCGGTGGCCACGTTCTACGCCGAGACGATGGCGGCGCTGCACGACCTGGACCTCGACCTCGCCATCAGGCCCGTCCCGACCGAGGTGGAACGCGCGATCCCGTTCGCGGACGACACGGAACACGCGTCGTACGACCCGGCAGCGATGCAGTTGTACTGGCGACAGCTCGTGCAGGCGCAGCGGGTGATGACCGGCTTCCGGTCGCACTTCATCGGCAAGGTCAGCCCGGTGCACTTCTTCTGGGGCGGCTTCGACCTGGCCTGCACCCGGTTCTCCGGCAGGACCGCGCCCCGGCATCCCGGTGGGGCACCGAACTGCCCGGACTGGGTGATGGTCGAGGCCTACTCCCACGAGGTGAGCAGTTGCGGGTTCTGGTCGGGCGCCGGGGAGGAGGGCGCGTTCTACGCCTACGCGTACCCGGAGCCCGACGGCTTCGGGGAGTACCCGGTGGACCCCGACGCCGCCTCCTACAGCGCGGACCTCGGCGAGTTCCTGCTTCCGTACGAAGCGGTGCGCGTGGCGGACGACCCGGACCGGATGCTCGCCGGTTTCCTGCAGTCGACCTATGCCGCGGCGGCGGACCTCGGCAACTGGAACCGCGCGGCCCTGGAGGACCACCCGGCCGCCCGAGCGCGTGCCCGTTGACGCACGCTCATGATCGGCCTGGCGACGCTCGTGACCGCGGGGTGCCGGCTGCCGGATCTGCCCGCCGGGTAGGCCATCGATTCTGGCGTCAGCGTCAGTTGTGCTGCCCCCAAGGCTCTCGCAGCCTGAAGGGGACTGAAGTGCACGAGCCAGGGAGGCGCAACATGGCACTCAGGGAGCGCGCGACGGCGACAGACTTGATCGGCCGGCGGGTGGTCGACCCGACGGGCGAGCTCGTCGGCTCGTGCTCGGCGGTGTTCGTCGACGAGAAGAGCGGCGTGCCGCAGTGGCTGGCCGTGGTGCTGGCCGACGCGGACCGGGTTGTGATCGTCCCGCTCGATGGTGCGACCGAAGCCGATGACGACGTACGGCTGGCGGTCGACCGGAAGGGGGCAGTGTCTGCTCCGACGATCGGCTCGACGCACCGGCTGAGCCGAACGGATCAGCAGTTGCTGTCGGCGCATTACCAGCGCCCGGACAGGGGCGGGTCCTCGTCGAACGTGCGCCTGCGTGTCGGCGCTCCCGGTCCCGGCGGTTCAACGGAGCCAGGCGGGTCGGGCGGCCCCGGACAGGCACCCGCCCCGCCGCCGGAGGGCGCGATCCCCGGCCCGCGGGCCGAAACCGCCAGGTCCGACCTGGGTGCGGAGGCCGGTGCGCCGGCGTGGGTGTCCGACATCCGCGGCATCCCGCGGCCGCCCGGGCTGTCCGCCCGCACGCTGCTCGCGCGACTGCTCACCCTCGCCGCCCTGGGTGGCGTGGCACTTGCGCTCCGAGGGTGGGACGGCCGACGTCAGCTGGCCCGACGCGAGCCCTTCGTCCGGCGGTCGGCGCGTCCGTCCCGCCGTGCTGTGAAGGCCGCACGTCGAACGATGGACGTGCCCGGGCCGCTCGCGGCCCGAGCCCGCCAGGTCGCGGCGCGTCAGGCCGTCCGCGCGGGCCGGCGTGCCCAGCGGTCGGAAGCTGCGGACCGTCTTGCAGGCCAGACTGCTGAGACGCAGCGGCAGGTGGCGGCCGCCGCCCGTTCGGCCCGGACCGCGGCGCAGGAGGGAGCTGCCAAGGCGGCGTCGGCAAGGCGGAAGACGGTGCGACTGCTCACGTTGGGGATGGGGCTGGGGGCCGGCTACGTCATGGGCGCGGCGGCCGGGCGGGGTCGGTACGAACAGATGAAGCAGCAAGCGGGCAAGCTGGCTGGGCATCCGGGCAGCGCGACCAGCGGACGTTCCTCCTCCGCCCCCCACCCGCGCCGGGAAACGCCCGGACCGATCGTCCGCGACATCCCCACCCGCTGACGATCCGAAGGAGCTGGGCATGAACGAGACGCACGGCGGCCAGGACGTCATCGACATCCTGACGACCGACCACCGGGAAGCGATCGAGCTGATCAGGCAGATCAAGGAGACCCCGGACGGGCAGACGCGCCGAGAGCTGACCGACACCGTCATCACCGAGCTCGTGCGCCACTCCGTGGCGGAGGAGATGTACGTCTATCCGGTCATGCTCGAGCACCTTCCCGACGGGGATGCGGTGGTGTCACACGACACCGAGGAGCACAAGCAACTCGAGCGGATCATGAAGGAGCTCGAGGGCGCTGACCCGGCAGGCCCCGGCTTCACGGTGCTCATCGGCGAACTCGAGAGGACGCTCCGTGACCACGTCCAGGACGAGGAGTCAGGACAGTTCCCTCGGCTGCGCGAGAAGGTGCCGGCGGACAAGCTCGTCGAACTCGGCGGGAAGGTCGAGACGGCCAAGAAACTCGCACCGACCCGCCCACACCCTTCCGCGCCGAACAGCGAGCTGTTCCACAAGTTGGTCGGGCCCGGCGTAGGCCTGGTGGACCGGCTGCGCGACAAGCTGACCGGACGGGCGGAGGGCTGATCATGGCGACGGGAGAGACCGGCTTCGACGACGTGACCTATGACCTGATCTCGGTCCAGTACCACTCCTTGAAGGCCGGCCACGACTACGGGCAGTACGTGCGCGACGCCGAGAACGCCGGAAAGGGCGACATCGCGAGCTTCTTCCGCGAGGTCATGGAGCAGGACTCGGCCCGGGCGCGCCGATGCCACGAGTTCATCAAGCAGCTCGAAGGCGCTGGTGAGGCAGGGCCGGCTGTCACGTGAACGCGGGCGGCTGGCCCGCCCCTGACGCCGTACCTGCGGGGGTGCCCCGATGCCGACACGTGGCCCACACGGGCCGCAGCCTCCGGGCGACGCGCCGACCGGCCTCCGGCGGCGGGCCGATCCGGGCCGTGACCTGTCGAAGGGACCGTTGCTCGGCATCGTCGCGATCGCTGCCGTCGTCGGAGCGCTCGGCGGTGTGGTGCTTGCCTCGCGGGGCAGTCATCCGGCTCCCACCGCGACGGTGCGGGTGGCACGCGAACCCGTCTCCAGCCGCGGCGCCGATCCGTTCATGCCGCCCGTCGGCACGGACGCGCCCAAGGCCACGCCACCGCGTAGGAGCGCGGGTGCGTTCAGCGGTGACACCCCTGGGCTGTACGGCGGCGTCCCGCAGGGCGCTGTCTGCGACCGCTCGCGGATGGTGACGTTCCTCCAGCAGCATCCCGACGCCGGGGAGGCCTGGGCGAACGTCATCGGGATCGCGCGTGGCGACGTACCCCGCTTTGTCTCGGGGCTCACCCCCGCGCTGCTGCGCACCGACACCTACGTCACCAACCACGGGTACGCGCTGGGGAGCCCGACCACCGTGCCGGCTGTTCTGCAGGCCGGAACCGCGGTTCTCGTGGACCGGCACGGTGCTCCGGTCACCAAGTGCTACTGCGGCAACCCGCTGACACCCGCGTTCAGCTACACACGGCCGAGCTACTACGGCCCGAGGTGGCCGACGTTCGACGCGGGTGGCCTGACCGTGATCCAGCCGGCAGCCGCGGTCATCACCACCTTCACGCTGGTCGACCCGGCCACCGCAGCGCGCTTCACGCGGCCGGCCGGCACCAGTGGCACAGCCGATGATGCCTACACCGCAGCCTCGACGGCCCCGACCACGCCGCCGCGCTCCCGGCGCAGCGTTGCGGGCCCGCCGGCGACGGCGACGGCGGGCGCACCCTCGACCAGCCCGCCGGAGTTGCCGGCACAACCGGCCAGTCCGCGGCTGCGGTCCACGCAGCCGCCCAGCCCGCGGCAGTACTCGGCCCGGCCGCCCAGCCCGCGGGGGTCGTCGAAACAGCCCGCGGCGCCTGCCGCCAGCGCGGCGCCCGAGTCGGTCCCGACGGCACCGGACGCAGCCGAACAGCAGGCCGCCGCCATCCTCGATCGGGCCGGGACGGAGTGCGACTTCCACGCGCCGATAGAACCGCCGACGGACGGCACCGTGGTGTCGTTCGCCGATACGGACACCCCGGACACCTTCTTCATCCACGCCGAACAGCAGACCGTGACGGGGGAGACGCAGCAGTTCACCTGGGCCGTCGACCGGAGCACGGGTCGGTTCACGCCGGTCGACGGACTTGCCGCGTTCGCCAGCCGCGACTGCCCGTTGCTGCGCTGATGCCTGCGTACCCACGTCGATCTCGATGCGGAGGTCGTGCCGGAACCGGTCGCCGGAGTCATGGTCGCGGCCTGCGCTACCTTGGGACGGTTGAAGGGGAGTAGCTCCCCGCCGGACCGTCGACATGCTGGAACCGTGAGGTTCCCGGCGCCCGGGCCCGCGCTGGTGCGGGTAGCGAGACCTTCGACCCAAGGCCAGACGTGTCGTCTGCCGTGGGTCGGGGTCGCCTCAGAGGTGGTCCTGGTCCCGCGGCGCGGGAGAGGAACCTCGTGCTTCACATCATCTTGCTGCTCGGCTGCGCGGTGGCCATCTACCTGGCCTGCGAGTGGTTCATCAACGCGGTCGAGTGGCTCGGCGTCCAGCTCAAGGTCGGCGCGGTCGCGGTCGGCACCATCCTTGCGGCTGTCGGGACGGCGCTGCCGGAGAGCGTGGTCACCCTCGTTGCCGTCACCATGGGCAGTGGCGAGCACAGCAAGGACATCGGTGTGGGCGCCGCCATGGGAGGGCCGCTGGCCCTCGCGACCATCGCGTACGGCGTCTCCGGCTTCCTGTTGTTCACCCGCCGCCGGCGGCAGGCCCAGGCGCGCCTGGCTGAAACGGCCGTGGCAGCAGGCACATGGGCGGGTGGGGAGTCGGCCGGCCGGCCCGCCGCGGGCGACGATGTGTTCGACGGTGTCGACATCGACCGGCTGGCCCGTGATCAGCGGTGGTTCCTCGCGATCTTCATCGTGAAGGTCGCTCTCGGCCTGGTCGCGTTCGCGTTCAAGCCGCTCCTCGGGCTCGCCTTCCTGGCCGCGTACGGCGTGTACTTCTACCGGGAGATGCGCGGCACCGGCGACCACGCCAGCGGTGACGACCTCGAGCCGCTGAAGCTGCAGCCGACGCGGGCTGTTCCCTCGTCCGCGGCGGTCATCGCGCAGGTGCTGGCCACGCTGGCTGTCATCTTCGCGGCGTCGCAGCTGTTCGTCGCCCAGCTCGAGTGGGCCGGGCCGGCGCTGGGGCTACCGGCAGCTGTCGTTGCCCTGCTGCTGTCCCCGATCGCCACCGAGCTGCCCGAGGTGATGAACGCGATCATCTGGATCCGCCAGGGCAAGACGCAGCTGGCGCTGGCCAACATCAGTGGGGCCATGATGATCCAGGCGACGGTCCCGTCGGCGCTCGGCATCTTCTTCACCCCGTGGCGCTTCGACGGGCCGCTGCTCGTCTCCGGCCTGGTCACGATGGCCGTCATCGTCTACCTGCTGGTCCTGATGAGCCGCAAAGCGCTCACCGCCGGCCGGCTCGCCGCGTCCGCTGCGTTCTACCTGGTCTTCGGCGCATCGCTGTTCGTGCTCGTCTGATGTCGGTCGGTCCCGCCCGTGCCGAATTCAGGAAGCCTCAGGCGGCACCCCCGGCAGGCCCTGCGCGGCTGGGGGCGCGCCGCCCATCGCCTTCAGCATCGGCAGGCCGCCGGTGCGCGCGAAACGTACGACCAGCGCCGCCGCGACGGCCAGGAACACGATATTGAGCCACGACGTGTAGTTCCACGTGATGCCGATGTCGGTGACCTTGGCGTGCCGTCCGGTGGGGATGAGGCCCAGCGGCCGGAACACCAGCTCGACGACGTAACCGGCGCCGGCCATCGCCGCGTAGAAGAAGACGAAGATGCGCAGCGCCATCGCCGTCCCGTAGTACTTCCGGTAGATGAGCAGGATCGGGAGGATGATCAGGTCGGCGAAGATGAAGCTGACCACCCCGCCGAAACTGATGCCGCCGTTCCACAGGACGCCGGCGAGCGGGATGTTCCCTACCGAGCAGACGAACGACACGACGGCGACCAGCGGGCCGATGAGCGGTCCCCACAGCTGTGCGGCGAGCGGGTGGTCGGCCAGGAAGAAGATCTGCAGCCACGTGTCGGGCACCCATGCGGCGAACGCCCCGGCGATGAGCAGCCCGCCGACGATGTCGCGCCAGACGGAGACCGCGTCCATGACGAAGTACCTCGCGGTCGCCGTCGCCCCCGTGGGGGACAGCAGCCGGCGCAGGAGCGGCTGGTCGCCGTGCACGCTCATGTCCATCGCGGCGTGCCCTTCCATCGACCCCGCAAGGCCACGGTCGGCCTGCTCCCGGGCGGCCGCCACGATCCTGTCGGAGACCCACCAGCGGAACATCAGCGCGACCAGCAGGATCATCAGCGGGCCGCCGACGAACTCCGCGAGCGTGAACTGCCAGCTGAGCAGCAGCGCGGTCACGATGCCCAACTCGACGACCAGGTTGGTGGCGGCCACCTGGAACGCCATCGCCGCGGTGAAGTTCGCACCCTTGCGGACCAGGGCCCGTGCGATGGCGACCGCGGCGTACGAACACGACGAGGACACGATGCCCAGCAGGGACGCGCGCGCGAGACTGCGCGGCGAGTCGTCCGGGAGCAGTCGGCTGATCTCCTCCGGCCGGGCGGCCGCCTGGATCGCGCCGGACAGCGCGAACCCGAGCACGAGTGGCCACAGGATGATCCAGCCCATCTCACCCGCTGCCCGCAGCGCCTCCAGGATCGCGTGGACGATGTTCACGGTTCGTGCTCCTTTCCGGCGCAGCGCGCTCGGCCACCACGGTGACGCGGTTCCCGGACCTCGCCGGTTCAGTGGTGGGCGTGCACCACCAGGTGCCCCTGCCGCGGGCGATCAGCCACCTGTTGACCGGCACGGTCACGACGGATGCGGCGGCTGAGGAGAACGCCAGGGCTGCCCCGGAACAGACCCCAGCGCCACCTTGATCGACTGCCGCACGGTCAGCCCGCGCGCAGACCGGGCGGACGGCATGTCAGCGCAGAGCCCGGTGGTACCCCGTCCCGGTATGCTCGGCGACAGTCGCATGGCATCTGACGCTTGGCGCGCCTAGGGTTTCCCGTGGAGCATCCCTCGTCCTGCCTGCATGCCCCTCCGGAGATCTCCATGCCCCGCCGTTGGAACGTTGGCGTCGCTGTCGCCCTCGTGTTCCTCAGCCTGAGTGCCTGCGGCATCTGGCCCGGTTCGGGCAGCACCGTGCGCACAGCGCAGCTGCCGGATGGCGGGGTCGAGCACGTGCACGGTCTGGACGTCGACCCGGCCGACGGGGTGCTGTACGCCGCGACCCACTACGGGCTGTTCCGCATCCCCGGGCAGGGCAAGCCAACCCGGGTCGCCAACCGCATGCAGGACACGATGGGCTTCACGATCGTCGGCCCGAAGACCTTCCTGGGTTCCGGGCATCCGGACGCTCTGATGGAGCCCGACCTGCCGCCCCGGCTCGGGCTGATGCGCAGCACCGACGCAGGGCAGAGTTGGAAGAGTGTCTCGCTGTCCGGGCAGGCCGACTTCCATGCGCTGCGCAGGGCGCACGGCACCATCTACGGCTGGGACTCCGACACCAGCCGCCTGATGGTCTCGCCCGACAACGGCGTGACCTGGCAGCTGCGGGCCATCCTGGACCTGGCGGACTTCGTCGTCGGCCCCGACGACCCGCGGGTCCTGTTCGCCACCACCGAGCGCGGCCTGCTGCGCAGCAGCGACGCCGGCCGTAGCTTCCAGCCGAGCCGCGGCCCAGCGCTCGCGGTGCTTGCCTGGAAGCGCCCCGACAACCTGGTCGGGCTCGACACCGGCGGCGCGCTGTACGCCAGCGCGGACGGCGGACGCAGCTGGACCAAGCGCGGCAGCCTGGGCGGGTCGCCCGAAGCGATCACCACCGACAAGAACAGCCTGTACGCGGCCGTGGCGCACAAGGGCATCTTCGCCTCGATCGACGGTGGCAGGACCTGGACCCTGCGCTACAACGGCAGCCCAGCCGCCGGCTGAGGCAGCCGGCCTGGCGCAGCGTCTCCCTCGATACGAGGCGGTGACGTCCTCGGCGCAACGCAGCTCAGCGGGGTTGCGCCACCCAACGGCCCGGTTCGGGCACCATGACCCGGCTACGTGGAGGGCTCGCTAGTGGCCGATGGCGGCGGTCTTGAAACGCACCCGCATCGGCCCGCTTCACGCTCAAAGCACTGTCCCCGGGCCACGCTGTACGGCAATCCGTACGGAACCGGCGTCGACCTGACCGCGTTCCGGCGTGCACCCAGCACCGGTCAGACCATGACCACAACCGACCCGTCCATGCCCCCCGCGCCTCGTGCCGCCGGATCATGGTCAAGCTCCCGGCGGCGGCATTCACGGGCGAGCGCCGCGGCGCAGGCGTCTATGCCGCGGGCTTGTACCGGGAGCACAGGCGGGACGCGACCTTCACCGAGCTGCACCCGTCATCGCGGGAGCGGCTGCGAGGGCTTCACCAACGCGCAGCGCAGCTGAGGTCATGATGTCGAGGTTGCCCGCGTAGGCAGGAAGGTAATGGGCGGCACCTTCGACCTCGAGCAGCACGGTGACGTGCGACAACCCGTGGCCGGCGTCGCGCGCCGAGACCAGCTGGCGCCGTGGGTCGCCGTCGGGGACCTCTGCGAACTGGACTTCCTGCTTCAACCGGTAGCCCGGCACGTACGCCGACACGTCCCGCACCATCTGGTGGACGGAGTCGACGATCGCGTCCTGGTCCGCCGTGTCTGCGAGCACCGTCACCGTGTCGCGCATGATCATCGGGGGTTCGGCGGGGTTCAGGATGATGATTGCCTTGCCCCGCGCGGCGCCGCCGACCCGTTCGATAGCCCTGGCCGTGGTCTCGGTGAACTCGTCGATGTTGGCTCGCGTGCCCGGTCCGGCAGACCTGGACGCGATCGACGCGACGATCTCGCCGTACCGCACCGGGGTCACCCGCGAGACAGCTGCGACGATCGGGATCGTCGCCTGACCCCCGCAGGTCACCATGTTGACGTTCCTGGCGTCGGCGACGCTGTCCAGGTTCACCGCGGGGACGACGAACGGCCCTACCGCAGCCGGGGTCAGGTCGATGACACGGACGCCGGATGCGGCCAGCTTGGCATCGTTCTCACGATGGGCCGCCGCGGAGGTCGCGTCGAAGACCACCTGGACGTCGGCGAACTCGTCCATCCTCAACAGGCCGTCGATGCCGTCAGCCGTGGTCGCGACGTGCATGCGCCGTGCGCGTGCCAGGCCATCGCTGGCCGCGTCGATGCCGACCATGGCTGCCATCTCCAGCGTCTGTGACATGCGCAGAATCTTGATCATCAAGTCGGTCCCGATGTTGCCGGAACCGATCACTGCAACCCTGGTCTTGCTGGTTGTCACAGCGGTCTCCCTTCGCGTGGGTGAATCAGTGCCGGCCTCGTCCGAGGACCGGTGCGGCGCCTGCGCAGGCGGCGGACGGCGCGAGTTCTGTCAGTCCGGCAGCTGCCCGGGCGGTGCCTGAGCCCCGGGCGTGGCGAGAAGGGCGTCGACTGCCTTGCGCAGAAGACCGGCGGCCTCCGCGCTGTCCCAGACCGGTTGTGCGTGACGCCAGGCGACATAGCCGTCCGGCCGCACGAGGAGCGCACCGGCCTCGTGCATCTCCCGGGCGCGGTGCCACTGGTGGTAGAGGTCCTGCGCGCCGGCCGCGCCGACCGTGACGACCCGCAGGAACGGCAGGTCGAGCTCCGTAGCGGCTTTCACCCAGGCAGTGCCGGCGATACCGGTCACGATGCAGACCTTGCCCTTGCCCGTCACGTCCAGGGTGGAGACCTTGTGGCCTGACTCGTCGACGAGCCAGGCGTGCGGCAGCTTCGCTCCTGGTCTGGTCGTCGCCTGGAGGTGCAGGCCCTTGTCCCGAGTCCAGACCTCCTCACCCGCGTCGGGGTCCGGCAGCACCGCGCAGGACGCGTACCGCTGGTTGAGCTCGGTGCCCTGAGCGTTGAACTCGTTGTTCTTGACGGCTACGGCCTCGACGAGCGCCTCGCGCAGGGCGACGCCCTCCCGGGTGGCCTCGGTGAGCTTCGCGAGCCCGGCCGCCACCGAGTCCGCCTCCCGGACGACGCGTAGGACGTCGTTGATGCCGGCGTAGTCGCGGCGGGACTGGTTGGCGCGGGCCACGATCTGCTCGCCCACCGGCGCGCGTTCGGGTGAGTAGGTGTCGAGCAGCGGCAGGCCGGCCCAGCCCTTGATCACGTACGCCAGCTTCCAGGCCAGGTTGAACGCGTCCTGGATGGAGGTGTTGGAGCCGAGCCCGCTCGACGGAGGGTGCCGGTGGACGGCGTCGCCTCCGCAGAAGACACGCCCGGATGAGTACTGCGTCGCCCATGCCTGGTTCACCTGCCAGGTGCGGACGTCCTCGATCTCGACTGCGACAGAGGGGTCGCCGATCATCTCCTGCACCCGTGGCAGCACCGCCTCGGGCCGCAGGTCGGGTTCGGGCCCGTTGATGTCGTAGCCCCAGCCTGCGATCCACTGGTCCCAGGGCCGGATGGCGCGCAGCGTCGCCAGCCCGATCTCACCGAACGCGTAGCTGGGGAGCAGGATGCGGTGCAGGATGCTCGGGCGGTGCGTCACATACGGCGCGAGGTCGGCACGGAACTGCGTGTAGACGGTCCCCGCCCTGCCCATCGTCCCTTCGATGGGGAGACCCAGCTCCTCGGCGATGCGCGAGCGGGCGCCATCGGCGCCCACGAGGAAGCGACTGCGCACGGTGTACTCGTGACCGGTGAGCCGGTCCTGCAGGGTCGAGGTGACCCCGGTCGCATCCTGCACGTGCGACAGGTACTCGGTGTTGAACGAGATGTCGGCGCCGCGCGCTGCCGCGTTCTTGACGAGCACAGGCTCCATGTACGGCTGCGGGATGTCGAGCAGGGGGCAGGGGCTTCCGAGCTCGTACTCGGTCCGCCTCTCGGCGCCCGTGCCCCAGGTGTGCAGTCGCGCGATCTCGTCGCCGGCCAGGCTGGTGGCGAACACCATGTCGCCGATCAGGTGCCAGGGTGTCCCTACCGATGCGGCCTCGGCTTCGACGCCGAGGTCGCGCAGTACCTCGAGGGCGCGCTGGTTCGTGATGTGCGCGCGGGGGGTGTTGGCCAGCCAGTTCCACCTGGTGGCTACCCGTACCCGCACGCCGTAGGTGGCCAGTGCCAGTGCGGCGGTGGCGCCAGTAGGTCCTGTTCCGACGACCAGGACGTCGGTGTCGTACGTCTCGGTGTCGTCGGCATGGGCGTCAGTCACAGTCGATCAGACCTTCTGCATCGTGCGGCCACGGGCGCCGCCCCGTCCGACGAGGTCCAGCGCCACGTCGATGATCATGTCTTCCTGTCCGCCGACCAGGCCGCGTCGCCCGACCTCCACAAGGATGTCGCGGGTGTCCAGGTCGTACTCGGCTGCGGCGCGCTCGGCGTGCCGGAGGAAGCTCGAGTACACGCCCGCGTAGCCGAGCGTCAGGGTCTCCCGGTCGACCTGGACCGGTCGGTCCTGCAGCGGGCGCACGAGGTCGTCCGCCGCGTCCTGCAGTGCGAACAGGTCGCACGAGTGCTGCCAGCCCTGGATGTTGGCCACGGCGACGAGTGGCTCGATCGGGCAGTTGCCCGCACCTGCGCCCATGCCGGCCAGCGAGGCATCCACGCGGGTGACGCCGTTCTCCACGGCGACAACGGAGTTCGCGACGGCGAGGGAGAGGTTCTGGTGCGCATGGATGCCGAGCTCCGTGGCCGGATCCAGCACGTCCCGATAGGCGCGTACCCGATCGCGGACGCCGTCCATCGTGAGGCGACCTCCCGAATCGGTGACGTAGATGCAGTGGGCGCCGTAGGACTCCATCAGTAGCGCCTGTGCCGCGAGGTCGCCTGGGCGGGACATGTGGCTCATCATCAAGAAGCCGGACACGTCCATGCCGAGCTCACGAGCCTTGGCGATGTGCTGCGCGGCGATGTCGGCCTCCGTCGCGTGGGTGGCCACACGGACGGAGGTGACGCCCAGGTCGTGTGCGCGTTCGAGGTTCTCGATGGTGCCGATCCCCGGCAGCAGCAGGGTGGTCAGCCGGGCGTTCTTCACGACAGCGGCGACGGCACCGATCCATGCCTCGTCCGAGTGCGCGCCCGGGCCGTACGTGAGGCTCGAGCCGGCTAGTCCGTCCCCGTGCGCGATCTCGATCGCGTCGACTCCGGCTGCGTCGAGGGCGGCGGCGATCGTGGTGACGTCGTCCAGGGTGTACCGGTGACGCACGGCGTGCATCCCGTCGCGAAGGGTCACATCCTGGATGTAGACCCGCGGGCCTGCGGCCGGCCCTTCGGTGGACTCGCGCTCGCTCATCGTGCCTCCCTTGTCAGCTCGGTGGGTTGTGCGACCACGAGGTCGCAGGCCGTTGCGACGATGCGTACGCCTGGGTGGGCACCGGGGTGACCGCTCGGCCGGCGCGCGGCGCGCCCTGCCGTCATCCGCTCGCTCCCGGCGGCACCGGGGCGGCGCTGAACGCGACGCCGACGCTGCCGATGCCGACCAGCTCGGCGTCGTATCGCGCGCCGGGTCGGACCGGCACCATCGGCCCCAGGGCTCCGGACAGGACAACCTCTCCGGCTCGAAGGGGCGCCCCGTAGGCGCGCGCCGTGTTGGCCAACCAGGCGACGGCGGTCACCGGATTCCCGAGGCAGTCGGCACCTGTCCCGCTCGAGACCAGCTCGCCATCCTGCCGCAGGGTCATGGACACGGCCGCGAGGTCGAGGCTGGCCGGAGCCACCGGTTCGCTTCCGAGGACGAACAGGCCGCAGGAGGCGTTGTCCGCCACCGTGTCAACGATGCTGATGTCCCAGTCCGCGACGCGGCTGTCCACGATCTCAAGGGCCGCGAGCACGTGGTCCGTTGCGGCGAGCACGTCCGCCTCGGTGACGCCTTCATGGTCCAGGTCGGCCTTGAGTACGAAGGCGATCTCCGCTTCGATCTTCGGCTGCAGCAGGCGGTCCAGGTCGACCGGCTGGTTCTGGGGCCAGGCCATGGCGTCGAGCAGCACTCCGAAGTCCGGCTGGTCCACGCCCAGCTGATGCTGCACCTTCGGGTTGGTCAGGCCGATCTTGCGGCCGACGCGGGTCTGCCCGGCACGAAGGCGCTCGGCGACCAGCAACTCCTGCACCTGGTAGCCGACACCCACGTCCTCGGCGCCGAGAAGGTCACGCACTGGGGCGCAGGCCGCACGCGTCGCCGCAGCGTTCGACAGGCGCCGGGCCGCCCGGTCCACCGGGCCGGCCAAGGGGGTCACGAGTGGTCTCGCCGGACATCGACCCGTCGGACATCGACGCGCCCGTCCGGAACGGCAACGGGGGCGTGCTGCACCAGCGACTCCCAGCTCGGTCGTAGGGGGGCCGCCTTCGTTGCCGCCCCATGTGGGGCGGGGCGGCGTGATCTCGTGGCCGTTCCATAATATGGAACGCGTTCCAGATATGTGTCTATCAGCGGCGTCGCGGGGGTGTCAAGGAGCGCGCCCGACGGTGCTGCGCAAGCGTTTCCGATGAGCCGCGCACGGGTCGGCGGCGTGCCGCGGACACGTCGGAACGGGCTCCGATCGAGTGCTTGACGCCGACGGGGATCGATGATCAGGTGTGCAACATCGATGGAACGCGTTCCACATGTTGGAATGCCTGGACCGGAACGGAGCCCCGATGGCAACGATCGTCGGCGGAGTGGCTGCCTCACACAGCACGCTCATGAACACCGACTTCGACCGGGTCCGCGACGTCGCCAGTGCGGTCGGGTTCAAGCAGGCGCTGGGCACGGCCCGCGACTACCTCGTCGGCCTCGCGCCGGACGCGATCATCTGCATCGGCAGCAATCACTTCCGGGGCTTCTTCCTGGACCTGCTTCCCACGTTCTCGATCGGGGTGGGGGACGTGACCGGCACCGGCGAGAGCGGCACCCCGAAGGGCCGGCTGGAGACCGACCCCACCCTGGCCCGGCACCTGCTCGAGGGGCTGGTGCAGCGGGACATCGACGCGGCGTTCTCGATCGACATGACGATCGACCACGGTCTGACGCACGCGGTGCAATACCTGTGGCCGAGCGCCTCCGTCCCGATCATCCCGATCGTCATCAACCTGTTCGCGCCGCCACTGCCCTCGGTCCAGCGATGCGCCCAGCTCGGCCAAGCGCTGGCCAGCGCCGTCCGGGACTTCCCGGCCGACTGCCGGGTGGCTGTGGTCGCGTCCGGCGGCCTCTCGCACACGCTGCCGTGGCCGGACTGGCGCGCGCCGGAGAGCGACGACGACCGCTTCCTCGTCGAGGCCTGGCTGCGCGGGCGCCACGGGACGGCGCAGTACGAGGACGCTCGGCGCAAGATCATCCGCGCGGCGCCGTCCCGCATCAACCCCGAGTTCGACCGGCGCTTCCTGCGAGCGCTCGAGCAGGGCGGCGATCCGGCCGTCCTCGCGAAGGAGTTCCAGGACCTGGACGCGGAAGCCGGCAACGGCGGGGCAGAGATCCGCAACTGGATCGCTGCGAAGAACTTCGTGGGCGCAGCCCCCGCCGAGACGGTGGGCTACTGGGCGATCGAGGAGTGGATCACCGGCATGGGTGTGGCGCTGCTACCGGCCTGACGCGGCCAGCTCCAGCTCGAGAAGAGGCGCTCTGCGCGCCCGCAGGTCAGGTTCGCCGCTTGGCTTTCACGATGCGATGTGAGGAGGTTCTGACGTTGGACACCGCCATTGACAAGGCGATCGCCGTACTCGAATGCCTCGAGGCAGCAGCAGGCAGCCAGAGCCTTGCGGAGATCACTGCGACCACGGGACTGCCGAAGCCCACGGTTCACCGGATCCTCAGCACGCTCGAGCGGCATGCGTTCGTCCGCAAGCTCCCGGACAGGAACTACGCGTTCGGGACCAGGATCATCGCGCTCGGAATCTTCGCGGCCAGCCAGAACAGCCTGGTCACCGCGGCGCGCCCGCTTCTGGACAGGCTCGTGGTGTCGTGCGGCGAAACCGTGCACCTGGGCGTGCTCGAAGGGACCGCGCTGCTCTACCTCGACCGGCGCGAACCGGTCGACGCGGCGGTCCGGCTGGCGACCTTGCCCTCCCCCCTCACCTCGCTGCACGCCAGCGCCGCGGGCAAGGTCCTGCTCGCGTACGGCGACAGCGAGCTGCAGGAGGCGGTGCTCGCGGCCGGCCTCGTCCGCTACAACGCCCGGACGATCGTCGACGCAGATGTGCTGGCGGCGGAGCTGGAGACGATCCGCGCACGTGGCTTCGCCGTCAACGAGGAGGAGCGAAACGAAGGCGTGCGGGCCATCGGCGTGCCGGTGCGCAACCGTGCGGGCGCTGTCGTCGCCGCGCTCAGCGCCGCCGGCCCCGTCCAGCGCGTGGACGACGAGAAGCTCCACCAGATGCAGGGACTGCTGGCCGCCGCGGCGGCAGAGCTGTCCATGGCGGTGCCGCTGTGACCACTGACCGGAAGTCCGGGTTCCGGGCCACGCCGAAGGGACGCGCACGTGGACCTCGGACTCACTGACCGCGTGGCCCTTGTCGCGGGGGCGAGCGGCGAGCTCGGAGCTGCCGTATGCCGCCGGCTCGCGCAGGAGGGCGCCCGCGTCGTCCTGCTGGGCCGCGACCAGACGGCACTCGAAGCCGCCGCCGCCGCCCTGCGGGCCCAAGGGGGGCAGGCGCAGGCACGGTTCTGCGACCTCGAGGACGCCGCTGCCCTCGATGCGGTCGTGGCGGACATCGCCGACACAGCCGGCTCCCTGGACGTCCTGGTGTCAGCCGCGGGTTCGACCCGCCGCGTCCCGGCGTACGAGGCGACGGACGCCGACTACGAGCACGCGATGACCAACAAGTTCCTCATCAACGTGCGACTGGTCCTCAGCGTCGCCAGGGTCATGCGCCAGCAGGGGCACGGGCGGATCGTCGTCGTCTCCGGTGTGGGCGGGATCCAGCCCATGGATGTCCACCTTCCCGGCGGAGCTTCCAACGCTGCACTCTCCCTGTTCGCGAAGGGCTTCGCGCGGGTGCTGGCGAAGGACGGCGTCTCGCTCAACACCGTCAACCCGGGTGCGGTCACGAGCCCCCGGCTCCGCGGCCACCACGAGGCCCGGGCGGCCGCCCAGGGGATGACGCTCGCCGAGGCCCGCGAGCACCTGCTCACCGAGATCCCGCTGCACCGCGAAGCCGAAGCCGCGGAGGTCGCCGACGTCATTGCCTTCCTGGCCTCCGACCGTGCCTCGTACCTGATCGGCGCAGGCATCGACGTGGACGGCGGACAGGTGGCGGGGCTGTGACGGGTGCGCTCGCCGGGACCGCGGCGACCTTGGTAGAGCACGCGCTCGATGCCGCAGAGTCGGCGTCCGCCGACGTGCTGCTCACGGCAAGGCTTCACGTCGCCGACGCAGTGTGCTGCGCCGCCGGCGGAGCCGTCGGTCCCCTGGGAGAGCTGATGGTGGTGGCCGCCCGCGCCGACTCGCCGACCGGGCCCAGCCTGCCGGAGTCGGTGGACCTGCTCGCCACGCTCATCCACGTCGACGAGTTCGACGCGCTGCACGAGGAGAGCGCCACCTGCCCCGCGCTGTGCGTCGCGGTAGCCGTGCACCTGGGCCTGCGCCTGGGAAGCACGGTCGACCAGGTCCTGCGCGCCGTCGTCGCGGGCTACGAGGCCACCGTGGCCGCCGCGACGGCGGGTGACGCACCCGGCATGTACGCGAGGGGGCTCTGGCCCAGCTCGCTGTTCGCCAAGCTCGGGTCTGCCGTGACTGCCGGCTACCTCATGGGACTCGACAGGCAGGCCTGCGCGCATGCCGTCGCGATCGCGGCCACGTCCGGATGCGCGCAGCTGCCACCGGACATCACGGACGGCCACTACACCTCCGCCGGCACGGCTGCGCGACTCGGCCTGGAGGCGGCTCGCCAAGCCGCGCTAGGCCTCGTGGGCTCGCTGCGCATCTTCGACGACGGTGCCTATCCACTGGACGCGACAACGCTCACCCCGGCCGGACCTCCGGCAATCGTGTCGACAGCCCTGAAGCCCTACCCGTGCGCCCGTCCGCTGCATGCTGTCGCCGAGGCGACCCGCGGCGTGGTCGAGCATGCAGGGCTCCAGCCCGGCGACATACGGAGCATCACGGTCGCGGTGCCCGCCCCCCTGCGCAGGTTCCTGAACCAGGAGGCGCAGCCCGAGACGGTCGGGGGCCGCAAGTGCAGCGTCACGTACGTGACGCGGGCAGCGGTCAGCGGCTGTGCCGACGACTGCCGGACGTACTGGCGCGCGCTGGACCTGCCGGACGTGCCGGTCTCGCTCGTGGCGGGCGGCGCGCCGATCGACGACCTGTACCCACGCTCCTGGGGCGCGCGCGTCGTGGTCGACGCCGGTGCCGCTACCTACACCGAGCTGGTGACCGTTCCGCTCGGGGCTGAGACGCGGCCGCTGGGCAGGGCTCAGCTCTACAACAAGTGGGAGGGGCTGCTGAAGGCGGTGTCGCCCGGCGAGTCCCTGGAGAGCTGGACCGGGCCGCTGCTGTCCGCGGACGGGGGCGAGCCCTTCACGCGGCGACTGGTGCCACGGGGCGCGGGCGTCGGGGACCGTGATGTCCTTGTCTAGAACCGTGCCGGATCGCACGGCCCCCCGTTCCGTGGTCTACCTGTGCCCGGGCGCGAGATGCGACGTCGTTCCGTACACCTTCTATCGCCACGCGGGCCCGGACGTGATCCTCGATGTCCGACACGTGGACGTGGCCGGCTACGACCCCCGACACGGTGACGACCTGCTGCAGTTGGCAGGCCGCGGCCTGGCGCTGGACGCCGGGAACGTGGACGCAGTGGTGGTTGGCGGCAGCGCCTTCAGCTTCGCCTTCACCTGGGACGAGCTGCTGCTGCGAGCGGAACAAGCCTCAAGCCAGGCAGGTGTGCGGGTCATGACCGACATGATGGTCGTGGTCGCACAGATGAGGGCCGCCGGAGCCTCCAGGGTGACGATCGCGCATCGACTGGCCGGCGTTGCGGACGACAGCGTCCGCAGCTTCTTCGTCTCCGCCGGCTTCGACTGCGCTGGCATCGTCGCCTGGCCGCAGGCGATGACGTCCAACCTGACGGACAGCCTGACTGCGGGCGCGGCCGACGCCGAACGCCTGGCTGCTGATGCCGTTGCCTTCGACGCGACCAGCGACAGCATCGTTCTGCTGGGCGGCACGTGGTGGGTCGGGCCCGCGCAGTCCCTCGTCACGACGGCTGGGCGCCGGTTCTTCAACAACGTCCTCGGCGTCGCTGAGCACTTCACCGGCCAGCAGTCGGACGTCTGACATGGGCGCACCCGTGAACCCGCGCATCTCGAACGGCCGCACGAAGCCAGGCGCGCGAGCGCCGATCACAGACCACCTGCGCGCTCGCCGCGCAGCGACGACACATGCCGATCCAGGGGATTACCCCGGTCGCGTGACAGCAACGTCCGGAGGAGACCAATGGTGACAGGGACATTGCCGCCCCAGCAGGCGGCGGCGACGAAGGCGCTCGGCGCCGGCGGCGGCGGTATCCGCGCGCTTGCAGCGCGACAGCAACGCAAGCTCATCGGCACGGCAAGCGTGACGGTCTTCGTGATCCTGTGGCAGCTGTCCGCGGACCGAGAGTGGATCAACCCCCTGTTCACGAGTTCGCCCACCGCCATCGTCTCCGCGGCTCGCGAGATGTGGACGAACGGGCAGCTGGGCACCAACGTGCGGTCGAGCGCCGAGCTGTTCGCCGTGGGGTTCGTGGTCTCTATCCTCATTGCCATCCCGCTCGGGATCGCCATGGGTTGGTATCGCTGGCTTGATGCGATCGTCGACCCGTTCGTGTCGATGCTCTACGCGACGCCGCGCATCGCGCTGATCCCACTCGTCCTCGTCTGGGCCGGGATCGGCTTCGAATCTCGGCTGATCGTCGTAGTCCTCGCGGCGGTCTTCCCGCTCCTGATCAACACGATCGCCGGGGTGCGTGCCACCGATCCCGACCTGCTGCGGGTGGCACGCAGCTTCCAGGCGAGTGACCTGGCGATCTTCAGGACCCTGGTGCTCCCGGGCTCCGTGCCGTTCATCGTGTCCGGCCTGCGCCACGCCATCAACCAGGCGCTGATCGGCGTCGTCGTCGCCGAGTTCTTCGGGGGCAACGTCGGCATCGGTGCGCTCATCACCAGCGCCGGCCTGGAGTTGCGGACCGACGTCGCCTTCGTGGGCGTCTTCATCGTCGCCGGCACCGCCATGGTCCTCACCGGTGCGCTGCGCTACTTGGAGAGGAAGTTGACGCCCTGGCAGGACTAGAAGATCCGCGTTCAGCCCGGCCCGCCACCATCGAAAGGAACACCGTGCCCCACATCGCATCCTCGTCCCCGACGAGGCGTTTGCTCGCTCTCCTTGCCATTACCGCCAGCCTCGGAGCGGCCGCCGCGTGCGGCAGCAGCAACGCGGCCGGCAGCAACGCGGAGAGCAAGGCCGCGGCCAGCTCGTCGGCAGGAGCGACCACCAAGGTCGCCATCGGCGTGGCGGCACCGACCGCAGAGCAGTCGCTCCCGGCCGTCGCCGCGGAGCTCGGCTTCTTCAAGGCCCACGGCATCGAAGCGGACGTCAAGCTCATCCCCGGTGGCCCTCAGATCACTGCTGGACTGGTGGGAGGAAGCCTCGACTTCGGCGTCTACTCCGCCCCCGGTCCGGAGGTCGGGGCTGTACAGAAGGCGCCCATCAAGTACGTCGGCGTCTGGACGCACAAGTCAAACCTCGGACTGGTGGTGGCCCCCGGCATCAACAGTGTCGAGGACCTCAAGGGGAAGGCCATCGCGGTCTCGTCCCCGGGCACGACGACGGCCATCTACACGGACATGCTGCTGCGTAAGGCTGGCCTCGACCCCGCCACGAGCGTCATCCGGCGCAACGTCGGGGGACAGGGCGCGGCGCTCAGCGCGTTCGCCTCGGGTCAGGTCAAGGCGGCCATCTTCGGCGCCCCCGTCACCTACACGGCCGTCGCGAAGGTGCCCGGCGCCAAGATCCTCATCGACTACAGCGGCGAGGACTTCGCCTGGCCGTACGCCGGCATCGTGGTCACGAAGAGCACGGCGGACAAGAAGCAGGACACGATCAGCCGGGTTCTTGCCGCGCTCCAGGACGCGGCGAAGGCGTACAAGGACCCGGCCAAGGCCGACCAGATCGTCGCCATCATCTCCAAGTTCACGAGCACCACCGACCTGACGCTCGTACGCAAGAGCTTTGACGTCGCCGTCGCCGGAATCGACACCTCGATGCTCCCCCAGGAGGCGGACCACAAGAACGTGCTCGAGCAGCTGGCCTTCACCAACCCGGCTGCCAAGGGCTTCCCTGCGGCGGACATGGTCGACAAGTCCTTCGCGGAGAAGCTCCATGGCAACGGCTGAGGTGACGTCCCCGGACGCCGCACTGGTGGTCGAGTCCGCCAACAAGGTCTTCCCGCGGGGGAAGGGCGGCGACCTGCAGGTGCTGCAGGACGTGTCGCTCACGGTCGCAAAGGGCGAGGTCGTCACGATCGTTGGGCCCTCCGGTTGCGGCAAGTCGACCCTGCTGACCGCCTGCGCCGGCCTGACGAAGCTCACCTCGGGCCGGATCCTGGTGCACGGAAAAGAGGTGCGGCGACCCGGCCCCGAGCGCAGCGTTGTCTTCCAGCACGCGTCGTTGCTCCCGTGGCGGAGCGTGCGCGGCAACATCGCGTACGGGATGGAGATGCAGCGCTCAGCCAGCAAGGGCGAGCGCAAGGAGCGGGTTGACTGGGCCCTGGAGCTGGTCGGGCTGGAGAACTTCGCGGACTCCTACCCCAACCAGCTGTCTGGGGGCATGCAGCAGCGCGTGAACCTGGGGCGGGCCCTCGCGACCCGTCCTGAGGTCCTCCTGATGGACGAGCCCTTCGGCGCTCTCGATGCCATGACGAAGACACGTCTGCAGCTGGAGGTGTCGAAGATCAGCAGCGAGACGAAGGCGACGATCATCTTCGTGACGCACGACATCGAGGAGGCTGTGCTTCTCGGGGACAGGGTCGTCGTCATGTCGGCGCGCCCCGGCCGCATCTCCAGGATCTTCGACGTCGCGACACCGCGGCCCCGCGGCGACGACTTCGCGGAGTCGGAGACTTTCGTCAGTCTCCGGCGCGAGATCCGTCTCTGCATCTACGCCCCTGACGACCAGCGTGACCCGGCCGGTATGGGGCTGGTCGGCAGTGGCTGACGGGCGTGCAGCGCGGCCATGCCCCTGGTGGTGGGCGTGCTCGACCGCTCTCGGCGGTTAGGTGGCCCTCGACCAGCAAGGGTTCTCGGGCGCGGGGCGGGCCGCGCGTCCGCGTAACGGAGTTTCGTTGTTCCGCTGCGTCGCCGTCACGACGGCTGCCCTGGCACCTCGGCAGCCGTCGTGACGGCCAAGACAGACCTGCGTCCGCACGCACCCGTGCTGGCAGCTCTCATGGTCGCGATGGCGCTGGTCGCGCTCGAGGGGACGATCATCGCCACGGCCGTCCCGTCGATCGTGGACGACCTGGGAGGGTTCAGGGACTTCCCCTGGCTCTTCTCCGTCTACCTGCTGGCGCAGGCCGTCACGATGCCGCTGTACTCCCGCGCCGCCGACGCGGTGGGGCGCAAGCCGGTGATCCTCATCGGCATCATGGTCTTCGTGGTGGGTTCGGTGCTGTGCGGACTCGCGTGGAACATGCCCGTGCTCATCGCCGCGCGGGCGGCACAGGGAATCGGCGCGGGCGCGATCCAGCCGATCACCACAACGATCCTCGGCGACCTGTTCGAGCTCGAGGACCGCGCTCGTGTCCAGGGCTACATGGCGACGGTCTGGGGAGTGTCCTCCGTCCTCGGCCCGGCGCTCGGCGGCCTGTTTTCGGAGTTCCTGTCGTGGCGTTGGATCTTCCTGCTCAACGCACCCATCGGCGCTGTCGCGCTGTGGATGCTGGTCAAGCACTTCGACGAGCGCATCACGCGGCAGCCGGCCCGGGTGGACGTGCTGGGCGCGGCCACCCTCACGACCGGCTGCTCCCTGTGCATCCTTGGCCTGCTCTCGGGTGGGACGACCTGGGCGTGGGGCTCCACGACCAGCATCGGGATCTTCGCCGTCGGCGCGGCCAGTCTCGCGGTCTTCGTCTTCGCGGAACGACGAGCGGCCGCACCGGTGCTGCCGCTGTGGATCTTCCGTCGTCGGGTGCTACTCGCCGGCAACCTGTCCGCGGTGTCCATCGGGGCACTGACGATCGGCGTGGCGGCGTACCTGCCCACCTACATCCAGGTGGTGCACCGGACGGGACCGCTGGAAGCCGGGTTCGCCCTGGCGGCGATGACGCTCGGCTGGCCGATCGCCACGACCCAGTCGGGGCGGCTCTACCTGCGGATCGGTGTCAGGGCCACGGCGCTCATCGGCACCGCGCTCACCGTCGCCGGGGTGCTGGTGCTGGTCGCCCTGACGCCGGCATCAGGTGTCGCGACGATCGCCGGCGCGTGCTTCGTCATCGGCCTGGGCTTGGGCCTCACCTCTATGCCGGTCACCGTGGCGTTGCAGTCGGTCGTTGGCTGGAGTCAGCGGGGCGTCGTCACGGGGACGAACATGTTCGCGCGCTCGATCGGAAGCGCCGCAGGCGTTGCCGGGTTCGCTGCGGTCGCCGACCACGAACTGTCCCGTCGGCTCGCGTCCGCGCCGGCGGCGCTCGGCGGCGACCTCGGGGCGAGCGGCGACGCGTTCATCTCGGCGGCGCGCGCCGCGGGCGACTCGGCGGCCGGCGCGTTCCTGCGCGCCTCGATGCACGAGTCGACCCACCAGGTCTTCCGTGCATTGCTGGTCGTGACCGTGCTCGGAGGACTGTTCCGCCTTTTCATCCCCCGTCAGATCCGCCCGGTGACCATCCCGCCTCCACGACTGGGCGACCCGGACGGACCGTGAGCCGCGCGATGCGGCCAAGGACACCTGTCCCCCCGATTCAGCCAGTAGGCCCCTCCACCCACGAAAGGCACCCATGACGATCTGGACCGACCTCACCGAAACGCCGCACGCGCTGCGCTACGTGGACGCCGGCGGCGTCCGGACCCGTACGCTGACCGCGGGTTCGGGTGATCCCGTCATCTTCCTGCACGGCACCAGCGGGCACCTCGAAGCCTTCGTGCGGAACATCCCGGCACACGCCGAGCACTTCTCGTGCCATGCCGTCGACATGCTCGGGCACGGCTACACGGAGCAGCCCGGCGTGCCCTACACCATCCCGAGGTACGTCGACCACATCCTGGCCTACCTCGACGCCGAAGGCATCGACCGCGCCCACTTCGTCGGGGAGTCCCTCGGTGGCTGGGTCTCCGCCCGGCTGGCGGCGGACCACCCCGACCGGGTGGCTCGTCTCACCCTCGTCGCCCCCGGGGGGACCGTTGCCAATCCGGCCGTCATGGAACGGATCAAGACCAGCACCCGCGCCGCGGTGGAGAGTGATGACATCGCGCTGACGCGCCAGCGGCTCGAACTGCTGATGCACGATCCGGAGAACGTCACGGACGAGCTCGTCGAGGTGCGCCACACCATCTACCACCGCCCCTCCTTCGTGGCGGGCATCGACCACCTGCTCTCGCTCCAGGAGATGGAGAACCGGCAGCGCGACATCCTCACCGAGGAGCAGATGCACCGCATCGCCGCCCCGACGCTCGTCATCTGGGGGGCGCAGAACCCGTTCGGTGACGTGCCCGAGGCCGAGCGGATCAAGGCCAGCGTCCCCGACTCGCGGCTCGAGATCTTCGGCGGGTGCGGCCACTGGCCGCAGCACGAGCACAGCTCCCGCTTCAACGAGCTCAACATCGCCTTCCTGCTCGGTAAGGCCTAGCAATGCGGCTCGGTATCCGGCTGCCCCCCTGCGGCCCGGCGAAAGAGGTCGCCGCCGCAGCAGCCAAGGCGGAGCAGCTCGGCTTCGCGGAGGTGTGGTTCCCGGACTCGCAGCTGTTGTGGCGCGACGTCTTCGTGACCCTGACGGCCGCGGCCGAGGCGACCGAGCGGGTGCAGCTGGGTACCGCCGTCACCAACCTGCAGACGCGGCACCCGGCTGTACTCGCCTCCGCTGCCCGCAGCGTGGCCGAGATCGCGGAGGGCCGCTTCGTCCTCGGTCTGGGTGTGGGCAACAGCTCGGTGGTACCCGTCGGGCTGCGGCCGAGCACGCAGGCGCAGATGCGCGAGGGCATCGCCGTCCTGCGCGGGCTGCTCGGCGGGGAGGACGTCGACTTCAATGGGGTCCGTTCGGCCCTGCGCGACCCCGGCGTTCCGCCGAAGCTGATGATGGCGGCCAGCGGCCCAGGCAACCTCCGGCTGGCCGGGGAGGTCACCGACGGCGCGATCCTGTTGAGCGGGATCTCTCCGACAACCCTGGCGAGCAGCCGCGCCAAGGTGGCGGAGGGAGCGGCGGCGGCTGGCCGCTCGCTGGACGACCTGCAGATGGTCGTGTCGACGTTCGCGCACGTCACCGACGACGTGGCCCGCGACGCGCGTCAGCTCAAGCCCATCTGCGCGGGGATTGCGCAGATAGGCGGCGGCGCCGCGCTGGCGGTAGCGGGAATCCACGTCGAGGTGCCCAGGCAGATCCCGGAGGTGTACCCGGACCTCGTGCACGCGGAGGACTGGGACGCGGCCGTGGAGCTCTGCGGCCAGTGGGTCAGCGACGAGGACGCCCTGCGCTTCGCGACGGAGTTCTGCCTGTTCGGCACGCCCGACGAGATCCTCGCCCGCATCGCCGACGTCGAAGCCGCCGGCGCCACCAGCGTCTTCCTGCAGCACGTCGGCTCGTACTCGCTGCCGCACGAACTGATGGAGTCCTTCGCCGATGTGTTCGCGCGGATGCAGCAGGCGCCACGCGGGTGATGACGAGGCATTCCGACGCGTCTCCCCAGGCGACCAAGGCCCGGCGACCGAACGCTTCCGAGGCAGCCGGATCCCGCGCACAACGGGCGCTCATCTGAGCAGATCTCCACACGAACGAGGAGTTCCGTGTTGGCGGGGTCCGCCCTGCCGGGCGGGGGTCCGGCCGTCGGTTGGTTACGCCGCGGCGTCCACGACACGTTTCGGGCGGCCGCGGGGCGCTCGTGCTGGCGGATCATGCGGCGCGCCCCGAACGAGCCCACGGTAGCGCCGGGGTTGAGGGTGGCGCCGCCCGCTCGCCCGGGGTCGTCGTCACTCACTCTCGCCGCGCTGCCGGCCGCTCGCGTCCGACTTACATGTCCCCTGGCGCTGGCAGGGCCGGGTCGCACCCTGGCGACGGCTCACGTGCCCAACCGCTGATGCCGATTCCGGGCGGGGGGCGTGGGTACGGGCGCGTGTGGACGCTCCCGCCTGGTGTCGACCGTGCACCGGACGTCCGCTCCTGTGTCCCACGATCAAGGGCTGGAGGCGTTCCCATCGGCCGTTCGGGCACAATGGCGCTCCTATCGGGAGGGCTCGCCTAGAGGCCGATGGCGGCGGTCTTGAAAACCGCTAGGGGTGCAAGCTCCTCGTGGGTTCGAATCCCACGCCCTCCGC
>JAOPWV010000039.1 GCA_025965475.1 Frankiales bacterium | reverse complement strand
GCAACAGCGGGTGCGTTCAGGGCGACTCGACGGGCCGCAGCTCGACGAGAGGGTCGCCGGGCCGGACGACGGTCCACGGCCCCGCTGTCGCCCCCCCGGGACACAAGAGTCGGGACGGGGGGCAGGCGCGCTGTCCCCGGACGTCCTTGGAGGACGGTCTCCTGGACCTGGCCCGGGGTCTGAGTCGCTACGTCATCGAGCGGCGTGGAGCTGGCTCACATGTCGACAGCGGCGAAAAGGGCGGACAGCTCGGCGCCGGCCACGGCCCGGATCTTGCCGGGGCGCTGGCTACCCAGGTGCACCGGCCCGATCGAGGTGCGTACCAGACGCTGCACCGGGTGACCGACCTCATCCAGCAACCGCCGGACGATGTGCTTGCGCCCCTCGTGGAGCACCATCTCGATGAGCACCCGGTTGCCGGACGAGCTCACGAGGCGGAACTCGTCCACGCGTGCCACCCCGTCCTCGAGCTCGATGCCGGCCTTGAGCTGACGTCCGACTTCACGAGCGATCGGGCCGATCACCTCGGCGAGGTAGGTCTTCGGGACCTCGTAGCTCGGGTGCGTGAGCCGGTGGGACAGTTCACCGTCGTTGGTCAGCAGCAGGAGACCCTCGGTGTCCACGTCCAGCCTGCCCACGTGGAAGACCCGGTCGGTGCGCTGCTCGACCAGGTCCCCGACCGTCGGCCGCCCCTCCGGGTCGGTCATTGCCGTCACCATGCCGCGCGGCTTGTTCAGCGCGAGGTAGGTGCGGCTGGTGCCGGTGTTGATGCGCATGTCGTCCACACGGACGATCGCGGTCTCTGGGTCGACCCGCATGCCCTGCTCCCGGACGGTGGCACCGTCGACGGACACCCGGCCCTTGGCAATGAGGTCTTCGCAGGCCCGGCGTGACCCCACTCCTGCCGCTGCCATGACCTTCTGCAACCGGACACCCTGCTCGTCGGACATCTCTACCTCAACTTGATGTTTGTGCGGATTCGAACTCATGAAGCTCGGGGAGCAGTGGAGCAAGGGACGGTAAGTCCTCAAGCGACTGTAGTCCGAGCCGCTCGAGCAGCAGGGGCGTCGTGCGGTAGAGCATCCCGCCTGAGTCCTCGTCCTGACCGGACTCGGTGATCAGCCCCCTCGCGAGCAGGGTCCGCACGACACCGTCGACGTTGACGCCGCGTACCGCGCTGACGCGCGACCGGGTCACCGGCTGCCGGTACGCGATCACGGCCAGGGTCTCCAGGGCGGCCTGCGTGAGCCGCGCCTGCTGGCCGTCGAGCACGAACCGCTCGACGTAGGGGGCGCAGTCGGCTCGGGTGTAGAGCCGCCAGCCACCGGCGACCGCCCGCAACTCGAAGCCCCGGCCCTGGTCGGTGTACTCCTGAGCCAGGGCGTGCAGCGTCCGCTCGACCTCCTCGGTCGGCCGCTCGCAGACCTGGGCCAGACTGACAGCCGACACGGGCTCGTCCGAGACGAGCAGGACCGCCTCCAACCCCGCCCGCAGCGGAGGAAGCTCCTCCCCCGTTGCCGCTCCAGCGGCTGTCAGGTCGACCTGCTCCGCAGCCGGCTCGCCGGCGGGCGCCTGCCCGGTCACCGTGGGCTCGACTGACGCCTCCGGATCGACCACAGGCCCCGTCACCCGGGTTCCGCCGTGGTCCGAGTCACCGGCACCCTGTTCGCCCGCGCTCTGCTCACCGTCACCGACATCGACCGGCTGGCCGGTTATGTCAGGTCCCGCGTCGGGGCCCAGGGTGCCGGGATGGGGTGCACACGGCCCCGGGGGGGTTCCAGGCCGGGTCTCGAGTTCCCCGTCGGACCCGCTCTGTGGGGTGTCGCCGTGCGGCGCGTGCTCGGTCATGCCGGTTCCTCCGTGCTTTCGCCGCCGTCGCCACCGTTGCCCGATGCGACCGTCAGCTGGTCCTCGTCCCACTCCGCGCCGGCCTCCGATGCGGCGATCGTCTCGGCGTCCCCGCCTGTCCAGCGCACGTGCAGGTCGCCCAGCGCCTCGGCCTGCTCGAACGAGACCAGCCCCTCGCGATAGAGCTCGAGCAATCCCAGGAAACGGGCCACGACCTCGAGGGTCCCGTTGCAGTCCGCGGTCAGCCCCCGAAAGGATCCGCCGCCGGTGCGCTGGAGCCGCTCCCGCAGTACGGCCGTCTGCTCCCTGACGCTGACCGTGCCCCCGTGGACGTGGTCCACCGCGACCAGGTCCACGGCACGTGGGGTCAGCGCACGGGCGGCCAGCGCAGCGAACTCCGCCGGTCCCAGCCCGAGCAGTACCTCGGGCAGCAGCCCCGCGAACCGCGGCTCGAGCTGGACCTGACGGGGATAGCGCCGCGACTCGGACGCGAGCAGGCCGGCGAGGTGCGCCGCCGCCTGCTTGTACGCGCGGTACTGCAGCAGCCGGGCGAACAGCAGATCGCGTGCCTCGAGAAGCGCAAGGTCCTCTTCGTCCTCCACCTCGGCCGAGGGAAGGAGCCGGGCCGCCTTGAGGTCCAGGAGCGTCGCCGCAACCACGAGGAACTCGGTCGCCTGCCCCAGGTCCCACGCCGTGCCGGCCGCGCGGATGTGCACGATGAAGTCGTCGGTGACCTTCGACAGGGCCACCTCGGTCACGTCCAGCTGGTGCTTCGCGATCAAGCCGAGCAGCAGGTCGAACGGCCCGTCGAACACGTCGAGGTGGACCTCGAACGCGCCCGGAGCGCCGCCCGGCGTGCCCTCCACCGTCACCGCGGCCTCAGCCACCGGTCACGAGCCGCACCAGCGGGCTGGCAATGAGGTCGAGCACCGTCGGAAGCAGCGCCTGCGGCCCTCCCAGCGGCAGCAGGAGCAGGACGAGGACGACGGCCACGCCGATGTTCTGCTCGACCAGGTGGTACTCCGCCTTCTGCCACCCGGAGCTGCGGGGCGCCAGGGCGAACAGCAGGCGGCCTCCGTCCAGGGGCGGCAGCGGCACGAGGCTCAGCAGGCCGATGTACACGTTCATGAGCCCGAACAGCAGGGTCACGCGCAGCTCGAAGGCGCCACCGCCGGTGCCGTGCTGGAGCAGGGTGGCCGACACCGCCGGCAGCCCTGCACCTGCCAACACCCGGAAGACGACCAGGCAGACCAGCCCTACGACGAGGTTCGCCGCCGAGCCCGACAGCGTCACCGCCAGCACCGCAGCGCGGCGGCCGCGGGGCGGGATGTCGACCGGCCGCGCCCAGCCGAGCCCCGAGATGAGCGCCGAGACCGCGCCGAAGGGGTCGACGTGGCGCCGCGGGTCGGGCCGAAGCCGCCCCTCGAGCCGGGGACGTCGGTCCCCCGCGCGGTCAGCGACGACGCACTGCACCCAGCCGTGCAGCGTGACGGCGATCAGGAACGAGGCGACCAGGAGGACGAACGACAGCGGGTCGCCGAGGGCGTAGAGCACTCAGTGGCCCCGCAGGCGGCGTACGAGGATGCTCGCGTCGCCCTTCGCCTCGAGGTCGGCGATGACGACCGCGAGGGCCTCACGCACGATGCGGCCTCGGTCCACCGCCATGCCGTGGTCCCCACGCAGCGTGAGCCGGGCGTGCTCGAGGTCCATGAGCTCCTCGGCGGAGACGTAGACGGTGATCTTCTCGTCGTGCCGCTCCCTCCCGCTGGGCACCCGGTCCCCTGCCTGCCGCGGGCGCCGCCGGGTGGCCGTGTGGCGGACACCGGACGGCCGCGTCACCGCGTGCTCGTCCAGGCTCTCCGACGCGGTCGGGGCGGCCGTGGGCTCGGGCACCGCGCGCAGCGGCTCGGGCGCCGCCTTCTCGGGCGAGGTGGGAGCCGGCGCCGGAGCGCCGGTGGTCCGGAACAGCTCGTCGGCTCCGGGCAGTGACATGCGGCGGCTCATCGGGCCAACACCTCCATGGCCAGCTCGCGGTACGCCTTGGCGCCCGCCGAGCTGGATGCGTACGTCGTGATGGGTTCGCCGGCCACCGTCGTCTCGGGGAAACGGACGGTCCGGTTGATCACCGTGTGGAACACCCGGTCCCCGAACGCCTCGACGACGCGGGCAAGCACCTCTCGACCGTGCAGGGTCCGAGCGTCGTACATCGTGGCGAGAATCCCCTCAAGCTCCAGCTGAGGGTTGAGCCGCTCGCGAACCTTTTCTATGGTCTGGATGAGCAGCGCTACACCTCGGAGCGCGAAGAACTCACACTCGAGCGGGATGATCACCCCGTGTGCCGCGGTGAGCGCATTGACCGTGAGAAGGCCGAGGGAGGGCTGGCAGTCCACGAGGACGATGTCGTAGTCGTCGAGGACGGGAGCGAGCACCCGGGCCAAGGTCTGCTCGCGAGCCACCTCGTTGACGAGCTGGACCTCCGCGGCGGACAGGTCGATGTTGCTCGGCAGCAGGTCCATACCGGGGACCGACGTCTTCAGCATCACGTCGTGCACGTCGACGTGCGCTTCCATCAGCAGGTTGTAGACGGTCCGGTCCAGCTGGAGCGGGTTCACGCCGAGGCCGACCGAGAGGGCGCCCTGCGGGTCGAAGTCGACGAGCAGCACCCGTCGACCTGCCTCCGCCAGCGCCGCTCCGAGGTTGATCGTGCTCGTGGTCTTGCCGACCCCGCCCTTCTGGTTGCACAGGGCGAGGATCCGGGCCGGCCCGTGATGGTCCAGTGGAGCCGGTGTGGCGAACGTCGGACGGGGGCGGCCGGTCGGCCCGACGCCGTCGGCGTCACCTGCGGCGAGTGACGACGGGATGGTGCCGACCTCGGTCGCCTCCGTGAGAACACTCCTTGTCGACAAACTCACAAGACCACATGCCTTTCTGCCGACCTACTGCTGATGAGACTTCTCGCCGAAAAGGCTTGCCGACGAGTCGCGGAACTGTACGGGCCAGAAGGCCTTCCGGACAACGTGATCACCGGTACTGGGGAGGATCCCGGGCGTGTCTGGGGACGATGCCGCACCGGGATGTGGAAAACCCCGGGCTTCCTGTGGACAAGCGACGGACGGGCAGTCGGCGTCGCCACCGGGCCTGCGGCAGTGAAAAGGGGGCCGCGCGGTCAGGCCAGGGCGCGCGGGTGCGCCGTCGCGTAGACCTCGCGCAGGCGGTCGACCGTGACCAGCGTGTACACCTGGGTCGTCGTGACGGAAGCGTGGCCGAGCAGCTCCTGGACGACGCGGACGTCCGCTCCCCCGTCGAGCAGGTGCGTCGCGAACGAGTGGCGCAGGGTGTGCGGGGACACGTCCACGGTCAGGCCCGCCTTGTCCGCGGCAGCGCGCAGCACGGACCACGCACTCTGCCGCGAGAGACGCCCACCCCGGGCGTTGAGGAAGAGCGCGGACGTGCCCCGGCCGGCAGCGGACAGCACGGGGCGGGCCCGCACCAGGTAGGCCTCGACGGCACGCTGGGCGTACGACCCCACCGGCACCATGCGCTGCTTGCCGCCCTTGCCGTCCAGGCGCACGAGCCCGCTGGAACGGTCCACGTCGTCCACCGCCAGGCCGACCGCCTCGGAGATCCGCGCCCCGGTGCCGTAGAGGACCTCGAGAAGGGCCCGGTCGCGTAAGGCGAGCGGCGTCTGGTCGAACCCGGCCGCCTCGAGCAGCCGCTCGACGTCCTCCACCGAGATGGCCTTGGGCAGCCGCCGCGCCGGTACGGGGGGTTTGACCTCCCGGGCCGGGTCGGACGCGGTCAGCCCCTCCCGGTGGGCGAACCGGTGCAGCCCGCGTACGGCGACCACGGCGCGCCCTGCCGAGGCCGCGGACAACGGCGGGTGCGTCTCGTCGCCCTCCCGCAGGGCGGCCAGGAACCCGGCCACATCCTGTTCCCCCACCGCCGCCAGGTCGTCGATCCCGGCAGCGGCGAGCACCGCGAGGTAGCGCCGCAGGTCCCGGCGGTAGGACAACAGCGTGTTGGCCGCGAGGCCGCGCTCCACCGCGAGGTGATCGAGGTAGCTCGCCACGGCGCGGGACGCCGGGTTGCGCGCGCCGGGTGGCCCGGCGGCGACCACCGTGTCCGTGCTCAGACGAGCGCCTCGGCCGGGGAGGCGAGCGGCAGTCCGTGCGCCTCCGCGACCGGGGCGTACACGATCTTGCCGTCGATGACGTTGACGCCGCGCGCCAGCGCCGCATCCGCAGCGACCGCGTCGCGCAGACCCCGGTCCGCGATCTCCACGGCGTACGGGAGCGTGACGTTGGTCAGCGCGTACGTGGACGTGTGCGGAACGGCACCCGGCATGTTCGCCACGCAGTAGAACAGGCAGCCGTTGACCTCGTACGTCGGGTCGCTGTGCGTCGTGGGCCGGGTCGACTCGAAGCAGCCGCCCTGGTCCACCGAGATGTCCACGAGCACGGCGCCGGCCTTCATCTGCCCGACGAGCTCGTCGGTGATGAGGGTCGGGGCCTTGGCGCCCGGGACGAGGACGGCACCGATCACGAGGTCCGCGTCGATGACCGCACGCTCGATCTCGAAGGTGTTGGACGTGACCGTCTGCATGTGGCCCTGGTAGATCCGGTCGACCTCGCGCAGTCGGGCCACGTTCTTGTCGAGCAGGAGCACCTCGGCCTGCATGCCGAGCGCGATGGCGGCCGCGTTGAGCCCGGAGACACCGGCGCCCAGGACGACGACCTTCGCGGCGTACACGCCGGAGACCCCGCCCATGAGGACACCGCGTCCACCGGCGCCGCGTTCCAGGCTGTGCGCCCCGACCTGCGGTGCCATCCGGCCGGCCACCTCCGACATCGGGGCGAGCAGCGGCAGGGAGCCGTCGGGCAGCTGGACGGTCTCGTACGCCACCGCGGTCACGCCCGCGTCCACGAGGGCCTGCGTGAGCTCGCGGGAGGCGGCGAGATGGAGGTAGGTGAACAGGATCTGCCCGGGCCGCATCCGGTGGTACTCGGCCGGCACCGGCTCCTTGACCTTGAGCACCATGTCGGCCTCGGCCCAGACGTCGTCGGCATTGCCCACGATCGTCGCGCCGGCAGCGACGTACTCCTCGTCCGTGATCGACGACCCGAGGCCGGCCTCCTTCTCGACCGACACCTCGTGACCGTGGGAGACCAGCTCCTTCACGCCCGCCGGCGTGATCGCCACGCGGTACTCGTTGTCCTTGACCTCGCGGGGAATGCCGACCTTCACGACCCACGCCTCCTCGGCCGCCGCGGCGGAGGCCGAGGCGCTGTGCCGGCGGCCTCGTTGCCGGCGGCCACGCGAGCATAGGCGCGGCGACGTCGCGCGGAGCCGTTACCGCGAGCGGCGCATCGTGTCGTCCCGGGCCATCTGCAGCGCAGGTCATGCTGACGCCTCCGGGTGCCGGCCGAATCCTCCCCGGGCGCCTCCGGAGGTGGACGAGGCGCGACGGGATGCCGGCCGGCAACGGCGGTGGCCCCTCAGGCGAGAACGGTGCCTACCTGCAGCAGCAGGGCCGTGGAGGCGAGCGCGATGCAGCCGGCGTATACGCGGCGCTCGTTGCGCTGGCACCACAACAGCCGCCTGCGACAACGAGCAGGCAGGACGTCGAGTTCGGACACCGCTGCCACGCGGAGGAAGATCCACAGGTACGCAGCGACGAGGACCGAGATCGCGATCAGCGCTGTCGTCCGCTGGGCCATCGTGGGCACCTCCTCATGGGCTCCTATAAACGGGCGAATCAGGCGAAGCGGAACATCCGGACGAGCAGGAAGGCATTGAGGCCGAGGACGATCACGGTGACCGTCAGCCCCGCGGCGACGGTCCGGTGCCGGTTCACGAAGACGCCCATGATCGATCGCCTCGACGTGAACAGCATCAACGGCACGAGCGCGAAGGGCAGCCCGAAGGACAGCGCCACCTGGCTGTACACCAGCGCCTTGGTGGGGTCTGGTGCGAGGGCCAGGATGATCAGTGCCGGGACACTGGAGATGATGCGGCGGAGCCAGACGCTGCTGTTCCTCCTCAGGAACCCCTGCATGATCGCCTGACCCGCGTACACACCGGCACACGCCGAGGCGAGGCCGGATGCCAGCAGGGCCAGCGCGAAGACGGCCGCGAACAGCGCCCCCCGGTGCGCCAGGAAGGCGCGGTGCACGGACTCGAGCGAGCCGCCGGTCCCTACCGGAAGGGAGGTCGCGACGAGGAGCATCAGCACGTTGACCGCCGCCGCGACGGCCATGGCGACGATGACGTCGCGGCGCACAAATCGCAGCATGCTGGCGGTACGGATCGTTCTCGGGCGATCCTCCGCGAGGCCACCGATCAACGACGAGTGCAGGAACACCGCGTGAGGCATGACGGTCGCGCCGAGAATGCCGCAGGCGAGCAGCACGCTGTTGGTGTCCGGTAGCGCGGGGACGAGGCCAGATGCAGCGGCACCGGCATCGAACGGCGAGCACGCCATCAGATAGGCGAAGGCACCCACCATCAGGAAAAGCAAGCCGACCACGACGGCGGGGAAGCTGTCCCGGCCCCGCACCCGAGCTCGCAGCACGAGCAGGGTGAATGCGGCGACGATCAACCCTCCCGTGAGCAGGGGCACCCTGAACAGCAGGTTCAGCGCGATGGCACCGCCCACGAACTCCGCGAGGTCCGTCATGATCACGACGGCCTCCGCGACGAGCCACAACCCGATGCGCACCGGCCTCCGGGTGTGGTCGCGGCAGACCTCGGCCAGGCTGCATCCGGTTGCCAGGCCGAGCTTGGCGGACAGGTACTGCACGAGCATGGCGACAAGGCTCGCGGTCACGACGGCCCACAGCAGCACGTACCGGTAGTCGGTTCCGGCGCCGACGTTCGTGGCGACGTTTCCGGGGTCGACGAACGCGATCGCTGCGACGAACGCGGGACCGATGAGACCCACGATGCGACCGCGGGCCAGGAAGCCCCGGCCCGTCGTCGCGTCGAAACGGAGCGGCACCGGCAGGCGCGCCGTCCGATCAACCGGCTTCAGGAGGGCGAGGTTCATGTCTGCGTCCGGTTCAGGACGCTCGTGACGTCACGGGATGTTGGAGGGGCGGACGAGGCCCTCGGCCAGGTCACCGAACCCGGGCGCCACGATCGCACCGGGATTGACCAGAACCTCCTCCACGATGAGGGTCTCCGTGGTCAGCAGGAGTGCTGCGATCGACGCGGCGCTCTGCAGCGCCGACCGGGTCACCTTCAGCGGGTCGACGATGCCCATGTCGAACATGTCCCCGAAGGCGCCGGTCAGCGCGTTGAAGCCGTGTCCCCGCGGCAGCCCGCTCACCTCGCCGACCACGTCGTCGCCGGCGTAACCGGCATTGATCGCGATCCAGCGCAGCGGCTCGACGAGGGCGTCCTGGACGATCCTGGCGCCCAAGGTGCGCTCGCTGTCGGCGAGATCGAGAGCGTCGATCGCGCTGCGGGCCTGGACCAGCGCCGTGCCGCCCCCGGCGACGATGCCTTCGTCGAGTGCTGCCCGAGTGGCTGACAGCGAGTCCTCAACGCGATGCTGCTTCTCGGCGAGCTCGACGCCTGTCGCCGCGCCGACATGGATGACCGCGACACTGCCGGACAGGCGGGCGATCCTGCTCTGGAGGGCGTCCTTGTCGTGGTCGTTCTCAGCCCGCTCGTATTCGTGCTTGAGCTGCTCGATCCGGGCCACGACCTCCCCGCCGGGGCCGATTCCTCCGACCATCGTGGTCGTGCGGTCCGTGACCGTGATCCGGCTGACCTGACCGAGCTGCTCCAGGCGGACGGCGTCGAGGGCCAGTCCGGCTTCGCCGCTGATGACCTCCCCGCCCATCCAGATCGCCAGATCACTCAGTTCGGCCAGCCGACGGTGGCCGAACCCTGGCGCACGGACGACGACGGACCGGAAGGTGTCGTGCACGTTGTTGGCCACCAGCATGCCGAGCGCCGGTCCGTCGACGTTCTGCGCCAGGATCACCAGCTGGCGACCCGACCTGGTGACCTGCTCGAGAACCGCCATCAGGTCCTGGACCCTCGAGATCCTCTCGTTGGTGAGCAACACATAGGGGTTCTCGAAGACCGTCTCCATCCGCTCGCGGTCCGTCACCATGTACGGCGAGATGTAGCCGTTGTCGATCTCGATCCCGTCGACGTACGTCACGTCGAGGCCGAAGTACGGCGACTCCTCCACCGTGACCACTCCCCCCGGCCCGACCCGACTGATGGCCGCTGCGATGGCCTCCCCGATCTCGGTGTCGTTGTTGGCCGAAAGGCTCGCGACGCTGGCGAGCTCCACATCGCCGCCGACCTCCCGGGACTCGCTCTCGAGTCGGGTCAGCACAGCGTCAACGGCCGCCTCGATACCTGCCTTGAGCAGCATGGGGTTCGCGCCGGCGGCGACCGCCTTGAGGCCCTCGCGAACCAGTGCCTGCGCCAGCACCGTCGCCGTCGTGGTCCCGTCGCCGGCCACGCCGTTCGTCTTCGTCGCGACTTCCTTCGCGAGCTGGGCACCCATGTTCGCGAACGGGTTGCTGAGCTGGATCTCGCGGGCGATGGTCACGCCGTCGTTGGTGATCGTGGGCGACCCGACCAGCTTCTCGATCACGGCGTTGCGCCCCTTCGGACCCAGCGTGACCCTGACCGCGTCGGCCAGCGCGTTGACGCCGACCTCGAGCAGCTGCCGTGCTTCGACGTTGAAACGCAGGTCCTTGGCCATGACGACCTTCCTCCGGAGTGTGTTCCTGGTCGGTCAACGAGACGGGAGCTAGGGAACGAGGATCGCCCGACCGCGGATCCTGCCCCCGTCGAGGTCTTCCAGCGCCTTGCCGAAGTCGGTCAGCGGATAGGCCGACGTGTGCAGGCTGACCTGGCCACGCGCCGCGAGCACCATCAGCTCGGCCAGGTCGTTGTAGGAGCCGACCAGGTTCCCGATGAAGTTGATCTCGGTGGAGATGATGTCGATCGTGGGCACCTGCAGCGAGCTGCCGTACCCGATCACGTAGTAGTCGCCGTTTCGACGCAGGCTCGCCACGCCGTCTTCGATCGCCCCACCTTCACCGACGAAGTCGATGACGGCCTCCGCGCCGTGCCCGTCGGTCAGATCCAGCACCGCGTCGACCTGGCTTCCGTCGGCGATCACGCCGTGGTCGGCGCCGAGGTCGACGGCCAGCGAGAGGGCCTCCGCGTTGCGCTCGACGACGATCATCTCCACCGGTGAGAGCGCGCGCAGGACCTGCACACCGATGTGTCCCAAGCCGCCGGCGCCGATCACCACCGCCCTGTCACCTGGCCGCAGCTTGCGGGCCGCCTTGGCCACGGCGTGATATGCGGTGAGACCCGCGTCGGCCAGGGCGGCCACGTCGGCCGGCTGGAGTGATGGGTCCAGTTTGACGGCCGAGCGGGCAGTTGTCTTCAGATAATCGGCGTAGCCGCCGTCGGTATCGATCCCCGGAAAGGAAGAGTTCATGCAGTGCACGTCATTGCCGTCGCGGCAGGCGCGGCACAGGCCGCAGGTGACGAGCGGGTGGAGGATCACGGCGTCCCCGACTGCGACGTTCGTCACCGCACTCCCGGTGGCGGCCACCCAGCCGGCGTTCTCGTGGCCGAGGGTGTACGGCAGCGGGACGTTCGTCTTCTCCGCCCACTGCCCTTCGATGACGTGAAGATCAGTTCGGCACACGCCGGCGCCACCGATCCTGACGATGACATCGAGCGGCGAGGTGATCTCCGGGTCCGGGACGTCGACCAGCTCCGGGTAGGAGTCGTACTTCCCAAGCTGGACGGCCCTCATGCTGTTCCCTCGCTTCCACGAAGACGGTGCTGCTGGTCGGCAGCCGCGTGCGGATAGCGGGTGGTCAGCAACCCGCGGCAGAAATGGGCATTCCCGTCGATGCTCACCCGGACCGTCCTGGCAAAGCGCAGCCTCGGGGCCACCTGATCGGAGGGCACCGGCTCACCGCCGTCGTCGACCAGGAGGGTGGCGTCCTCGTCCAGCGGCAGGCCCAGGTCGGCCCGCCGCCGGAGCAGGCTGGAGCGTTCGTCCCCGACAGGCAGGTCACGCAGGTGCGCTCCGGGCAGCGTGTCGACCGTCCAGCCGTCGGCCAGCAGGCGCTGGCAGGCACGCTCGAGGCAGGCCGTGTGTGCCTTGCGCTGGAAGTTCTCCCGGAGCTGGCTCAGCTCCGCTGCGGCCTCGCCCGGGAAGGAGTCGACGAATCCCGCTCCGGCGGCCACACCGGCGTTGATCTCGGTGGCGGCGAAGTGATCCTCGAGAACGACCGACGCACTCCGCACGCCCGGCACCGAGGTGACGGCGTCGTAGGCGTCGGCCACCATGAGGTAGGCGAAGTTCGGCGCACAGAAGTACGTCGGCAAGCGAAGCCGGATGCTTGCAGCGCCGTCCACCACGGACGCCTCGGTGACGAACCCCAGCTCGACGATGGACTCGTCCAACTCCGGGTCCAGGACTGTGCCCAGGGCGGCTGACACCGCCCTGGGCACGTCTGCGTCCTGAAGCTGGATGCTCACGTCGAGGCCCCGACAGCGACCTCGGCCTCCGGCTGGGCGACCACCCGCGCCCGGAGCTCTGCTGGGACCTCGATGTCATAGAGCGCGGCCGCGTTCAAGCCCAGGATCTTGCGCTTGACGTCGGGGGTCAGTGCCGGGTACTCCGTCATGTCCTCGGGGATGGTGAAGTCGACGAACTTCTCGACCAGCCACTTCGGCTGCCAGATCGCGTAGTCGCTCGCGAACAACAGCTTGTCCTCGCCGATCCAGTACAGCAGCTCCCCGATCACCTGCGCGAAGTAGCGCGGCCGGGTGTGGATGAACGGCATGGCCACGGCGAGGCCGCCGTAGACGTTGGGCTCCTGGGTGCCGATCCAGCAGAAGTCCTCCAGGCGTGGCAGACCTACGTGCTCGACGATGAAGTTCAGGTCCGTGAACTCGGTGGCGGCGACGTCCACATCGGCGACGTCGAAGGCGTCCCGGTCGAGCGGCCGGATGGTGGGGCCCTTGTGGACGTGAATGTTCTTGATTCCGAGCTCGCGGGCCTTCTCCAGGTACCTGAATGCCCACGGGTCGGAGAGCTTCCAACCACGGGAGCTGCCCTTCCACTCGGCCGTGTAGAGCTTGACCCCCTGCAGATTCCACCGCTTGCGCAGGGCTTCGAGCGCCCTCAGGCCAGACTCCGCGTCGCGCGGGTCGAAGGACCCGTTGACGATGAACTTGCCCGGGTTGTTCTCCGCCACCGCCCCGTCCTGCTCGGTGGTGTTGAACCCGTTGGTGTAGAAGTCGGTCAGGTACGTCGGCTGGAAGATCGCCTTGTCCACGTAGCCGGTCTCGAAGAGGTCGTGCAGCAGATCCGCTTCGGTGTACTTGTAGAACTTCTCCTTCGGCCACAGCCATTCGGCTGGGCTGAGGTTCTTGTGGTAGTCGTAGAAGCAGTCGATGAACTGGGCGCCGTGAACATTGGCCTGGTTGGCCGGGCTCCCGTCCCAGAAGTGGACGTGGCCGTCGACTACGAAATAGCTCTCGCCGTCCTTGCGGTACACGCTGATCTCCTTCGTATGCGAGGGGCTGGACCGTCACGCCTGCATATGGGCAACCAGGCCTGGCCGGACTACTGGACAGGAGTGAGGTCGAAGTCGATGTACTCGGCCGCATCCTCCGGATTGGCGAACATGAGGGTCATGTCGTCGAGGTGCACCATGCGGCCGTAGTGGGTCGACATGATCTCTTCGAAGTCAGAGCCGTCGAACGTGGTCCCGAGAGCCTCGGAGATCTCGGCGTAGTCGAAGACGATCTTTCCCGGGCCGTCCACCCGGATCATGGAGGGGAACTCCGTGATGGTGATGCCGTCCTTCGCACCCATCACCTCGGCGACCACGTACCCGTTCTGGTTGTTCATCAAGGTGACGCCGCACCTGTTGGACGACGTGCGGTTGGCGTCGAAAGCGGCAGAATTGCTGGTCACGTCTACAGCTCCTTCGCTGGTGTGAGACCGAACTCGGCGACGAGGGTCTTGAAGTCGTCGGTCGCAGCCGCCCAGGAGTCGGCGAAGGTGACTGTCCGCTCACTCGGCTGTGACCAGATCGGCTGCAGTTCGTGGGCCGCGTGGGCGCTGACCGGAGTCCACTTGTCCAGCCATCCCTGCATGGTCGACCTGTTGGCTGCCCCGTGCCGCTCGTCGTGGCCCAGCAGGGAGAACAGCGCTCGGGTGTAGCGCAGGTCGCGGTTGTAGTCGTTCTCGCCCGCGCCGATCAAGGTCGGGGTGATGTAGTCGCCGTTCCTCGCCGCGATCTGCATCATCAGGTCGCTTCGGAACAACACGCCGACGAGCGGCTCGAAGACCACATTGGTGGCGAAGACGGCTTCGGCCCAGTCCTCGACAGCGGTCAGGCGCTCGACGTTCTCGCGGACGCCCTGCCAGGACGGGTTGTTGTTCCAGGCGTCCCGGTGCACCTTGCCGTCGAAGACCTCGAGCGAATCACTCAAATCAAGGTTGTAGAGCGCAAGATCCTGCGCGAACCGCAGCCGGTGGGCACTGTTGACCGCGATGGCGTTGTTGATCATGTTCGTCGGTGCGGATCGCTGGGCCGACACGAACACGTGCATCCCCAGACCATGCTCCGCGTGCATCCATGCTCCGACGTTCTCGGCGACGAACTTGGTCCACGACCTGGACCAGTGCGCATACGCGCCGGCGTCTTTCGCGTTCTGGAGGTTGAGCTCGATCTGTCGGACCACGTTCGAGTTGTTGCGGTAGATCGTCTGTTCCCACTCCTCGTTCGGGTCCAGGAAGGCATGCCAGTTACCGCTCTTGACCGCCGTCCACTCGTGCGGATAGCCGCCCGGGCCACGTGCGAATCCGTAGATCCAACCCTGGGTCAGGTAGCGCTCGGGATCAGGCTGCACATCGGTGGTGACGTCCTCATAGACCGTTGCCCTCATCTTCTGCGGCGTGAAGTAGTTGTAGCTCCTGCTGTTGGAGCTGGGGAATTCGAGCATGCCGGCTTCGGCGCCGGTGAACTCCGGCTTCGGGAAGCTCGCCGGCGCCTGGTGCTTCCTCTCCTTGGATGGTGTGCTCATGGACTGCCTTCTTCCTGGTACGTCGATGCGCGGAAGGTCGTCAACCGTTGTCCGAAGGGGCGGTGACGGTGAACTTGTCGTAATGGATCTGCTCCTGCGGGACACCCCGAGACTCGAGCAGCGCGAGCGCCGCATCGATCATCGGCGGCGGGCCGCACAGGTAGACGTCGCAGGAGGCAAGACCGTCTTCATGGGCAGCCACGACATCGTGTACGTAACCGGTCGTCGCCCGGTCCCACCCCGGTGGCCACGACTCGGACAGACACGGGACGAATGTCAGTTGCGGCAACCTCCGCCGCAGTTGCTGAAGCTCTCCGAGCGAGATCAGGCCGGACTCCGTTCGCGCGCCGTAGTAGAACGTCACGTCACGTTCGCTGCCGCTGTCCGCCAGCTGCCGCAACAGCGCGAGCACGGGCGCCATCCCCGCCCCACCTGCAGCGAACACCAGCCGTCGTTCCGAACTGGCCTTGAGCGTGAAGGTGCCGTAAGGGCCGGTCACGTCGAGCTTGTCGCCGGTCGCGAGATCACCTTCAAGCAAGGCCGAGAACTGACCGCCCGGGTAGCGCCTGATGATGAACTCCAGCCGGCCGTCTGCAGTCTGGGGAGCGGCCATCGAGAAGGACCTGTGGAGCTCGCTGCCGGGCAGGTGGATGTCGACGTACTGCCCGGGATAGAAGCGCAGGTCGCCGGGCTCGACCAGCTTGAGGACAAGCTGCGTGATGTCCTCGCTGAGCGGCTGGATCGCCTGGACCGTCGTCGCCACGGTGACTACCGGCAGACCCGAGCGGATCGTCTCCTCGTCGAAGTTGATCAGCTCGACCTCGAGATCCGAGTAGGCGTGGGCCCGGCACAGGAGCACGTACCCGGCGTCACTTTCGTAGTCCGCCAACGCGAACGTCGAATAGCGGGCCATCTGGACGTCACCGTCGATCAGGAAGGACTTGCAGGCAGAGCACTGGCCCTCCTTGCACCCGTGCATCAGCATCACGCCCTGCCGGAAGGCGGCGTCGAGGACGGTCTCGTCCTCGTGCACGTCGATGTCGATCCCGACCGGCTCGAAGCGCACGTTGTGCGTCTCGCTCATGTCACTGGCTCCTTCCTCGAGGGGCCGATCGGGGTGAGGCGGACGGTGCTCCCACCCCACCCCTGACCGGTGTCGGCGACGGACTCAGACGGTGGCCGGCGTGCGGTTCGGGTTCGCCCGGTAGGCCGCGGCCCACGCCTCGCGCTCGGAGTCCGACATCTGGTTCAGCAGCACCTTCGGGCTGCGGAACTCGATGCCCCGGAAGTCGTCCGTCGTCCAGAGCTTCTTCGGGTCGTCCAGGTGGAGGTGCGGCTGTCCCACGACCGTCTTCCCGTCGTCACGGACGTAGCCGAGGTCACTGACGATGTCGGCCAGGTCCCAACCGTCGTAGAGGGTCTCCCACTCGCGCTTGCCGGTGAGCCGGCCCATGCTCGGGGTGTCGCGACCCTCGTACCGTGGACGGAAGGCGACCGCGTCCGTCCAGTGACAGGTCTCCGAGCAGTAGCTCCGCCACTCGCCGTCGACCTTGTCGACGACGAGGTCCTCACGGATGAGGCAAGGAACCATGCACGTCCAGCAACGGCACGGGTACTCGTACCCGACGCTCTCGAACGCGATCGGCTTGTTCCTGCCCGGGTAGGCCAGCCTGTTGTACGCCTCCCACCAGGCACCGAACTGGTCGTACCAGCCCGGGTACTTGTCCTCGAACCACTCGAAGTCGACGTCGGTCATCGGGTCGATGCGCCAGTAGTTGACCGGCCAGCCGGTGGCGAAGAACTGGGCCACCCTGTGCACGTAGTGCTGGTTGTAGATCCGGTCCCATGCCTTCTCCACCAGGTCGTGCGGGATGACCAGGCCGTACTTCTCCAGCGGCATCAGGTAGCTGCGGTAGTAGTCGTCATAGATCCACCTACGCCACATCTCGGCGTAGGAGTCACGTTCCTTGCGACGATCCTTTGTGCCGTACTCGATGAACGTGCCGATCGCCGCGTCGACCACGCAGTGGTTGTTCCACCACGCGTAGCGCAGGTCCCGTTCGAGCAGCTGGCGGTTGTCCTCGTCGGCGAGGGCCATGAGCAGAATCGAGTAACCGTTGCTGATGTGACGCGACTCGTCCGACTGCACCGAGTGGAACACGGTCGGCAGCAGGTAGTCACCGTTCGCTGCGGCCTCCGACGGCATGGCCACGAAGAGGGTGTTCGTGAAGGCCGTCTCGGCGACCACCGTGAGGTACACGTTGGCCGCTGTGATGGCGTCGCCGGTGATGAATCCCTCGCCGAACTGCCGGCCGATCGTGCCGCAGTAGCTGTTGGCGAAGGCCTTCTCCGAGATGTCGAAGCCGGCCGGGTCGATGTAGTGGTTCATGTACAACCGCTTGAGGTTCATCTGGATCGTCGAGTGGCGTACCTCGTCGATCATCTGCACCGCCAGCCCGTTGTGGATCTGCGGGTTGGGGACAGCGTCGATGGCGAGCGGCATCGCCCGCGCGGCTGAGATCTCCGGGAAGGGGATGATGGACAGGAACAGCTTCTGCCACTCCATCCAGCGTTCCTGCACCTGGCGGAACATGTTGCCTCGGATGGCCCCGTCCATCGCTCCGAAGACGCGATTGTCCTTTTCCTCCTCCATCGGGAAGTAGGACCGAAGGATCTGCTTCAGCGGGTCCTTCTTGGGCGACTTGTCGAACGTGTAGTCGGTTCCGAACTTCTTCGCCGGAGTGGCGAACGTCGGCTCCCACGACAGCTCGGTGATCTTCGCGTGTGCCTTGCTCAGACTCTGTCTGCTCACCGGGTGTACCTCCTCGTGGCTCAGATCCTTCGGCGACCGGGCAACGCGGATTGCCCGGCCCGGCCCGATCTGTCCGGCGCCGACTCCCGGGCGTTGACGGAGGGGACTCGACGTGCCACCGTCATCACAGGGCCTGTCGGCCCTCCTCGGCGTCTCAATCTGAGATGCACGCGATGCGCGCATGGCACGTCTCTGGCTCGACCCGAGGCCGGGGCCTGCCAGGCCGGGCGGAGGCGGCGAGTGCGCGAACCGGACGTGACGGTGACGCTCGACGAGCGCACGATCGCGCGTGCTCGTGAACGGTTCCTGTCCCGCGACGGCGAGCCGAACGCTCAGGTGCGCCAGATGATCCACGCCTCGTGGGTCAGATCGCGCGAGAACAACGTGAACATCGACCTGATCAGCACTCCCTACATCAGGGACCCGGACCTCGAAGCGCCGCTCTGCCGAAGCGCCGCGCCCATCCTGGACACACTGGGCGCGCAGCTGCAGGGCGAGTCGGTGAGCATCATCCTGACCGATCACGCCGGTCTGGTCCTGGACCGTCGCTGTTCAGGCATGGACATCATCCGGCGGCTGGACGCCGTGCAGCTGGCACCGGGTTTCAGCTATGCCGAGCGATTCGTCGGCACGAACGGCATCGGCACAGCGCTGAGCAGCGGCGGCGTCACGCTGGTGGACGGACGTGAGCACTACTCGCAGGAGCTCGGCCAGTTCGCCTGCGCCGGCGCTCCCATCCGGCATCCGACCCGCGGCCACCTGGTAGGGGTGCTCGACCTGACGACCTGGAGCCACGCTCCAGGGGCCATGTTGACGGCGCTGGCGTCAGCCACCGCCAAGCAGATCGAGCAGGAGCTCCTCGCCCAGACGGGTCTTCGGGAGTACGCCCTGTTCCAGGAGTACATGAAGGCGTGCCAGCAGTCGCACGGGCCGGTGCTCGCGCTGAACAACGACGTGGTCATGAGCAACGATCAGTTCCGACAACTGCTCGATCCCGCCGAGCAGGAGGCCTTGATCGGCTACGCCATGGACAGCATGCGCGACGACGTACGGCCGCTCGTGCGCAGTGTCGAGCTGCCGACCGGACGCCTGGCGCACCTGCGCTGCAAACCGGCCCACTGCCAGACGGGGGTGGCAGGTGGCGTCTTCCGCATCGGGCTGGGCGCCCACCAGGCGAGTCCGCGCTGTGGCGGATCCCCGCTGCCAGGCCGGGAGCCCCGCTCGCCCGAGCTGCCGGGGCTCGTGGGCAGCACGCCCTCCTGGATCCGGTGTGGCCAGCAGATCGACTCCTGCTACCAGGTTGGTGATTGGATCGCCGTGGAGGGCGAACCAGGCGTCGGCAAGCTCGCCCTGCTGCGAGCGGTCCATCGCAGGCACAATCCGGCGGTTCGCTTCCGCGTCGTGCATCCTCCGGTGCCGGGCGGTCTCCAGGACTGGCTGACCAGCCTGTCCGAGGATCTGACCCTGCCCGACGCGATGATCGTGCTGATCCACGCCGAACAGCTGGACGAACCGGACGCGGCGGCAGCGACGGACCTGCTGATCGAGCAGGCCGCCGGCCTGGAGGTCGGCCTGCGGCCACGCATCGCGATCACCCTGGGCGGCCCGATGCCGTCGGCGTTCCGCTCGATCTTCCCCCGTACCGTCGAGGTCCCCGCCCTTCGGCACCGGCTCCCGGATCTCGGGGCTCTCGTATCGCATCTGCTGACGCAGCTGCCGAACGGCGACCGGCTGATCTGCTCACCGCAGGCCCTCGCCCAGCTCACGCGTCTCAACTGGCCCGGCAACGTCACGCAGCTCCGGGCCGTGCTCGTGCAGGTCGTCAGACATCGTCGTACCGGAACCATCGAGCTGGCCGATCTGCCGCCCGAATGCCGTTCGACGAGTCGTCGGATGCTCTCTCCGATCGAGGCACTCGAGCGTGACGCGATCGTGACCGCGCTGCTCGACAATGACGAGAACCCGACGAAGGCGGCGACGGCACTGGGCATGTCCCGGGCGACCATCTATCGCAAGCTGCGGCAGTACGGCATTGCGCTGCCGCTCGCGCACTGACCAGCCACACAACGATCGTGATCATGGGCTTGCTGGTGCCCTGCGCCTAGCAAGCCCATGATCACGGCGGGGCGGGCGGCGGGGGCGGGCGGTCAGGCGGCGGCGAAACGGCGCAGCAGCGTGTCCAGCTCTTCCATGCTGGCCAGATTGTGGCCGCTCGAGAAGACGTCGACGTAAGGCAGAGCGGCCCGCATGCCGCGGGCGAGCGGCTCGTAGCCCTCGTCGCCGCTCAGGGGATTGAGCCACACGATGCGATGGGCCAGGAGCGACAGCCGGCGCATCTGCGCCGCCACCTGCGCAGGATCGCCCTGCTCCAACCCGTCCGAACAGATGAAGACGACCGCACCGCGGGCCAGCCCCGAGTGCCCGTACAGGTCCAGGAACGTCTTGAGGCTGGCACCGATCCGGGTTCCGCCGTCCCAGTCGAGCACACATTCCGCTGCTTCCGCCAAGGCCTGCTCGGGCCCGGAACGCTCCAGCTGCCTCGTGAGCCGGGTGAGCCTGGTCCCGAAGCAGAACACCTCCGTTCGCCGGTGACGCTGCACGCCCGCGTGCGCGAGCATCAACAGGGCCCGGGAGTACTCGGCCATCGAGTGGGAGACGTCGAGCAGCAGGATCAGCCGGCGGGGACGTAGCCGGCGAACCCGCTGACGCTGTGCAAGCGGCTCGCCGGCGGTACGCAGCGCATCCGCCACGGTGCGCCGCACATCGGGCGCACCGTGCCGGGCGGACCGCCAACGACGGGTCCGTCGCTGGGGCATCTGCAGGTCGAGGTCGCCGAGCAGCCCCGCCACCCGGAGGATCTCTTCGTCGGTGAGCTCGGAGAAGTCCTTGCGCCGCAAGACTTCCTCGACGCTCGCGACGCCGGTGCCAGCGTCCTCGGAAGCCCCCTCGTGCTCAGCCGCGTCAGGAAGCCGCTGCAAGGCCAGTTCCACGGCGTCCTCATGGCACCGGTCCTGCTCTTCGGCGCCGAAGAACTCGGCGAAGACCCGGTCATAGACGGCCAGCTGCTCGGCGCGGGAGACCAGGGTCTGGCGTCCTGCCCAGTACAGATCCTCCGGTCCGAGCAACGTCGCCGCGCTGCAGAAGTCGATCATCCGAGAGGGACCGGCCGGCAGTCCCGCTGCGCGGAGGCGCTCGCCGAACAGCACGATCTCCGGGAGCGCGTCATCCATCGAACAGATCCACCAGCCGGCTGCGAACGTGGGCCACGTCCTCCCGGTTCTTCACTGCGGCTCCCAGCGTGACGTCCGCGGACGCCCTGTCCAGGGCCGGTGCATGGATCAGGGTCGCAGCCACGGTCCAGTCGATGGCTTCAGCGACACCCGGTGACTTGACGAGGTCCAGCTCCCGCAGCCGGGCGACCGCAGTGGCGACCGACTCCACCAGAGCAGCCGACGCTGCCGGCACGTGCAGCCGGATGATGTCCATCTCGCGCTCGAACGAGGGATACTCGATCCAGTGGTAGAGGCATCGTCTCTTGAGTGCGTCGTGCAGCTCACGCGTCCGGTTGGAGGTGATCACGACCACCGGCGGTTCCGGGGCCCGGATGGTGCCGAACTCGGGCACGGTGACCGAGTACTCCGACAGAGCCTCCAGCAGGAAGGCCTCGAACTCGTCGTCCGCGCGGTCGAGCTCGTCGACGAGGAGCACCGCTCGGGCGCCCGCCCTGACGGCCCGGAGGATGGGCCGTTCGAGGAGGAAGTCACTCGTGTACAGCTGGCCCCGCAGGTTGCTGCCGTTCTGGCTCTCCGACCGGCTATACAGCAGCTGTCGCGGGTAGTCCCACTCGTAGATCGCCTGGGCGGCGTCGATACCCTCGTAGCACTGCAGGCGAATCAGCTCGCTGCCGAGCAGATCGGCCAGCGTCTTGGCCACCTGGGTCTTCCCGACACCTGCCTCGCCCTCGAGCAGCAGCGGGCGTCGCATCTTCAGAGCGAGGAACATCGCGGTGGCCAGGCCGTGATCGGCGAGGTAGCCGCGACCCCGAAGCGCCGCTTCCACATCGCCGGCCGAGGTGAAGGCGCTATGCCCGATGGGTTCGGTGGCCTGTTGGTTCAACCTCGTGCCCTTCCTGACCGGCGATGGCGGGACGCTGAGCCGGCAGCCGGAACGCCGGCCCGCCCAGGGACCTGAAGACCTGGACCGTCACGCCCGAGCCTTCCGTCGTCCGCTCCCCTTCAGCCACGCCCACAGGCTGTGCAGCAAGAGCGAGAAGCCCGGCGGCTTCGGGGCCTGGATCGTTGCTGCGACGTCAGGCTGGGCGATGATCTTCGCCTCCAGACAGGTCACGAAGTCGCCTATGAGTCGCCGGGAGATCTCGTCGATCAACCCGGTGCGCCCGAATTGTGCCGCGGCGCCGGACAGCAGCAGGTCGGCCTCCACTGTCACATGGGTGCCGGTCCCGACTCCGGGTTCGACCTGACAGACCACCTTGACCTGACCGCGGCTACCACCCCGGCTGTCCACGCCGGTGCCCTCGATCGTGGCGATGCGCTCGTCCTCGCTGAAGACAACGGTCGCCTCGCCGTCGAAGGACATCGATATCGGTCCCATGCGGGCCGAGAGCTTGCCGTGGTATCCCCCGTGGTCCCGCTGACCGTGCAGCTCGGCGCCGGGCAGGCACTGGGCCACCGAGGGCACGTCGTGGAAGAACTCCCAGACCTGCGCGGGATCACCCGCGACGTCGAACTCCTGACGGATCTTC
>JAOPWV010000209.1 GCA_025965475.1 Frankiales bacterium | reverse complement strand
GAAGATCTTCTTATGTCCGATTACTCCGCGCCCGTGTCCTCCGCTCTCGTACCGGCTCATCCCTTTTTCGGCGCGCTTCAGGCGTATCGCGTCGTTCGGACGCGCCGCCCACGGGCCCGCCCGTCTCCGGCGAGCCAGCGCCGGGGCCGGCCCCGCCGGTTGCCGGACAGCTGCGGGAGAGGCCGCCCTGCGGATGGCTCACGCCGTGCCGGGTACCTCCCATGCGGCTCGGTCCCGGCAGATCGGCAGAGCGTGCGCAACGCACAGACCACGCGTCGAGCAGCCACGCGTATCGCGTCGTACCGGGGTGCTGGGGGCGGATCGGCCGATAAACACAAGTGCACGCACCCTTGTCACAGCGGAGACGATCGGCGTAATCTCGGCGTAATCCGCTGATCTACAAGGCATCCTGATCGCCCGTCGAAAGGGCCCCATGTCCGTCGCTCATCTGCTGGTGGACGAGCCGGGCCCGGTCATCTCCGACCCGAGGCAGACCAGCCTGCAGGTCCATAGCCACCTGCGCCAGCTGATCACCAACGGCACCCTGCCGCCGGGCACCGAGCTGAAGCAGGCCGAGCTCGCCCGGCTGTTCGCGGTCAGCCGTACGCCGCTGCGCGAGGCCTTCCGGATGCTGCAGGAGGAAGGGCTCATCACGGCCGAGCCCAACCAGCGCGGCCGCGTGACCCACCTCGATGTCGGCGAGCTCGACGCGCTGTACGGGTCGCGCATCGCCCTGGAGGGGCTGGGACTGCGCCTCACCACAGGCCGGCTGTCGGACGACGAGATCGCGGAGGCGCGGCTCCGGCTGTCGCAGATGCGGACCGCCGGCCGCTCGGACGACATGGAGGGCTGGATGACGGCCCACCAACGCTTCCACGAGGTGCTCGTCTGCCGTGCCGGCGCACAGGTCTGCCGGACGATGGCGTCGTACGCCGAGCAGAGCGAGCGGTACCTGCGCGTCTACCACTTCTCGCGGCCGGCGGCGCCCTGGACCCGGCACGGCGAGCATCAGGCGCTGCTCGCCGCCGTCCTGGGCGAGGACCCGGAGCACTCCTCCGCTCTCATCGCGAAGCACCTCGCCCAGACGGCGCTGTCCGTGCTGCGCGACCTGGCGCCCAACAGCGAGGCGCGGGCCGTGTACGCCGCGGTCTCCATGGCCACCTGCCCCGGGCACCCGCGGCCCCTGCCGCAGGGCACCGGGCCCGACGCGACCCAGGCCGCGCGCCGGTCCAACGGCTCGGACCCGCTGACCCCCGTCGGCGTCTGACCCAGGCTCGCGGCAGCTCCACGCACGGCAGAACGCCTCCCCGGATCTCTCCAGGAAGGCGTTCCGCCTGCAGGGCGGCCAGCTAGCCGGGTCGCCCTTCCCTGACGACCGACTGCATGACCTCCCGCAGGGCCTGCCGGAGCTCGTCCGCGTCCAGGCCGCTGGTGACGCGGGCCGGCGCCGAGTCACCGTTCGGCGGCCCGAAGTAAGCCACCCAGAAGTGCGGCGGGCCGTTACCGACGATGGCCACCCGGACCCCGACGACCTGGATCTGCAGCGTCCAGGTGATCTCCCCCGGTCGCCGTTCCAGCAGCTCCCCCGCGCTGTGCAGGGTCATGCTCAGGTCGAGCAGCGCGGCCTCGACCGTCGACGAGACCTTGTCCGCCAGGACACGCAGGGCGGCGGTGTCCGTGCCCACCCACTGCGCTGCGCCGCCCGGATTCGACATGACCGTCAGGCCGCGGGCGCGCCAGCCGCGGCTGCGCGCTCCCGGATCGCCTTGAGGATCTTCGCCGGCGTCATCGGCATCTCCGTGATGGCGACGCCGATCGCATCGGCGACCGCGGCCGCGATCGCCGGGGCGGGGCAGACCAGCCCGACCTCGCCGGCGCCCTTCTGACCGTCCGGCACCGCGGGGTCGTACGTCTGCACGACCCGCATCTGGTCGTTGGTGAAGTACGGCACGTCCGTGAAGGTCGGGATCTGGTAGCCGGTGAAGTCGAAGTTCAACGGCGAGCCGTCCTCCCCGAACTCCTCGTCCTCGCCCCAGGCGAAGCCGAGCCCGTGGGCGAACCCACCCAGGAGCTGGCCCTTGACGAGAGCCGGATTGAGCAGCCGACCGACGTCGTCGGACATCCCGTAGTCGACGATGTCGATGTCACCGGTCTCGGGGTCGACGTCGACGACAGCGATGTGCGTGCTCGCCTGGTAGTTCACCGAGATGTGGCCGATGCCGTCCGGGTGGTCGCTGGGCAGCTCGGTCGGCGTGTCGTAGGTGGCCGAGCCCACGATGTTGCCGGCCTCCATGCCGGGCGGCAGCTTCGACTTGCTCAGGTGCATGGCGATGGCGACGTCCGCCACGTTGACGAACCGGTCCGGCGACCCGGCGACCGAGATCTTGCTGTCCCTGATCAGCAGGTCGTCGACCGACGCCTCGAGCATGTGCGCGGCCACGTTGAACAACTGGCCGCGGACGTTCGCCGCGGCCCGTTTGGTGGAGGTGCCCTGGATGACCGCGCTGCGGCTCCCCCACGTACCGAGACCGAACGGGACCTTGTCCGTGTCGGCCATGATGACGTCGACGCGGTCGACCGGGATGCCGAGCTCGTCAGCCACGATCTGGGCGAAGATCGTCGTGTGCCCCTGGCCGGAGTCGGCCGCATCGGTGAAGACCTTGCAGCTGCCGTCCATCATCATCTGCACGATCGTGGCGCCGCTGTCGGCGTCGAGGTCGGAGTCCCAGCGGCAGCTGCTCCAGTGCAGGGTGCTGGCAACGCCGACACCGCGCCACTTCGGCTTGTTCTGCTGGATCTCCTTGTAGTTGACGACGTCCGCGGCCTCCCTGAGGCAGTCCTGGATGGCCAGCGTCTCGAGCTTGAGGCCGTTCATCGTCGTCATCGGGAGCTGCTCCTGGCGGATGGCGTTCTTGACGCGCAGCTCCCAGGGGTCCATGCCGATCTCCTTCGCGGCGATGCTCAGCATCGACTCGCGCACGTACGTCGCCTGCGGGTTGCCGAAGGCGCGGAACGCGGAGTTCGGGCACTTGTTCGTGTAGGCGGCGACCGCCTCCATGTCGAGGGCCTGCCAGTTGTACGGCCCGGGGCGCAGCGACGTGGTCAGCACCAGGAAGGCCATGCCGTAGTTGGAGTGGCCGCCCGGGTCGGCGATGATCCGCTCCTTCCAGCCGAGCAGCGTCCCGTCCTTCTTGAGCGCCAGCTCGACGTCGCAGATCGTGCCGTTGCGGGAGGCGGTGAAGTACTCCTCCTCGCGGCTCATCGCGATGCGCACCGGTCGCCCGATGCGCATGGCGAAGATCGCCGCCATGCCCTCGTGCGAGTGCATGCCGATCTTGTGGCCGAAGCCGCCGCCGACGAAGGGCTTGATGACCCGGACCTGCGAGATGGGAAGGCCGACCGCAGCGGCGATCTGGGCCTGGAGGCCGTGGACGTACTGCGTCGACGACCAGACGGTCAGCCGCCCGGAGTCGTCGTCGAACTGCGCCTGCGCCTGGTGCGACTCCATGGGCGTCGCCTGCTGCTTGGCCGTCCTGAACCGGCGCTTGATGACGACGTCGGCCTCGGCCATCGCCTTGTCCATGTCGCCGACCTTGACGCGGTGCCGGCCGAGCACGTTGCCGTCGACGCCGGGGACGTTCTCGTGGATGACCGGCGCGTCGTCCCGGAGCGCCTCCTCGGCATCGAGGACGTGCGGGAGCACCTCGTACTCCACCTCGATCAGCTGGAGCGCGTCGTCGGCCAGCTGCTCGGTCTCGGCGACGACCGCCCCGATGACGTCACCCACGAAGTGCGCCTTGTCGCAGATCAGGTGCATGTCCGGGATGGCGTTCCACTGGTACTGGTTCTTGATGCCCGTCGCGACGAGGTCGGCGGCGGTGACGACATCGAGGACGCCCGGCAGCGCCTTGGCCTTGCTGGTGTCGATGCTCGTGATCCGCGCGTGGGCGTGCTGACTGCGCAGCAACCGGCCCCAGACCAGCCCGGGCAGCTTGATGTCCGAGGTGAACCGGGCCTTGCCGGTGACCAGTTCGCGGGAGTCCTTCTTCGGGACGGACGTGCCCACGTAGCCGTCGGTGCGGAACATCCCGGCCGTCGGCTCACCGACGGTGCGCACCGCGCCGAAGGTGGTGCTCGGGTTCTCGATGATGCTCATCAGCGCTCTCCTCCGGCGGACGTCGTGGCATCGGCTGCGCCGGGCGTCTCGCCGCGCATCTCGGCCGCCGCCTGCAGCACCGCCTCGGCGATGGACACGTAGGCCGTGCAGCGGCAGATGTTGCCGACCAGGCCCTCCCTGACCTCCTGGAGCGTCGGCGACGGGTTGCGCTCGAGCAGCTCCACGCTGGTCAGGATCATCCCGGCGGTGCAGAAGCCGCACTGGGCGGCGAAGTTCTCCGCGAAAGCGCGCTGCAGCGGGTGCAGCGCGGTGCGGTCGCCGAGGCCCTCGATCGTCGTGACCTCCGCGCCGTGGGTCTCCGCCGCCAGGACCAGGCAGGACTTCACCGAGCGCTGGTCGACGAGCACCGTGCAGTTCCCGCACATGCCGTCCTGACACGCGGCCTTGGCGCCGATGAGGTCGAGGTCGTCACGCAGGAAGTCCCTGAGCGCCGTGCTCACCGACACCTCTCGCTGCTGCGGCGTCTCGTTGACGGTGACGTTGATCGTGCGTGTGTTCACAGCTCTTCCGATCCTCTCCGGGACGTGCAGGACGTGGGCTCCACGGGGCGGTTCACCGGGCCGCCGCCAGGAGCGCCCGCTTGACGACGGTGCCGACGAGCGCGCTGCGCCACTGCGCGTCGCCGCGCGCGTCGCCGAACGGCTGGGCGTCCACCTCGGCCTGGGCGCCGGCCCTGCTGGCCGCGGCCTCGTCGAGCTGGACGGCACGCAGCAGGTCCTCCGCGCGGGCCGACCGGACGGGCACCGGTCCGGCCCCGCCGACCACGATGCGGGCGTCGGCGACCTCCTGGCTGCCGCCGAGCGTGACGCGGACACCGGCCTGGGCCAGCGGCATCTCGCCGCCGCGGCGACGGAAGTTCGCGAAGCCGAACAGGCTCCCCTCGGGCTGGGCGGGCACGACGACGGAGACGAGCAGCTCGTTCGGCTTGAGCTGGTTCTCGTACCTGCCGCTGGCCACCTCCTCCACCGGGATCTCCCTGCTGCCGGCGGAGCTGCGGATGACCGCACGGGCCTCGAGCGCGGCCAGCGCCGGGGTGAGGTCGAACGACGGGTCCGCGTGGCAGATCGCGCCACCGACCGTGGCGCGGTTGAGGATCTGGATCGACCCCATCTGCCCGGCGACGTCGGCCAGGCCCGGGAGGACGCGCCCGACGAGCCCGGACCCGACGACGTCGTCGAGCAACGTGGTGGCACCGAGCACGAGGCCGCCCTCGCGCTCCTCGATGCCCGACAGCTCCGCGATCCGCTTGACGTCGATGAGCACCGGCGGCATCAGGGCGCGCCGCCGCATCATCACCATCAACGACTGGCCGCCGGCCAGCACCTTGGCTCCGGCAGGCCCGTGCTCGTCGAGCAACGCGAGCGCCTCGCCCAGATCGGCCGGTTCGAAGTACTCGAAATGCCTTGCCGTGATGAATTCATAGTCCCGCATCCCGTGGCTCCTTCGCCTGGTTCCGTGCATGTCGTGATGCGTCTGCCGGATGCGCGCTGGGCGCACCCCGGTCAGCCGCCATGTCTGCTCTCGATCCCGCCGATCACCTCTGCGACCGCGCCGAGGCTCTCGAGGTTGTGGCCCGACAGGAACCTGTCGACCGACGGGAGCGCCGCGCGCATCCCGCCGGCGAGGGGCTCGTAGTCCGGGTTCCCCTTGAGCGGGTTCACCCAGATGACGGCGTACGCCGTGCGGGCCAGCCGGTGCATCTCCCGGCTCACGAGCCCGGGGTCGTCGCGCTCCCAACCGTCCGAGATGATCACCACGACCGCGCCCCGGGTGGTCGCCCGCCGGCCCCATTCGTCGTTGAAAGCCTTGAGGGACAGGCCGATCCGTGTGCCCCCGGACCAGTCCGGAATGCGGGCGGTGGTCGCGGCGAGTGCCCGCTCCGGGTCGCGGGACCGCAGATCCCGCGTCAACCGGGTCAGCCTGGTGCCGAAGGTGAACGTCTCCACGTCACGGCCGGCGCCGGCTACCGCATAGGCGAACAGCAGCAGCGCACGGGCGTAGATCTCCATCGAGCCCGACACGTCGCAGAGGAAGACGATCCGGCGGGGCACCACCTGGCGCCGGCGGAAGCGCCGCCCGACCACCTCACCGTCGGTGTCGAGCGCTGACCGCAGCATTGCCCGGATGTCGAGCTCGGGGCCGCGGTGGTGACTGCTCAGCCGACGGGACCGTCGCATCGGGCGGCAGGCCCGCGCTGCCGTCATCAGCACCCGGGCGCGGGCGAACTCCTCCGGCGACATCGCCGCGAAGTCCTTGCGGCGCAAGAGTTCGTCGGCGCTCCAGCCGGCACTGCCGGTCTCGTCGTCGTCCTCGTCACCGCCCTCGGCCGCCAGCTGCGCGTTGGCCGCAACGAGTTCGACCTCGTCGCTGTCCTCCGGACAGTCCCGTCCAGGTACCTCGGCCCGGTCGAACCAGACCGCAAAGGCGCGGTCGAACGGACCGAGGTCCTCGACGCGGGAGACGAGGGTCTGTCGCAGCGTCCAGTAGACGTCTTCCCGCTGGGTCAGGTCGACGCAGTCCAACCCACGGAGCGCGTCGACGACCCGCCCCGGGCCGGTCTCGATGCCACCTTCACGCAGCACCCGGGCGAAAGTGACGAGGTGGGCCGCCAGGGCCTCAGCGGGCGGCACGGGCCTGGTCCACCAGCCGCACCAGGTGCGTGTCGCGGACCAGCTCGACGTCCTCGTGGTACTTCACGACCGCACCGAGAGTCGCCTCCACGATCTCGGGGTCGAGCTCCTGCGCGCCGAGGGCGGCGAGCGCGACGGCCCAGTCGATCGTCTCCGCGACACCGGGCGGCTTGGCCAGGTCGACCTGCCGCAGTCCGCGCACGAACTCGGCAGCCTGGCCGGCGAGCCGCGCCGAGATCTGCGGCACGCGCAGCATGACGACCTCGATCTCGCGCTCGAGCGTCGGGTGGCCGATCCAGTGGTACAGGCAGCGCCGCTTGAGGGCGTCGTGCAGGTCCCGCGTGCGGTTCGACGTGAGAAGGACAGTGGGCCGGGTGACGGCCGAGATCGTGCCGAGCTCGGGAATCGTCACCTGGAAGTCCGAGAGGAGTTCGAGCAGGAACGCCTCGAACTCGTCGTCCGCCCTGTCGATCTCGTCGATGAGCAGTACGACGGGCTCGGGGGAGGAAATCGCCTCCAGCAGCGGGCGGCGGATGAGGAACTTCTCCCCGAACAGCTCGTCCTCGCCGACCGCGCGGTCGTGCGCCCTGCGGATGTGCAGGAGCTGGCGGGTGTAGTTCCAGTCGTACACGGCGTGGCTGACGTCGAGGCCCTCGTAGCACTGCAGCCGGATGAGGCGGGCCCCCAGCGCCGTGGACACGGCCTTCGCCGCCTCCGTCTTTCCGACGCCGGCCTCACCTTCGAGGAGCAACGGTTTGCCGGTGCGCAGCGACAGGAACAGCGCCGTGGCCAGACCGCGGTCCGGCAGGTAGGAGACGGCGCGCAGCATGTCCTCCACCTCGGAGACCGACGCCGGCCCTGAGGGGGCCAGGTCCGCCTGCTGTGCGTGACTCGCTTCCATGGCCGCTTTCCTGGGAGGTGACTGCGTCGCAGGACGAAGGAACGGCACCGGACCCGCGCCGTGGGTGTTTTCGGCGCGGCAACAAAAGTGCCTGACAGAAAGCAAATTAGCACCACAGAAGCTAGGTGCATACAGTCTGACGAACCTTTTTTGTATTCGACTTACATCAATTCACATATGTCGTTCGACGAATGTGAAATGATATTTGTCGAATAACTCGAAGCCCGACAGACGGAGGCGCACCGGATCCGCGCGGCCTGCTGAAGGGCTCGCCGGGGCGCCCCGGCGGATCCGCTCGCCGGGGGCTGCCGGGAGCGGAGGCATCCACCTCGGGTCGGCGCGGGGACCGCGACGACGGCCCGCTGCGGGTGGAAGCCGTACTCCCGGCCGGCCGTGGGGCAGGCGTGCGGGGATTGCGCGCCGGCGTGCAGGTGTGCGGGTGTGTGGGTGTACGGGTGTACGGCCGGATGACCAGGTCGGGCGGCTCGGGTCGGGCGGCGCGCCCGCGACGGGACGGTCGGGCTAGTGGTCTCCGCCGCGCAGCTGAGCCACCAGGTGACCGACGACGGGCGCGAGCACCTGGACGCCGTCCCGGACGCCACCCGGGGAGCCAGGGAGCGTGACCACGAACGTCGCGCCGATGGTGCCGGCGACGGCGCGCGACAGGATCGTCGTGGGCACCTCGTCGCGCCCGTACTGTCGCAGGGCCTCGGCGATGCCGGGCGCCTCGCGGTCCAGCAGCGGCCGGACCGCCTCGGGCGTCACGTCGCGGGGGGCGAAACCGGTGCCACCGGTCGTCACCACGACCTCGTCACCGCGGGCCACCGCCGCGCGTATCGCCGCCTGCACCGCCTCGACCTCGTCCGGGACCACGACGACCTCGGCCGTCTCGAAACCGAGCTCCGCCAGCAACGAGGCGAGCAGCGGGCCGCCGGTGTCGGGCCGCAGCCCGCTGTGGGAACGGTCCGACACGGTGATCACCGCGGCCCGGGCGCCCGGCGGCAGCCCGGCTACCGCTGCCATGAACCGGTCTTGCCCCCGGTCTTGGTCTCGACCTGCACGTCGCGGATGACGCCGCGCGGGTCGACGGCCTTGGTCATGTCGATGACGGTCAGGCAGGCGACGGTCACCGAGGTGAGCGCCTCCATCTCGACCCCCGTGCGGTCCGCCGTACGCACCGTCGCGGACACGGCCACTCCGGCGTCGTCGACATTCAGGTCGACCGTCACGCCGTGCACGGCGATCGGGTGGCACAGGGGCACCAGGTCGGGCGTGCGCTTGGCCGCCATGATCCCGGCGATCCGCGCCACGGCGAGCACGTCGCCCTTCGGCATGCCCACACCGCGAAGCAGCGCGACGACCTCGGCCGACAGGTCGACCCGCCCGGTCGCGGTCGCGGTGCGGACGGTGACCTCCTTGTTGGCGACGTCGACCATCCGCGCCGCGCCGGTCTCGTCGACGTGGCTGAAGGTCATGAGCCCCTCCGCTCGAGCACGATCACCTCGACCGGCTGCCCGGCCTCGATCCGTACGACGTCCTCGGGCACGACGGCGAGCGCGTTCGCCCGCGACATCCCCGCGAGCAGGTGCGAACCCGCACCGGAGACCGGAGTCACCCGGTACGCCCCTTCCCGGACGCCGAGGTGCACCCGCAGGAACGACCGCTTGCCCAGCGAGGACGTGAGCGGCTCGTCGGCCAGCGCCTGGACGCGCGGGCGCTCGATCGGCTCGGCGCCGAGCATCGTGCGGATCGCGGGCCGCACGAACATCTCGAACGACACCAGGGAGCTGACCGGGTTGCCCGGCAGGCCGAACACCGGGATCGCGTCGGGTCCGATGGTCCCGAAGCCCTGCGGCATCCCGGGCTGCATCGCGACCTTGTCGAACCGGACGGTGCCCAGCCGGGACAGCACCTCCTTGACCACGTCGTAGGCACCGACGGACACGCCGCCGCTGGTGACGATGACGTCGGCGCGGACCAGCTGGTCCTCGAGGGTGTCGGCAAGCCGGCGTGGGTCGTCGGGGACGATGCCGACCCGGTACCCGATCGCGCCCGCCTCGACGGCCGCCGCGGTCAGGGCGAAGCTGTTGCTGTCCCGGATCTGCCCGGGGCCGATGGGGTCACCCGGCTCGACCAGCTCGCTGCCGGTCGACAGCACCACGACGCGCGGCCGGGGGCGGACGACGACACGGGAGCGGCCGACGGCGGCGGCCAGGCCGAGCTGGGCCGCCCCGAGGTGGGTTCCCGCGGTGAGGACGACCTCACCGAGTGCGACGTCCTCGCCCGCCCGGCGGATGTACGCCCCGGGGTCGGGCCGCTGGTCGATGCGGACCTTGGCCACGCCGCCGTCGGTCCACTCCACCGGCACGACCGCGTCGGCCCCGGCGGGCATCATCGCGCCGGTCATGATGCGGACGCACAGACCGGGTTGCACCCGCAGCGGCGAGGCGGGTCCGGCAGCGACATCGCCGACGACGGGCAGGATGACGGGGATGTCCGTCAGGTCCGCCGTACGCACGGCGTAACCGTCCATCGCGCTGTTGTCGAACCCGGGCAGCGGCGCGGGCGCCACCACGTCCTCGGTCAGCACGCAGCCGTGCGCGTCGAGGATGCCGAGCTCGATGGGAGCGAGGGGCCGGACGACGGCCAGGACCGAAGCCAGCTGGTCGGCGACGGTCCTCATCGGGTGGGCAACCACTCACGCAGCCAGTCGAGCAGTGGCGGGCCGAGGTCCTCCCGGTCGGCGGCGAGCCGCACCACGGCCTTGAGGTAGTCGAGCCGGTCGCCGGTGTCGTAGCGACGGCCGCGGAACACCACGCCATGCACGGGTTCGGTGTCGATGAGTTCGGAGATGGCGTCGGTCAGCTGGATCTCACCGCCCCGACCGGGCGGCGTGCGGCGTAGGACGTCGAACACGGTCGGCGACAGGACGTAGCGGCCGATGATCGCGAGATTGCTCGGCGCGTCCTCGACGGCGGGCTTCTCGACCAGCCCGGTGATCCGTACGACGTCGCCGTCGGAAGACTCGACGGCGGCGGCGCCGTACAGGGAGATCTGGTCGGCGGGCACCTCCATGAGGGCGACGACGCTGCCGCCCTCGCGCTCCTGGACCGCGATCATCTGCTCGAGCAGGGTGTCGCGGAAGTCGATGAGGTCGTCGCCGAGGAGCACCGCGAAGGGCTGCTGGCCGACGTGGTCGGCAGCCGTGAGCACGGCGTGCCCGAGCCCCCTGGGGTCGCCCTGGCGCACGTAGTGGATGGTCGCGAGGTCGCTCGGCTCCTGGACCAGGGCCAGCTTGTTCTCGTCGCCTTTTGCCTCGAGGGACTGCTCGAGCTCGACGGCCCGGTCGAAGTGATCCTCGAGAGGGCGCTTGTTGCGCCCGGTGACCATGAGGATGTCCTCGAGGCCGGCCCGGACGGCCTCCTCGACGACGTACTGGATGGCCGGTTTGTCGACGACCGGCAACATTTCCTTGGGGGACGCCTTGGTAGCCGGCAGGAATCGGGTGCCCAAGCCTGCGGCCGGGATCACTGCTTTCTTGACTGCCATTCACAGATCTTAGGACGCGGGGGGTACCCCCGTCGCGGCCGACGTGGACGGAGTGGCCACCCGCCACGTGTCCCGTCCGGTCCGCTTGGCCTCGTAGAGCGCCTCGTCCGCGCAGCGCAGGAGATCTGCCGCGTCGCCGCCGTGCGCCGGGAAGACCGCCGCACCGACGGACACCGTGACCTCGACCGGCACCTGGCCGGGCTCGCCGAAGGCGTCTCGCCGGACCGCCTCGCAGATCCGCTCGGCCGCCTGGGCCGCGCCGGCCGCGTCGGTCTCGGGAAGGATCACGACGACCTCCTCGCCGCCGTACCGGGCCACGGTGTCGACGTCGCGCACCTCGGCCCGCACCCGCGCCGCCAGTTCGACGAGGACGGCGTCCCCGCGCTGGTGGCCGAGCGTGTCGTTGACCTTCTTGAAATGATCGAGGTCGAGCATGAGCAGCGCCAGGGGCCGGCCGAACCGGCTGGACCGCTCGATCTCCTTGGCGACGGTCATCGTGAAGTAGCGGTAGTTCCACAGCCCGGTGAGGCCGTCCGTCACGGACAGCCGCTGCGCCTCCTCGTGGAGGAGCACGTTGTCGACAGCGACGGTCGCCTGGCTCGCGAAGGTGCGGATGGTTGCCAGATCGCGCTCGTCGAACCCGTCGGCGTCGCGCCGGTCGTAGAGGTCGAGCACGCCGACGACCGTGCCGGAGCCCATGAGCGGTACGGCGATGACGCTGCCCCGGTTCGGCTCGTCGGGGCCGGGCCGCAGCTGACCCGGACCGTCACCGGCCTGGCCGAGGACCGCTTCGCCGGTCTGCGCGACCCGGCCCGAGATCCCGACGCCGAGCGCCACGCGCAGGTCTTCGGGGACGCCTCGCTCCTGCATCCCGCGGGCCACCGACAGCACCAGCTCGTCCCGGTCCGGGCCGAGAAGCAGGACCATCCCCGCCTGCGCACCCGTGGAGGCCATCGCGGTCTCGAGCACGACGGCGAGCATCCGGTCCAGGTCGTGCGTACTCGAGAGCGTGTCGCCGAGCCGGGCCAGCCCGGCCTGGAGCTCGTCACGGCTGGCCTCGAGCGCCCCGACGTACCTGCGCAGCTCCTCCGTCATGCCGTTGAACGCCGTCGCCAGCCGCCCGACCTCGTCGCGGGAACGCACCTCGATCGTCGTGTCGAGGTCGCCGGCGGCCACCCGGGCGGCCGCGTCCCCGAGATCCTCGAGCGGCTGGGTCGTGAGGCGCGCGAGCAGCCAGGCGATCAGCGCCGCGAGCAGGACGGCGCCGCCGATGACGACGAGCGTGACCAGCAGCAGGCCGGGAGCGCGCGCCGCGGGCAACGCGACGAGGACGGCGTACGGCTGACCCGGCCGCGACGGGGCCAGCATGCCCACCTGCCCGGCGATGGTGTCGACCTGAGCCTGGCTGCGCAGCGTCGAGCGGACGAGTGCGTCAGGCAGCGGGCCACTGCGGGCGAGGACCCGCTCGGCGGCCAGCAGCGCGACCTGACCGTGGCCCACCGCCCCCCGCAGCCGCGCGGCGAAGGCGTCGTCGACGACGAACGAGGCGATGGCGGTGCCGGCGGGCTGGCCGGCGCTGGTCGTCAACCGGACGACCGACGCGAGGTGCGGCGTACTCCCGGCCACGCCGCGGGAACAGTCGACCACCTCGCTGATCGCCGGCGCCCGGCCGGCGAGGGCGATGGTCGCGCCCTCGCGGGACACGACCCGGACGCCGTCGGCCAGGCCGCTGGACACGAGTTCCCGGACCACCCGCCGGGTCGCCGGGCCGGGAGTGCCGGCGGTCGCGCGCGCCGCCGCCTCCGCGGTGGCCCGCGCCCGGTCGCAGTAGCCGGCCAGCACCGTGGCCACCAGGCGCGCGCTCGTCGTGACGGTCTCCGCCTGCCGCGCGGCCGTGGAGGCGGGGAGCGCGCGGAGGACGACCAGCCCGCCGACGAGCAGCGGCACGAGTACGACGAGGACGAACGCCGCCGTCAGGCGTGTCCGCAACGTCATGTGGCCTGCTTCTCCAGGTATCAGGGTGTCCCTGCGATGCTCGCACGGTGGACGACAAGGACCGGTTGCGCCAGGACGCCCTGCGCCGCCGCTCCGCGATGTCCAGCGCGGAACGGGCGGCCGCCGGGGAGGCGCTGGCCTCCGTCCTGGGCGACATCCTCGCCGGTGCCGACCGGGTCGCCTGCTACGCCGCCGTCGGCACCGAGCCGCCGACCGCCCCGCTGTTCGCCGTGTGCCGGGAGGTCCTGCTCCCGGTCCTGCTGCCGCACGGCGACCTCGACTGGGCGCTGCACCGCGACGACCTGCAGCCGGCCCGCAAGGGTCTGCTCGAGCCGGCCGGCCCTCGCCTCGGGGTGGACGCCATCAGCACCTGTGACGTGGTGCTCGTCCCGGCCCTGGCCGTCGACCGCAACGGCAACCGGCTCGGCCGCGGCGGCGGCTCCTACGACCGAGCGCTGCCGCGGGTCACCGGCCTGACGATCGCGTTGCTGTACGACGGCGAGCAGGCCGAGACGCTGCCGGGCGAGCCGCACGACGTAGCTGTCCGGGCGGTCGCGACGCCGTCGGACGGACTCCTGTTGCTGCCCTCGGCGACGACCTGATGGGATGAGGGACATGGGCCCCTTCGACGATGTTCTCGCCGCCAACGCCGAGTACGCGCAGCAGTTCACCTACGACGGCCGACCGGGCAAGGCCGCCCGTGGTCTGGCCGTCGTCGCCTGCATGGACTCGCGCATCGAGCCGCTGCGGGCGCTCGGCCTCTCGCCGGGTGACGCGAAGTTCCTCCGCAACGCCGGTGCCCGCGTGACCGACGACGTCCTGCGCACGCTGGTCCTGGCGGTGCACCTGCTCGACGTGTCGCGGGTGATGGTCCTGGCGCACACGGACTGCCGGATGACGAAGGTCACCGACGACGAGGTGCACGCGGAGATCCTCAAGCGGGGCGTCGACACGCGCAGCCTGGACTTCCGCACGATCGACAACCAGTTGGAGACGCTGGTCGGGGATGTGCAGAAGATCCGCAGCTCGCCGTACCTGCCGTCCGACCTCGCGGTGACGGGCTGTGTCTACGACGTACGCACCGGCCGCGTCGACGTCGCGGTACCGGCCTGACCTACGGCGCCCGGGATGGTGCAGTTCCCGGCGTGGAGGACGAGCCCCTGACCTTCAGTACGGCTGCTGACAGCCGCTACTGACGCACTCCCCTGACGAGCCGGCCACGCGGCACGCCGACGGCCGCGGGAGGACATCCCGCGGCCGGTCGGCGCTGCTAGGCAGCCGCGCTAGTAGTAACGGCGACGGGTGCCGCCGATCGGAACGAAGTTGAGGACAAGCCCGACGATGATCAGCACGATGCCGATGACGAACAGGATGTTGATCCCCGCCAGGAGCCCGATAAGCAGCAGGATGAGCCCGAGCACGACCATGGTTGATGACTCCGTCCTTGAAGCCGCCTCTCTGGCGGTCGGCGTGATCTTGCCCAGGACGGGACCCCCCAACACACGGCAATCGCATCGGCGCGCGCTGTTGGCGGGCCAGGACGCATATCCAGCCGGGACGGCTCGCCCGAGAGCCGTACAAGACATGATGAACCGGACACCGCGTCGGTACCGGGATCTCGCGCCGGCGACGTACCGGTGACGCTCCACCCCCGGCCTGCCCTAGCGTGCGCTGTCCGTTCCGCCGCCGCACCTCTCTGTGAGGACCCTTGACCGCAAAGACAGCGCAGGCCGCACGCCGAGGCGAAGCACGACTGCCCGCCGCCCTCGCCGTCCTCGTCGGCATCGGCCTCTACGCCGGACTGCCGAGCAGCTTGATGGCCGGGCCGCGCTACCTCGTACCGGCACTGGAACTGCTGCTGCTGTTGCCACTCATCGCCATCAACCCGCGCCGGTTCACGAAGCAGACCCGCTTGTCGCGCCTGCTCAGCCTCGGCCTCGTCCTCGTCATCGCGCTGGCCAACCTCGTCTCGCTCGGCTTCCTGGTCAACGCGCTCGTGGCCAGCAAGGTGGACGACGGGAAGGCGCTGCTGCTCGCGTCGCTGCAGATCTGGCTCACGAACATCATCGTGTTCGGGCTGGCCTTCTGGGAGCTGGATCGCGGCGGGCCGGTGGAACGCACGCAGCGGGCCCGCAAGGACCTGCCGCCGGCCGACTTCCGCTTCTCCCAGGACGAGAACCACGACGCGGTCTCCGAGGTGGCGACCACGTCGAGCAAGAGCTCGGACTGGGTACCCACGCTCGTCGACTACCTCTACGTGTCGGTCACGAACTCCACCGCATTCAGCCCCACGGACACGATGCCCCTGACCTCCCGCGCCAAGATGCTGATGAGCGTCGAGTCGATCGCGGCGCTGCTCACCTCGATCCTGGTGATCGCCCGCGGGGTCAGCCTGATCAAGTGACGCCGCACCACGCAACCTGGGAGTGCCGCCCTCTGGGCGACGGGATGGGGCGGTGAGCCGCGGCCGCGCCGCTCTCCCCCCGCAGCTGACCGTGCTGCTCTGCCGCGGCTGCTGCTGCGGGACCCCGGGCAAGCACCCCCGGGTGGACCACGACGCCCAGGAGGAGGTCCTCGCCGACGCCGTACGCGACCACCCGGACGTCGAGCTGCGGGTCGTGGACTGCCTGGACGAGTGCGAGCGCAGCAACGTCGTCGTCCTGCGCGGAGCCAGCGGACGCCCGGCGGATCGCGACACCTGGCTCGGCGGGCTCCTCGGCGAGCGGCCCACCACGGCGCTGGCCGACTGGCTCCGCGACGGCGCGACCGGACCGCTGCCCGACCCGGTGGCGGGGCTGCGGTTCCGGCATCTGCCGCCGCGCGGCCGCCGCTGAGACGGCCTTCCGTCAGGAGTGCCGCAGCGCGTACCCGCTCAGGGCCGCGCCGACCTGGTCGGCCAGGGCGACCGCGACGAGGCGTTGGGCCAGCGACGGATGGGCATCGGGCCCGGCGCGGAGCAGGAACCGTCCCCAGAACCGGCCGCCGCCCTCGACGAGCAGCTCGATCTCATCCGACCGCGGCAGGCCCTGCCGGCTCACGTCGACGACCGTGTTGCCGGAGACCACCTGTCCGTCGTGCCGCAGCCGGGGCACGTCGAGCCCGGTGCGGTACTCGAAGCGACAGCGCGTCAGCCCGAGGGCCCGGACCAGCTGGTCCGAGACCGCGGCGATCAGCGCGTCGGGCGAGTCACCCGACACGCCGACCTCCGCCGCGGCGTAGATGCCGGCGAGGTAGCCGGCGTCCCGGCTGGCCAGCCCGTGCTGCCGCCGGCCCCACACGGCCAGCTCGGTGACGGCGATCCCGACGACCAGCAGCAGCACCGTCGTCTCGACGTCCGTGCGACTGGCGATGGACAGCCGCTCGTAGGGGCGGGTGAGGAACACGTCGAACCAGACACCGGCCGAGAGCGCGGCAACGGCCCCCGCGACCCGGTTGCCGTTCGCGGCGACGGCGACGATCACCAGCACCAGCAGGAGCGCCCCGTGGGTGTTGGCGAAGCGACCTCGGAACACAGCGAGCAGGGCGCACAGGACCAGCGGCCCGAGCAGCGCGGCCACCAGCGCGACACGGTCCCGACCGGGCCGACCCGGGAGCTCCACTCCCCTCTTCTAGGCCTGCCATCGACACCCGTCAACCGGCGTCGGGTGTGCTCAGTCGCCTACCGCGGTCGAGCGGCGCTCGAGCAGCAGTACGTCACGCCACCGGCCGGCGTGCGGCCCGTGGGTCATGCGGCCGATCCGCTCGCACGGGCCGACGACCGGAAGCCGCATGCCGCGTACAGGGCGAGTGAGCGGCATTCTCGGGGGAGATGCCGGCCTGCAGGGACCACGGTCCGGCCTCCTCGGCGCGTGCGACGAGCCCACGCATCTCCGAGGCTTCATCCCGCGCAGCGTCACGGCGGCGCCGACCTGGGCGGTCATGCGGAGCGCAACGCCTCGCGGAGCGCGGCCAGGGCGGCGGGCACCGCGGCGTACCAGTTGTTCGTGCCGCGCCGCTCGCTGGTCACCAGCCCCGCCGCGCGCAGGATCTTCAGGTGGTGGGACACCGTCGGCTGGCTCTTGCCGACCGGCTCGACCAGGTCACACACGCAGACCGCTCCTTCGCCGCTGGTGGCCAGCAGGCTGAGCAGCTGCAGCCGGACCGGGTCCCCGAGCGCCGCGAAGCCCCTCGCCAGGGTCCGGGCATCCGCCGCGGCAAGGGTCTCCGCCTGGATCGGCGCGCAGCACATCGCCGCCTCGGGCTGCTCGAGCACCGGCAGTTCACGTACCGCCACGACAACCTCCCGCAAGAACATTGACAATCATCGATGGGGCCGTACAGTCGGATCTATCGACATCGGTCGATGGTACGCCCCACGATCCGGAGGATGTCATGTCGCGCGTCCAGCTCGCCCTCAACGTCGACGACCTCGACGAGGCCGTCACCTTCTACGCCAAGCTGTTCGGGGCCGAGCCGGCCAAGCGCAAGCATGGCTACGCGAACTTCGCCATCACCGAGCCGGCCCTCAAGCTCGTGCTGCTGGAGAACCCCGGCAAGGGCGGCACCCTCAACCACCTCGGCGTCGAGGTGGAGTCGTCCGAGCAGGTACGCAGCGAGATCGCCCGGCTGACCGGCGAGGGCCTGTTCACCGACGAGGAGATCGGCACCACCTGCTGCTTCGCCACCCAGGACAAGGTCTGGGTCACCGGGCCCGCCGGGGAGCGCTGGGAGGTCTACACCGTCCTCGCCGACAGTGACACGTTCGGCGTCAGCCCGAAGACCCTGGCCGGGGGCGGCGCCGACACCAGCGGGGCGGACGTCTGCTGCGGCACCGCCGAGGCGACCCGCGAACCGGCCGCTACCACCAGCTGCTGCTGACCCACGGACCCCCTGACGAGAAAGGACACGGCCCGATGTACCTCGAGACAGACACCTCCGGTGCGCTGGCCGCGCAACGCGCCCGGGAACTGCAGGCCGATGCGGCGCGAGACAGGCTCGGGCGGCTCGCCACCTGCTGCAGACCGCCGGCCCTGCGCACCCGCGTCGTCCGGGCCTGGACGTCGTCCGTGGCGTGGCTGCGACGCGGCCAGCTCGGCCCGGGCAACGTCAGAGACTGCCGCACCTGAGTTCCCGACACCTGGGAGGTGGCCCGGCCGAACGAGGCCGGGCACCCGTCAGGAACCGGACGGCGACTGAGACCATCCCGGTCATGACGACGACCGACCGCACGATGCCCCCGCTCCAGGCCGATGAGCGTGCCTCGCTGGAGAGTTGGCTCGACTTCTACCGGGCCACGCTGGCCATCAAGTGCGACGGACTCACCGAGGAGCAGCTACGGACCGCCTCGGCGCCCCCGTCGGGCCTGACGCTTCTCGGGCTCATCCAGCACATGGCGGAGGTCGAGCGGAACTGGTTCCGCCGCGTCCTGCTGGGCGAGCCGGTCCCACCGATCTACGGACCGGCCGGCGACCCCGCCGGGCCCGACGGCGGGTTCGATCTCACCGACGACAGCACCGGGGACATGGCCCGGGCCGCGTGGGAGGGCGAGATCGCCCGGGCCCGGGTCAACTGCTCCGCGCGCGACCTGGAGGAGACCAGTCCGTTCATGGGCGGACAGGTCGCCTTGCGCTGGATCTACAACCACATGATCGCCGAGTACGCCCGCCATGCCGGCCACGCCGACCTCATCCGGGAACGCATCGACGGCGCGACCGGCGTGTGACCGCCGTGTGACCGGCCCGATCACGCCGCCGATGCCGGCGGACGACGTCGGTCACGACGACGTGACGGCCAGCGGACGGGCCCCGGTTCTGCCGCCGGAGCTTCGCGCGCGAGTACGCCGCGCCAGCTCAGACGCTCAACCGGCCGGAGCAGGTCGCGCTACCCCGGTTCGCGGTGGCGACGAGGTTGTCGGCGCCGGCCCGGCCGGGGAGGTACCGGTGGACCGAGAACGAGCCGCTCGGCCACTGGGTGACCGTGTTGCCACTACGACCACGGCACCGTCGTCCGTGATCCGCACCGCCCAGGCCTGCCCGGACGTTGCTGTCCACCTCGAACTCCACGTCGATGCGTCCGCTGTCGTGCTTGCCCTTGAGCTTCCAGACCGCGCCGGGCAGCCGTCAGCTCCTGGCCAGGGCCGTCCGCGCGGAGAAGTCACCCGGCGCCGGGCCACGCGCTCTTCGCCACGGACCCTGTTCACGATGTCCCGCCGATGTCCCCCGATGTCCCCGCACCTGCGGCCGCGCGCCCTGCGCACGAGGGCCTGTCGCCCCCCTCCTGGCACTCCTCGCGGTCGCCGACAGGCGCGCGGGTGGACGTGCACGTCCGCCGTGACGCACAATTGGCACTCACCATCCGTGAGTGCCAAGGAGATGATCCGTGCCGACGTACGAGTACGCCTGTACCGCGTGCGGCGAGCGACTCGAGGCCGTGCAGTCCTTCACCGATCCGGCACTGTCCGAGTGCCCGGCATGCGGCGGTGCGCTGCGCAAGGTGTTCTCCCCCGTCGGCGTCGTCTTCAAGGGATCGGGCTTCTACAAGACCGACAGCCGCAGCTCGTCGAGCGGGGCCTCCTCGGGCTCCACCGGCGACGCGAAGTCCGACAGCAAGAGCAGCGCGGACGCGCCGGCCAAGAGCGACAGCGCCGCCTCGACGTCCTCCACGTCCTCGACGTCCTCGAGTTCCAGCAGCACGAGCAGCACACCGGCGGCCAAGACCGCCTGACGCTGTGGACGCCCGCCGGCCCTGTGGGTCCCGGCGCGCCGAGGTCCGACCTGCGCCCTAGTGTCGGCGGCGGTCGAGCCGGAGGTGCAGGGACAGATGACGGACGTACGCGTGGCGGGCGGGGACGGCCCACGGGCCGAGATCGGCGTGATCGGCGGTTCGGGCTTCTACGCGTTCCTCGACGGGGCCCGCGAGGTCGATGTCGAGACGCCGTACGGGCCGCCCAGCGACCGGATCGTCGTCGGCGAGGTGGGCGGCCGGTCCGTCGCGTTCCTGCCGAGGCACGGCCGCGACCACCGTTTCCCACCCCACCGGATCCCCTACCGGGCCAACCTCTGGGCCCTGCGCAGCCTCGGCGTGCGCCAGGTGCTCGCGCCGTGCGCGGTGGGTGGCCTGCGCCCCGAGCTCGGCCCCGGCTCCCTCGTGGTCCCGGACCAGTTGGTGGACCGGACCAGCGGCCGGGTGCAGACCTTCCACGACACCGGCGCGGTGCACGTCTCGTTCGCCGACCCGTACTGCCCCATCGGCCGCGCCGTGGCCGCCGCCACGGCCACGGGAGCCGGCTGGCCGCTCACCGACCGCGGGACCATGGTCGTCGTCGAGGGGCCGAGGTTCTCCACCCGGGCCGAGTCGCAGTGGTACGCCGCGCAGGGCTGGTCGATCGTCGGCATGACGGGACATCCTGAGGCGGCCCTGGCCCGCGAGCTGGCGCTCTGCTACACCGCGATCGCACTGGTGACCGACCTCGACGCGGGGGTCGAGGGCGGCGAGGCGGTCACGCAGGAGGAGGTCTTCCGCGTCTTCGCCGACAACACGGGGCGCCTCCGCACACTGCTCTACGACGTGGTGGCCGCCCTGCCGGCCGAGCGGACCTGCCCGTGCGGCTCCACGCTCGAGGGGATCGACGTCCCCCTGACCCTGCCGTGACGGGCCGCGGGCTGTCGCGCACCGACCTGCGCAAGGCGGTCATGCGGCACCGCACCCTGCTCGCGGCCGGCCTGGCCGCAGCCGCCGTCGCCTCCGGACTCGGGGTGCTCGCGCCGTCCGCGGAGGCCGATGTCATCGTCCTCACGGTCGCGCGCGACCTGCCGGCAGGCGCGGAGCTGGGGGCGGGCGATCTGGTCGGGACCGCCCTCCCCCGGGCCGCTGTGCCCTCGGGGGCGATCGCCGACGAGAGCCAGGCCGTCGGCCGGTTGCTGGCCGCACCGGTCCGCCGCGGCGAGCCCCTGACGGACGTCCGGCTCGCCGGTGCCCGTCTGCTGGGCCGCGAGGAGGCCGGGCTGCTGGCGGTCCCCGTGCGCCTGGCCGACGCGGCCGCGGCCGCGCTGCTCCGTGCCGGTGACCGGGTGGACGTCCTT
>JAOPWV010000183.1 GCA_025965475.1 Frankiales bacterium | reverse complement strand
GGCCTGCTGCGGCGCGGGGGCCGGTGCCGGCTCGGCCGGACGGCGCGTCTCGACCCGGCGCACCGGCGTCGGCGCACCCGCGTCGAAACCGGCCGCGATCACCGTCACCCGCACCTCGTCGCCGAGCGCGTCGTCGATGACGGCACCGAAGATGATGTTCGCGTCCGGGTGCGCCGCGTCCGCGACGAGCTGGGCCGCCTCGTTGATCTCGAACAGACCCAGGTCGGAGCCGCCGGAGATCGAGAGCAGCACACCGTGCGCACCGTCCATGCTGGCCTCGAGCAGCGGGCTCGCGATGGCCATCTCCGCCGCCTGCACGGCGCGCTCGTCCCCGCGGGCGGAGCCGATGCCCATGAGGGCGCTGCCGGCGCCGCTCATGACCGACTTGACGTCGGCGAAGTCCAGGTTGATGAGGCCGGGCGTGGTGATGAGGTCGGTGATCCCGGAGACGCCGGACAGCAGCACCTGGTCCGCGCTCTTGAAGGCGTCCATGACGCTGACCTGGCGGTCGCTGATCGACAGCAGCCGGTCGTTCGGGATGACGATGAGGGTGTCCACCTGGGCGCGCAGGCCCTCGATGCCCTCCTCCGCCTGCGTCGCGCGCCGGCGGCCCTCGAACGTGAACGGCCGGGTGACGACGCCGATGGTCAGCGCCCCGAGGCCGCGGGCGACCTGCGCCACGACAGGCGCCCCGCCCGTGCCGGTGCCGCCACCCTCGCCTGCGGTGACGAAGACCATGTCGGCGCCCTTGAGGACCTCCTCGATCTCGTCGCGGTGGTCCTCGGCGGCCTGCCGGCCGACGTCGGGGGCCGCGCCGGCGCCGAGGCCGCGGGTGAGCTCGCGGCCGATGTCGAGCTTCACGTCGGCGTCGCTCATCAGCAGCGCCTGGGCGTCGGTGTTGATGGCGATGAACTCGACACCCTTGAGCCCCACCTCGATCATCCGGTTGACGGCGTTGACGCCGCCACCTCCGATGCCGACCACCTTGATGACGGCGAGGTAGTTCTGCGGAGCTGCCACGGTCTCGGGGACCTCTCGTGTGCGTTCGGCGGTACCGGCTGCGGACAGCCGGCACGGTGGTGGGCGCGGGGGAAGCACCGGGGACGGGTCGTGCGGAAGGACGGGGCCTGCGGGTCGAACGGGGTCCTGCGGTCGAGCCGGGCCGGTGGTGCGGGGAAGGCACCACCGGTGACCCGGCCGGGCCCGGATCGGCTGATCCGAGACCCTCACTCTCAAGTAGACGCTTACAGTTATGTCAACCTGTGGAGTAGGTCGGGACGTTACGGCGGCGGCGTCCGCCGGGTCAACCGCGTCGGTCGGCGTGTCGGGATGTGGCCGGCGGCTCGCCCGGATGTCCGCCCGGAGAGGGCGGCGCCGCGCCGGCCCGGCGGGCCGCCCGCTTCGCGTCGTACATGCCCCGGTCGGCGCGCCCGAGCAGCGCCGGTGGCTCCACCGCACCGGCGACCCCGACCGCCAGCCCGACGCTCACCCCCACCTCGAGGGTCAGGTCGGCCACGGTCGTCGGTGCGGTCACGGCCTGCCGCAGCCGCTCCGCGAGGCCCTGCACGTCCACGTCCCCCGCATCCTCGACGAGCACGACGAACTCGTCCCCGCCGAGCCGGGCGACGGTGTCCGCCGGACGCACCGCCGTCACCAGGCGGGCAGCGACCGCGCAGAGCACCGCGTCGCCGACCAGGTGGCCGTGGCGGTCGTTCACCGCCTTGAACCCGTCGAGGTCGAGGAACAGCAGCGCCGTGCTCTGCCCCGTCAGCCGGTCCCGGGCGAGCACCGAGCGCAGCCGCTCCTCGAGCAGGGTGCGGTTGGCGAGCCCGGTCAGCGGATCCCGGACGACCCGGTCGGACAGGATCGCGGCGAGGTCCCGCAGTTCCTGCTCGGCGCGCCGCCGTTCGGTGACGTCCTGAGCGCTCAGGGCGAACCAGGCCGGGCTGCCCGCCGCGTCCAGGACCACCGTCACGCCGTGCAGGATCCAGACGACGCTTCCGTCGGCGGACAGGTGCCGGCGTTCGGCCTGCAGCGTGCGACGCGTCCCGGTCAGCAGGGCACGCCGTACGTCGTCGTCGCGCCGGTCCTCGGGATGCAGCAGGTCGGCAAACGGCTCCCCCACGAGGTCCTCCGGTGCCCGTCCGACCATCGCGGCGTACGTCGCGTTGGCCCGGACGTACCGGGTGGACAGGTCCGCCAGGGCCAGCCCGATCCGCGCCTCCTCGAAGAAGGTCTCGAAGACGTCCTCGGTGGCGCTCAGCGCGCTCATCGTGGTGCGCGCCGCGTCGTCGCGCTGCGGGCGAGGCGACTCGGGGGCGGGCACGACAACTCCTGACAGACGGGGGGCTTGCCGACTCTGTGCCCCGTCAGGGCCCCCTGGACCCTCAGCGACGCTCTCAGCGGCGGGTGACGACCCCGGGGCGGCTGACGTCGAACACGGTGCCCGGCATCCTCAACAGGACCTCGGTGGCCCGCGCCTTCGCGGCCGTGTCACCGGAGCCGCCCCACAGCACCTGACGACCGTCCCGCAGCACCAGCGTCACGCTGGCCGGTGAGGCGGCCTGGACGCTGCGCACGCGCGCCCGCAGCGTCGCCGGCAGGTCGTCGAGGACCTGCAGGGCCGACCGGGTCGTGGCATCCCGCGGTCCGGGATGCGCGACCTGCAACCGGACCGTGCCCGCCGGTACGCCGGGCACGGTGGCGAACGGCACACCGCTGCTGTCGACCAGTTCGACGCCCTGTGCGTCCACGACCGCGGCCACCGGGGTCCGCTCCACGACCTGCACCCGCAGGGTGCCGGGCCAGCCGCGGCTGACCGACACCTGAGCCACCGGCGCCAGCGCGCCCACCCGGCGGACGATCGAGCCGGTGTCGACCCGCGCCAGCGGGGTGCCGGTGCGGACGTCGGCGACGGCGCGTACCTGGTCCGGCGTGAGCCGGTCGGTGCCGGTGACGACGACCGTCCGCACCCCCAGCAGCGAGGAGAAGAGCAGCAGCCAGCCGATCAGCAGCAACGGCCCGACGACCACGAACACGATCCCGGCACGTCTGGCCCTCCCCTTGCGGCGGGCGGCCCGCTCGGCCTGCGCCCTGGCCTGCAGCCTGGGCGCCGCCTGGACGACCGGGCGCCCCGGGCGGGCGGGCGCCGCCGTCACGGCAGCGTCACCGCGGCGTCCTCGTCCCCCTCGGGACCGAGCAGGCGCAGCACCTCCGGGCCGATCTGGGTCACGTCACCGGCGCCAAGGGTCAGCACGAGATCCCCCGGCCGGGCGCGCCCCGCGAGCAGCGCCGGCACCGCCGACCACGACGGCTCGAACACCACCCGGTGCCCCGGCAACGGGATGGCGCCGGCGACGAGCGCACCGGTCACCCCCGGCATCGGGTCCTCGCGGGCGCCGTAGACGTCCATCACGATCACCTCGTCGGCCAGCCCCAGCGCGCGGCCGAAGGCCTCCGCGAAGGTGAGGGTCCGGCTGTACATGTGGGGCTGGAACGTCACGATCAGCCGGCCGCCACCGGCCACGTCACGCGCCGCGATGAGCTGGGCCTCGACCTCGGTCGGGTGGTGGGCGTAGTCGTCGTACACCCGGACGCCGGCAGCGATGCCCTTGAGCTCCATCCGCCGGCGTACGCCGGTGAAGCCGGCCAGTCCCTCGATGAGCTGCGTCGCGGGCAGCCCGAGACCGATGCCGGCCAGCAGGGCGGCGGCCGAGTTCAGCGCGAGGTGGCGCCCGGCGACCTGGAGCTCGACGGCGGGCAGCCGGCGGCCGTACAGCACCGGCTCGTACCGGCTGGTCGCACCGGCGGTGGTCAGCGCGTCCAGGCGCAGGTCGGCGTCGGGCGCGACCCCATAGGTGCGCACGTCGCAGCCCTGCGCCCGCGCCCAGGTGGCGAGCCGGGCGGTACCCGGGTCGTCGGCGCACATGACGACGAAGCCGCCGGGCTCGATCGTGGACACGAAGTCCTCGAACGCGCGGTCCACGGCGGCGGCGTCGCCGTAGTGGTCGAGGTGGTCGGCCTCGACGTTGGTGACCACGGCGGCGTACGGGCGGTAGGCGAGGAAGGACCCGTCGCTCTCGTCCGCCTCGACGATGAACAGGTTCCCCGTCCCGTGGTGGGCGTTGCTGCCGGCCTCGTTGAGGTCGCCACCGATCGCGAACGACGGGTCGACGCCGCAGTGGAACGCCGCGACCGTGAGCATCGAGGTGGTCGTCGTCTTGCCGTGCGTGCCAGCCACGGCGACCCCCCGGCGGCCGCGCATCAGGGCCGCGAGGGCCTCCGCGCGCAGGACGACGGGGATGCCGCGGGCCTGAGCCTCCGCCAGCTCCGGGTTCGTCGCGCGGATCGCACTGGACACGACGACGGTGGCCGCCCCGTCGATGTTGGCCGCCTCGTGCCCGATGTGCACCGTGGCGCCGAGCGCGCGGAGGGCGGCGACGCCCCGCGAGTCCTTCATGTCGCTGCCGGTGACGGTCGTGCCGCGGGCGAGCAGGACACGGGCGATGCCGCTCATCCCCGCCCCGCCGATGCCGACCAGGTGCACCGTCCCCAGGTCGTCGCTTTGCGGGTCGGCTTCCGCCGGCTCGAGCGTGCCCGCCTCGGGCGTCATCCTGCTTTCCTCTCCTTCTGCGCCGCCTGCAGCACGAGCCTGGCGAGCGCGATGTCCGCGTTCCTGTGTCCCAGTGTCGCGGCTCGCTCCCCCATGGCCGTGATCCGCCGGTCATCCCGCAGCAGCGGGAGCGCGTGCGCCACCAGCCAGGCGGCGTCCAGCGCCGCGTCCTCGATCAGCAGTCCGCCGCCGGCGTCGACGACGGGGCGGGCGTTGAGCGCCTGCTCCCCGTTGCCGATGGGCAGGGGGACGTAGATCGCGGGCAGGCCCACGGCGGCGAGCTCCGCGCAGGTCATGGCACCCGCCCGGCACAGCACGAGGTCCGCCGCGGCGTAGACCAGCTCCATCCGGTCGGCGTACGCCAGGACGTGGTGGGTGGCGGGCGGATCCGCACCCAGGTCGGCGGTCACCGCGTCGGCCAGCTTCGGCCCGGCCAGGTGCAGCACCTGGACGCCTGCACCGGCGAACTCGCGCGCCGCGGCCGTGACGGCGGTGTTGATGCGCCGGGCGCCCTGCGAGCCGCCGGTGACGACCAGGACGGGTCCGTCACCCAGACCGAGGGCCGCGCGCGCCTCGGTGCGCCGGGCGGCCCGGTCGAGGCCGGCGACCTGCTCGCGCAGCGGGATGCCGAGCACCTGCGCGTGGGGCAGCCCGGTGCCGCCGACGGCGGCAGCGACGTGCCGGGTCAGGCGGGCGCCGACCTTGTTGGCCAGCCCCGCCCGGGCGTTGGCCTCGTGCACCACGAACGGGATCCCGCGGCGGCGGGCGGCGAGGTACGCCGGCAGCGCGACATAGCCACCGAACCCGACGACGACGTCCGCGCCGACCCGGTCGAGGTGCTCCCCCGTACGGCGGACCGCGGCGAGCACGCGGCCCGGGACGCGCAACAGGTCGGGCGTGGGCCGGCGGGGCAGCGGCACCCGCGGGATCTCGGCGAGCTCGTAGCCGCGGGCCGGCACCAGCCGGGCCTCGAGGCCGGTGGCCGTGCCCAGGGCCGTGATCCCGATGGACGGGTCGAGGCGGCGCAGGGCGTCCGCCAGGGCGAGAGCCGGCTCGACATGGCCGGCCGTGCCGCCACCGGCGACCACGACGTGCACGCCCGTCAC
>JAOPWV010000172.1 GCA_025965475.1 Frankiales bacterium | reverse complement strand
GTGAACAAGTGGCGGCCAGGCGACCGGGTCGTCGCGCCCTGCCTGAGCGTGGAGCTGGAGTCCGCCGACGGGCACAACGACACGATGCTCGACCCCGAGCAGCGGATCTGGGGCTTCGAGACCAACTTCGGCGGCCTCGCCGAGATCGCCCTGGTGAAGTCCAACCAGCTGATGCCCAAGGCCGAACACCTGACCTGGGAGGAGGCCGCCGCCCCTGGCCTGGTCAACTCCACCGCCTACCGCCAGCTGGTCTCGCGCAACGGCGCCGGCATGAAGCAGGGCGACAACGTGCTGATCTGGGGCGCCAGCGGCGGACTCGGCTCCTACGCGACCCAGTTCGCGCTGGCCGGCGGCGCCACCCCGGTCTGTGTGGTGTCCAGCCCGCAGAAGGCGGAGATCTGCCGGCGGATGGGCGCGGAGGCGATCATCGACCGCGCCGCCGAGGACTTCCGTTTCTGGAAGGACGAGCACCGCCAGGACCCGTGCGAGTGGAAGCGGTTCGGCGCCCGCATCCGTGAACTGACCGGCGGTGAGGACGTGGACATCGTCTTCGAGCACCCGGGCCGGGAGACTTTCGGCGCGTCGGTGTACGTGGCCCGCAAGGGCGGCACCATCGTCACCTGCGCCTCCACCACCGGCTACACCCACGAGTACGACAACCGCTATCTGTGGATGAGCCTCAAGCGGATCGTCGGCTCGCACTTCGCCAACTACCGCGAGTCCTGGGAGGCCAACCGGCTCATCGCCAAGGGCCACATCCACCCGACGCTGTCCAAGACCTACCCGCTGGAGCAGACCGGCCAGGCGACGTACGACGTCCACCGGAACCTGCACCAGGGCAAGGTCGGCGTGCTGTGCCTCGCCCCCGAGGAGGGCCTGGGCGTCGCCCCCGAGGCGCAGGAGTTCCGGGCCAAGCACTTCGACGCGATCAACCGCTTCCGCGACGTCTGAGGGTATGCAGGCGCCACCAGTGGTAGGACAGCCGCATGAATGACCAGGACCTCGTACCCCTGTCCGACGACCCGCCCCCCAGCGGGTTCGACGTCGTCCTGCGCGGCTACGACCGGCGCCAGGTCGACGACTACCTCGATCGGGTCGAGGTGGCGCTCACGGAGGCCGACGAACGCCACGCGGAGGACGCACACCGGCTGGCGGCGCTCGAGGCCACGGCGGCCGACCTGCAGGAGCGGCTGGTCGAGACCGAACGCCGCGCGGCGGGCCTCCCGGAACCGGCATCGGTCGCCGGCGACCGGATCTCCGCGATGCTCCGGCTGGCGGAGGAGGAGGCCGAGGCCATCCGGACGGCGGCCCGCGAGGCCGCCGACAGCGCCACGGCGGCACGCAACGCCGAACTCGACCGACGCGAGCAGGACCTGCGCGAGTCGACCGAGCAGGCCGACCAGGCGACGCTGCAGGCACAGCAGGACGCCGAGGCGATCCGCGCGGCTGCCCGGCGGGACGTGCAGGAGGTCGAGGCGCGGGCGGCCGAGCACGCAGAGGCCGTGCGGCGCCAGGCCGAGGACGACGTACGCCTGCTCCACGAGGAGGGCCGGCAGGAGGCCGCAGCGATGACCGCGGAGGCGCGCCGGCAGGTCGAGGACCTGTCCCGCCAGCGTGACGCGATCGCCGCCCAGCTGCAGAACCTCCGCGACACCCTCTCCGGCGCGGTCGGGCCACTGTCCGCGCCGCCAGACGACCCCACCCAGGCCCTCCCGCAGGTCGGCGAGCCGCGTCGGACCGGTCCCGGTGCCTGACAGGAAGGAGATCGAGGAGCAGATCGACGAGGTCGAGGCGAGCGCCGACCGGGCCGTCGCGGCCGAGGCCGGAGCGCAGGAGGCAAGTCGGGACGCGCAGCGTGCGCGCGAGGGCGCGGTCCAGGCAGGCCAGGCGGCGGTCGAGGCCGCCGAGGCCGTGGCGCCGGACGATCCGCTGCTCGACACCGCGGTCCGCAAGATCGAGGCACAGGCGGACGAGGACAACCCGTACGGCCGACCCGGCCGGCCGCTGAACCGTCGCTCACCCTTCCGGCTCGCCTTCACCGCCGCACTGGGTGTCGCCCTCGCGTACGGCCTGGTCAGCGCCCTGATCGCGGTTCGCTCGGTGCTCATCCTCCTGCTCATCTCGGCCTTCCTGGCGATCGGGCTGAACCCGGCCGTGGAGGCGCTCGGCCGCCGGGGCCTGGGGCGGGGGAAGTCCGTCGCCATCGTGCTGCTCGGCGCCCTGCTGTTCTTCGTCGGCTTCGGCCTCGCCGTCGTGCCGCCCATCGTCGACCAGGCCGGCCAGTTCGTGAACAAGGCACCGGACTACATCCAGCAGCTGCAGAACAACAGCCGGGTGGCCGACCTCGACTCGCGGTACCACTTCCTGAAGACGGCCAAGGACTACCTGAGCCATCCGGAGAAGGCCGGGACCTCGGTCTTCGGCGGCGTGCTCGGGGTCGGGAAGGTCGTCTTCAGCGCCTTCTTCAGCACGCTGACGGTGCTGATCCTGACGCTGTACTTCCTGTCCAACCTGCCGAGCATCAAGACGAGCGCGTACCGCGCGGTGCCCCGCAGCAGGCGGGCCCGCGTCGGCCTGCTCACCGACGAGATCCTCGAGCGGGTCGGCGGCTACGTCGGCGGCGCCCTGGTGATCGCGGCCTGCGCCGGCGTGAGCACGTTCGTCCTACTGCTGGTGCTTGGCGTGCCGTACCCGGTGGCCCTCGCGATGCTGGTGGCCATCACCGACCTCGTCCCGCTGGTGGGCGCCACCATCGGCGCGGCGGTCGTGATCCTCGTGTCGTTCTTCGTCTCGGTGGAGGTCGGCCTGATCGCGTTCGCCTTCTACGCGATCTACCAGCAGATCGAGAACTACGTCCTCTACCCGCGCATCATGAAGCGCTCGGTCGACGTGAGCCCAGCCGCCACAGTCGTCGCCGTTCTGATCGGCGGCTCGTTGCTCGGCGTGCTCGGAGCGCTGCTGGCCATCCCCATCGCGGCCGCGGTACAGCTCGTCTTGCAGGAGGTCATCGTGCCCCGCCAGGACGAGTCGTAATCCGGTTACACCGATCATCGAGATCCGGTAGTGGCACGTGGGTGACATTGGTATTACCGACAAGTAGATGCTCGTATTTTTCCGGTTTCACGGTGAGCAACGAGGGTGAGACAGGGGGCTACCGGCAGTTCGCCGGCCCGTCTCCCGGAGGTTTCCGTGTCTGTTGTTCGCCCCCGCACCGCGGTCACCACCGGTGCCGCCGCCGTCGCGCTCGTCGTGCTCGCGCCCACCGCCGCCATGGCCTGCCAGACCGACAACGGCGGTCGCCAGGGCGACCGTTCCGCGAACTCGCAGCGCCAGTCCGGCTCCGAGCAGAGCAAGAAGTCCGAGGGCGCGAGCTACAGCAACGCCAGCTACAAGTCCACCGGCGGCGACGAGGGCAAGCGTTCCTCGGGGAAGAGCTCGAGCCACCACTCCTCGACCAGCAAGTCCTCGTACGACACGTCGGAGCGTGAGAAGGCGGACCGCGAGAAGGCGGACCGCGAAAAGGCGCAGCACGACAAGTCCTCTTCGACCAGCAAGACCTCGACGAGCAACACGTCCGACAGCAAGACGTCGGAGAGCACCTCGTCGAGCAAGACCTCGACCAGCAAGACCTCGACCAGCAAGACCTCGACCAGCAAGGCCTCAAGCCACGGCGGCTCGTTCGGCGTCGAGTACGACAAGAACGCAAGCGCCGACAAGCGCCACTGCGCGATCTCCTTGCACACGGCGGGCTACCGCGCCGGCCAGTCCGGAACGATCACGTTCGTCGGCGAAGGTGCCACCAAGGCCGGGACCCTGCTCGTGCAGCACAAGGTGCTGGACGGCAAGAGCTACCGCTACACCTGCGCCGACCTCGGTCTCAGCGGCACGCCGCAGACCGAGAAGGGCTGGCAGGTGAAGGTGACGGTCGACGCCGACAACGACAACGAGGGCGCCACGTCGCGCGTCTTCTGGATCAAGTGCCTGGCTGACGCCGCGTCCGGCGCCGAGGCGGGCACCACGTCGGGCGGCACCACGGGCACCGCCACCGGCGTCACCCCCAACGGCACCGTGGCCACCCCGCTGTCCGGCACCACGGGCGGCGCAGCGACGGGCACCCTCGGTGGCGCTGGGACCACCACGGCGCCGGCGACCGGGTCCGGCACCGCGCAGGCGGGAGCGACGACGCCGAACTCGACCTTCACGGGCGGCAGCGGCTCGGCCGCGCTGAACAGCACGCCGGCCTCGGCCACGTCGAACCGCGGTAGCGCCCTGCCGTTCGCGCTCCCGTTCACCGGCCTCCCGCTCGCCGGCATGCTGGCCATCGCCGGTGGCATCCTCGTCGCGGGCTTCGTCGCCCTCCGGGCCGGTCGTCGCCGCAACAGCGAGATCTAGCTAGGTCGCTCCGCCAGCTCCACAAGGAAGCCGGCCACCTCCGCGGTGAACGCCTCAGGCGTCTCCACCGCGGTCAGGTGGCCGGCTTCCCTGATGACCGCGAGACGCGCGTCCGGCAACGCCTCCACCATCGCCTGCGCATCGGCGGGCGACGAGAGCTCGTCCTCGTCACCGACGACGACGAGGGAGGGTCGGTCGAAGGCGCGCAGGGTGTCGAAGGAGTCGGGCCTGGCCGCCATCGCCCGCTGCGCCCAGGCGACGGCCGGGGCGGGCGCCGCCTGCACCAGTGCGCGGACCCGGCCGGCCGCCATGGGACGTGAGGCGGCGGTCGTCCGGCCGGTCAGTGTCGGCAGCACGTCGGCGGCGAGGACCGTCGAGCCGTCCTCCACGACCGCCGCGGCGATCCGCTCCCGGTTGGCCTTGACCGGCTCCGGGTCGGCACCGGCCTTGGTGTCGGCCAGCACGAGCGCCGAGACGCGGTCCGGGTGCCGGCGCAGGAACGCCATCGCGACGTACCCGCCCATCGACAGCCCGCCGAGCACCACCCGGTCCAGGTCGAGCTTGTCGAGCAGCGCCGCGACGTCGTCCGCAGACGCGTCGAGCGACGGCTCGTCCTCGCCGAGCGGCGAGCCGCCGAAGCCGCGCAGGTCCGGGGTGATGACCCGGCACAACCCGGACAGCCCCTCGCGCTGCGACAGCCACATCGCTGACGACAGAGGGAACGCGTGCAGCAGGACGAGCGGCGTGCCGGTCCCCATCTCCCGGTAGGCGAGATCCATGGTCAGGTCGCCGTCTGTCCGCCGTCGACGGCCAGGGCCTGACCGGTGACGTACGACGACGCGTCGCTGGCCAGGAAGACGGTCGGGCCGACCATCTCCTCCACGCCGGCCCACCGCTTCAGCCCCTGGTTCGCCACGAAGGCGGCCCCCTCGTCGGCGCCGGCCCAGAGCTCCCGGTTGAGATCGGTCCGCGTCCAGCCGGGGCACAGCGCGTTCACCCGGACCCCGTACTCGCCCCATTCGAGCGCCAGGGACCTGGTCAGCGACACGACGGCCGCTTTGGAGGCGCCATACGGCGCGAGCAGCGGGGTGCCGGTCAGGCCGGCGACGGACGCGACGTTGATGACGCTGCCGCTGCCGCGCGCGGTCATGTGCCGGCCGGCGGCCTGGCACAGATGGACGATCGAGTCGACGTTCAGGCGCATGACCTTCTCCCATCCGGAGAAGCGCAGCTCGGTGAACGGGCCCATGAACGACGAGCCGCCGGCGTTGTTGACGAGCACGTCGAGGTGACCGAGCGCCGCCAGCGTGTCGTCCACGAGGGCGTGGCAGGCCGCGGCGTCGGTCACGTCCGCCGGCAGCACGACCGCCTTGCGGCCCAGCCCCTCGATCTCGGCCTGCACCTCGCGCAGCAGCGCCTCGTCCCGGGCCGACAGCGCGATGTCGGCGCCGGCCCGGGCCAGGCCGACGGCGAGGGCGCGGCCGATGCCACGGGACGCCCCGGTGACGAGCGCGGTCTTGCCGGTGAGGTCGAAGGTCATGCGGGCTCCTCGTAGGTCCTGGGCAGGGGGTACGACGCCGGCGCGACGTGCCGCACGACCTCGTCGAGCACTGGCTCGGTGAAGCCGACGAACAGATGCTTGGCGCGGGGTACGCCGACCACCTCGGCCTGCGGCACGACCGCGAACCGCTCACGCGCCTCGGGCGGCTGCAGGTAGTCGTCGTGCTCGGGGACGATCGCGACCAGCGGCTTGCCGGACGCGGCCCAGGTGTCGAGGTCGGTGGGCGCCGAGAATCGCAGCGGCGGCGAGATCAGGATGGCGCCGGCGACCGACGGGTCGCAGCCGTACCGCAGTGCCAGGTCGGTGCCGAACGACCAGCCCAGCAGCCAGAGGTTGGGCAGATCCTCGTGCTCGGCGAAGTCCAGCGCCGCGGCCACGTCGTACCGCTCCGACTCGCCGCTGTCGAAGGTCCCCTGGCTGGTGCCGTCCGCCGACGACGTACCGCGGGTGTTGAAGCGCAGCACCGCGACATCGGCCAGCGCGGGCAGCCGCCAGGCCGCCTTGCGCAGGAGGTGGCTGTCCATCATCCCGCCCTGCACCGGGAGCGGGTGCAGGCAGATGAGGGTGGCGACCGGTGGGCGACGGAGCGGCAGGGCGAGCCCGCCGACGAGCTGCAGGCCGTCCGCGGTGTGCAGCGTCACAGGCCGGCGTTCGGCGGGCAGGACGGTGTTGGAGCGGATCTCGGGCATCCCCGCGACCCTAGCCCGGCACCGCTCAGCCGTAGCGCGGGGCGTTCTTGGAGCGGTGCACCTTCACGCCGCGGCGGCCCCGGGCGGCCCAGCACGCACTGTGCCAGTGCCGCCGGTCGTCCGGCGCGCCCTCCGGCCAGGCGACCACGTGCGGCGTCGCCTGACGGACCTCCTGGTCACAGCCAGGGCAGCGGTACGCCTTGCCGGACGCGCCGGAGACGTGGCGGACGACGTACCCGTCCTCGACCCGCTCCCCGATGGGCGGGCGCATGACCGGGCCGTCGTCGCCCGACTTGAGAGCCTGCATGGCGGCGCAGCGCTTGGCCGCGCGGCCGGAACCGCGTGGCACGTCTCAGGGCTTGGCGTAGTCGCGGAACCCGCGGCCGGTCTTGCGGCCGAGGTACCCGGCCTTGACCAGGTGTTCCAGCATCGGGGCCGGCGCGTAGCCGGGCTCGCGGAACTCGTCGTACAGCGTCCGCTGGATCGCGAGGGTCACGTCCAGTCCGACGACGTCCATGAGGGCGAACGGACCCATCGGGTGGCCGCAGCCGACCGTCATCGCGGCGTCGATGTCGTCGATGGTCGCGTAGTGCGCCTCGAGCATCCGGACGGCGTCGTTGAGGTAGGGGAACAGCAGCGCGTTGACGATGAACCCGGCCCGGTCGCCGCACAGGACCGGGTGCTTCCTGGTCCGGCCGCAGACCTCCAGGACAGTCGCGACGACGTCCGGCGCGGTCGTGACCGTCGGCACGACCTCCACCAGCTTCATCAGCGTCGCGGGGTTGAACCAGTGCATCCCTACGACGTCCTGCGGCCGGGAGGTCGCCGTCGCGCATTCGATGACCGGCAGCGACGAGGTCGTCGTGGCCAGCACCGCCCCTGGCTTGACGATGTCGTCGAGCGCCCCGAACAACGCCTTCTTCACGGACAGGTCCTCGACGACTGCCTCGATGACGAGGTCGCAGTCGCGCAGGTCCTCGAGCTCCGTGGTGCCGCTGATGCGGCCCAGGGTCTCGCCGCGGGCGTCCTCGGTGAGCTTGCCCTTCTGCACCGCCTTGTCCAGCGAGCCCTCGACCTTCTTGCGGACGGCGGCGACTTTGTCCTCGCCGCGGGCCCGGAAGACGACGTCGTACCCGCTCTTCGCACAGACCTCGATGATGCCGCTGGCCATCGTGCCGGTGCCGATGACGCCGATCCGCGAGACCGGCCGCGCGGGCGCCGTACCCGCCGTGGACGGGGTGTCGGCGTCCGGCACCACCTCCGACGTGTCCGGGCCGGCGTAGGTGTAGAAGCCGCGGCCGGTCTTGCGGCCGAGCAGACCGGCGGTCACGTACTGCTTGAGGATCGGCGCCGGTGCGTGCAGGTGGTCGCGCGACTGCGCGTACATCGTCTCGAGGATCTCGTACGCCGAGTCGAGACCGATGAGGTCGAGCAGGGCGAGCGGGCCCATCGGGTGGCCACAGCCGAAGCGCATCGCTGCGTCGATGTCCTCGCGACTGGCGTAGCGCGACTCATACATCCGGACGGCGTTGTTCAGATAGCCGAAGAGCAGGGCGTTGGCGATGAACCCGGCCCGGTCGCCGGCCGTGACGTCGGTCTTGCCGACCCGCGCGACGAGCGCCTCGATGTCCTCGACGACGGACGGGTCGGTGACCACCGTCCGCACCACCTCGACCAGGTCCATGACCGGCGCCGGGTTGAACCAGTGCAGGCCGACGACCCGCGACGGGCGCGACGTGCCGGTGGCGAGCTCGGTCACCGACAGCGCGGAGGTGTTGGTGGCGAGGACGGCGTCCTCCGACACCAGCTGGTCGAGCTGGGCGAACAGCTCGCGCTTGAGCTCCATCCGCTCCGGGATGGCCTCCACGACGAGGTCGCAGTCGGCGACGTCGGCGAGCTCGGTGCTCGTCGTGATGCGCCCGAGCAGCGCACGGACGTCCTCCTCCGTGAGCTTGCCGCGCTGCACGGCCCGGGAGGTCGAGGCGGCCAGGTGGCTCTTGGCGCGCTCGACACCGGGCTCGTCGTGCTCCACGGCCACCACATCGAGACCGGAGCGGGCGAGCACCTCCGCGATCCCCGCACCCATGGTGCCCAGACCGACCACACCGACCTTGCGGAACTCGCGGGCCACCGTCGTCCTCTCGTCTACTGCGCGGAGTGTCCCAGACCGCCGGCGCGGACTGGTTGCTGTCCGGAGTACCCCGGATCTGGGACACTACGGCCGAACAGAGCAGAGGGACTGTGAGGTGTCTCGCACCGAGGCTGCATCATTCCGGATCACCGCCGGGCCCCGGGGCACGGCGGCGGCTGAGTTGCGCCTGTCCGGCGAGCTCGACCTGGCGAGTGCACGCATGCTGCGCAGCCGCGTCCGGGGGCTCCTCGAGCCGGACCGGGGCGTACGACGTCTGGTGCTCGACCTGGCCGGCTTGACGTTCCTCGACGTGACCGGCCTCGACGCCATCCTCGAGACCCAGCACCGGCTCGCACCCCTGGGCGGCATCGTCGTGCTGCGCGGGCCACGCCCGAATGTGGTGCGGATCCTGACCCTGCTGCGACTCGAGGAGCAGCTGGAGCTGGAGCCCTAGAACAGGGTGGGCGTATTGGACTCGATCCCGCGCAGCGCGTCGTAGTCCAACTGGACGCAGACGATGCCCCGGTCCGCCGCCAGGACCTTGGCCTGCGGCTTGAACGTCTGCGCGGCCAGCACCCCACGTACCGACCCGAGCACGGGTTCGAGCCGCTGCAGGTAGCGGGTCAGCTGCTCCACGCCGTCGATCTCGGCGTGCCGCTTGATCTCCACCGCCACATGCGCGCCAGTGTCGTCCTTGCACAGCAGGTCGACCGGGCCTATGTCGGTCGGGAACTCGCGGCGCACCAGCGTCCAGCCGGCGCCGAACACCTCGCAGCGGTCCGCGAGCAGCACCTGCAGGTGCTTCTCGACGCCGTCCTTGACCAGGCCCGGGTCGCTGCCGAGCTCGTGGCCGACGTCGCTGAGGACCTCCTCGACACTGATGACGAGCTGCTCGCCACCCTTGTTCGTCACCGTCCAGACGCCGTCCACCTCCAGCGTGGTGCACGGCGGACTCATCCACATCAACGGCTTGTAGGCGCGGTCGTCCGCGTGGATGGACACGCTGCCGTCGGCCTTGACCAGCAGCAGCCGCACGGCCGAGGGGAGGTGGGCGGTGAGGCGGCCGACATAGTCGACGGAGCACCGCGCGATGACGAGCCGCACGCGGGGAAGGCTAGCCGGATGAACGCGGAGCCCCTCACCCAGGCGCCGTCCCGCCCGGTCGGCCACCCGGTCCTGCACCAGCAATGGCGCGACCTGACGATGCTGCACTGGCGTGTCGCGCCGGAGGTCGTCGCCCCGCTGCTGCCCGCGGGCACGCGGCCGGACGTCCTGCACGGGGTCACCTGGGTCGGGTTGGTCCCGTTCGTCATGACCGGTGTGCGCGTGCTCGGGACGTCCCCGCTGCCGTGGCTGTCGGCCTTCGCCGAGACCAACGTCCGGCTGTACGCCGTCGACGCGCAGGGCCGCCGCGCGGTGGTCTTCCGGTCGCTCGAGGCGAGCCGACTCGTCCCCGTGCTCGTCGCGCGCGCGTCGTACCGGCTGGCCTACATGTGGGCGCGGATGAGCGTCCACCACGACGGTGACACCGTGTCCTACGAGAGCTCCCGTCGCTGGCCCGGGCCGCGAGGTGCGCATTCGCGGGTCCAGGTCCGGATCGGCGAGCCGTGCGACGCGGACGAGCTGTCGCTGTTCCTCACCGCGCGCTGGGGCCTGTTCAGCTCCTGGTACGGCGGAACCACGGCGTACGCGCCGGTCGAGCACGAACCCTGGCGGCTGCACCGCGCCGAACTGCTCGACCTGTCCGAGGACCTCGTGGAGCGCGCCGGCCTGCCGCCGGTCGCGGGCCGCCCGCACGTCCTGTGGTCCCCCGGTGTGTCGGTGCGGATCGGTCGGCCCCGCCCGCTGTGAGCCGCCGAAGGGAGCGGCGTTGCTGTGACATGCCGCCGCGTCACGACGCCGACGCTCCACTCGCGCGGCTCGGACGGCTGGCGCGGGTCGGACGGCTGGCGCGGGTCGGACGGCCAGGCCTGACGGGCTAGGAGCCGGTGCGCTCCAGAGGCGGGAGGTCGTTGGCCTTCCGTACGACGTCCACGACCTCGCGCATGATCTGCGTCAGCTCGTAGTCCTTGGGCGTGAAGACCTGCGCGACGCCCTGTGCGAGCAGCTTGGCGGCGTCCGCATCCGGGATGATCCCGCCGACCACGACGGGGACGTCTGCGATGCCGGCCGCCGCCAGGCCGGCCAGCACCGTCGGCACGGCCTCCATGTGCGACCCGGACAGGATGGACAGCCCGATGACGTGGACGTCCTCCTCCACGGCGGCCGCCACGATCTGCGCCGGGGTCAGTCGGATGCCCTGGTAGACGACCTCGAAGCCGACGTCGCGGGCACGGACCGCGATCTGCTCGGCCCCGTTGGAGTGCCCGTCGAGTCCCGCCTTGCCGACGAGGAACCGCAGCCGGACGCCGAGCTCCTCCCCGGTCGCGCGCACCTCGTCGCGGACGGCCGCGATCGCCGTACCCGCGGTCCCGGATGCGCTGGCGCCGCCGACACCGGTCGGCGCGCGGTACTCGCCGAACACCTCCCGCAGGGCGCCGGCCCACTCCCCCGTGGTGACGCCGACGCGGGCGCACCGCACGGTGGCGGCCATGAGGTTCTCGTCGGTCTTGGCGGCGTCCCGCAGGGCCCGCAGCGCCTCGTCGACGGCCGGCGCGTCGCGGCCGGCGCGCCACTGCTGGATGGCGTCGATGGCGTGCTGCTCGACCTCGGGGTCGACGACCATGATCGAGCCCTCGACGTCGCTGGTCAGCGGGTTCGGCTCGGTGGTCGTGAACGTGTTGACCCCGACGACGATGTCTTCGCCGGCCTCGATGCGACGCCGGCGCTCGGCGTGCGACGCGACCAGCGCGCTCTTCATGTAGCCCTGCTCGACCGCGGCGACCGCTCCGCCCAGGCCCTGGACGCGGTCGACCTCCTGCTGGACCTCGGCCACCAGCGCGGCGACCTTGGCCTCGACGACGACCGAGCCCTCGAACAGGTCGTCGTACTCCAGCAGGTCGGTCTCGTAGGCGAGCACCTGCTGCAGGCGCAGCGACCACTGCTGGTCCCACGGTCGCGGCAGTCCGAGCGCCTCGTTCCAGGCC
>JAOPWV010000101.1 GCA_025965475.1 Frankiales bacterium | reverse complement strand
CGGTGTGGGCGGCAGGCCACGACCTGCCGGAGCCGCCGGTGCCCCGGGGCGCCCTCGACCTGTTCGACCTCGACGTCGAGGCCGGCGATCCGGTCCGGCGGGACGGCCAGCTCAGTCGGGAGTGGCTGCGCGGCGGCTGGGCGCACGACCTGGCGGCTGCCGAGCGGTGGGCCGTGCTCGCGCTGCAGCTGCAGGTCCGCCAGGAGGCGCTGCTCCGCGAGGTGCCCGACCCACGGCCGGTCCTCCGAGGGCCGGAAGTGCCCACGCTGGCCGTCCTGACGGCGTACGCCGAGTCGGCGGCGGCGCTGTTCGCGGTCGAGCTCGCCCAGGACGGACTGCCGCTGGACCGCGACAGCGCGGCCGCCCTGCTCCGGGAGGTCGTGGGAGAACGGCCCGTCGACGTCGCGGACGAGACGGCCCAGCGCCGTCACCGCGACGAGCAGGTCCTGCGGCGGTTCCCCGGCCGGCCCGACGTGGACCTGCGCAGCCCGCAGCAGGTCCGGTCCCTGCTGGCCCGCATCGGCCTGGACCTGCCGGACACCCGCTCCTGGCGGCTGGAGCCGTACGCGGCCACGTCGGAGGCGGTGGCGGCGTTGCTCGCCTGGCGCAAGGCCGAGCGGACGGCGACGACGTACGGCTGGGCGTGGCTCGACCGGCATGTGGGCGCTGACGGCCGGCTGCGCGGCGCGTGGAGCGCGGCGGACGCGGCAGCCGGCCGCATGACCGCGCAGGCCGGCCTGCACAACCTGCCGGCCGAGCTGCGGACCGCCGTCCGTGCCGAACCGGGGCGGGTCTTCGTGCGCGGCGACCTGGGCCAGGTGGAACCGCGGGTGCTGGCCGCGGTGTCGCGGGACCCGGCCCTGGCGGTCGCCGCGGCACAGGACGACATGTACGCGCCCGTCGCGGTCCAGCTCCGCTGTGACCGGCCGACGGCGAAGGTCGCCGTGCTGGCCGCCATGTACGGCCAGACCTCCGGCACTGCCGGCGCTGCGCTCCGCGACATGGACCGCGCCTACCCGACGGCCATGGCCTACCTACGGGCAGCCGAGGAGGCAGGTCGCACCGGTACCGACCTGCGGACGTACGGCGGCCGGCTGCTGCGGCTGGCACTGCCGGCGGGGGAGCAGGGGGAGCCGGTGGGTGAGTACGTGCCGCCGCCGTCGGGGCACGGGCGGTTCGCCCGCAACGCCGTCGTGCAGGGCGCGGCAGCCGAGCTGTTCAAGGCGTGGACGGCCACGGTGCGCGGCGGACTCGCCGCCCTCGACGGCGAGATCGTGCTCTGCCTGCACGACGAGCTGTTGCTGCACGTGCCCGAGCGGCAGGCGGAGGCGGCCGCCGCGCTGCTGCGGTCCGCGCTCACGGCCACGGCCGGTTGGTGGGCGGCCGGCAGCCCGGTGCGGTTCGTCGTCGAGGTCGGCGTCGGGCCCACCTGGGCGGACGCGCACTGATCCGGCGCTAGATGTGGAATGCGGCGCGCAGCGACGGTGCGGTGCTGGCGGCGCGCAGCGGCGGAGCACCGGCGATCTCGGCGAGGTACCGCGTGAGGGAGTAGTGCGTGTACGGCGCGGAGCCGACGACGTGTGACGTGTACGGCGAGATGACCGTCGTCAGCACATGGTTCGAACCGGTCGTGTCGTCCTCGTCGAAGGTGACCACGATCGCGAGCCGGCCGCTGCGGTAGTCGCGGGCGGCCAGGACGACCCGCAGCCACTGCCTGAGCCAGTCGTCCGCGGTGCCCAGCGAGCAGTCGTGGGCGTCGTGGCAGATGTCCGGGACGAGCATCCCGACCTCGGGGAGCCGGCCAGCGTTCACGTCGCTGCGCAGCGGACCTCTCGCGGCGGTACCGGAGGGCACGTCGAACTTCCGGCAGTGGGCCCGCGAGACCGGGTCCGAGAAGTAGGCCCAGGGGTTGTGCTTGACGGCGTACCGGTCGGTGGCGGAGAGGAAGCACGGCGCCGGCATCGCCTCGGCGTAGGTCTTGGCGCTCCGGTGGGCGGCGATCGCCCGGTCGAAGACGCTCGGCCCCTCGATGCGGTGGCTGGCCGGGCTGCGGTCGTCGGTCACCCCGAAGGTCGACCCGCCGGCGAGGGCGAGGTAGTTCGGCAGGGACGGGTGGGCGACAGCCCGGGACGACGTGTAGCCGTACCGCTTGGCCATGGAGGCCAGGTAGGGCATCCCGCGCAGCGCCGAACTCGCGGTGTGGTTCTCCTCCACGATGACGAGCACCTTCGTCGGACGTGCGCTCGCTGCCGTCACCGTCCGGCCCGACGTCGCGGGCTGCGGTGAGGTGACCTGTGACAGTGCGTGGGCCGAGGTGCTCGCGGACGGTGCCGGCGGCGACGTCGGGGAGGGCGGCGTCGCCGGTGGGCTGCCGCAGCCGGCGAGCAGGCTGAGGGCCGCGGTGGTGACGAGGGCGGCGATGGCGCGCGGGACGGTCACGGCGCCAGTGTGGGGCCGACGCTCGCGTTCTGCAGGCGGCACTCAGACTTTGCTCAGGGACTCCTGGCAGGCCGGCTCGTCGAGAGCTTCGCGTCCGCACAGCGGGTGTCCGTACGAGCGCGGCCGCCGGTTCATCCGGTCGTCTTCCGCCGCCCCGGTGGGGCGGTGGCCAGCTGCTTCACGCATGATGTCTGGTCGTGACCCTCGTGACCCCGCGCGACCGGACGACGCCATCCGTGGTCCGGGCCCGGGGCCGGTCGCCGCGCCAGTTCGTGATGCCCGGCGCGGTGGGCCTGGTCGTGGTGCTCGGGGTGCTGATGCGGTTGCACAGCGCGTCCGCCCTCTGGCTCGACGAGAGCCTGTCGGTCGACATCGCGCGCCTGCCGCTGCACGCCATGCCCGACGCGCTGCGCCACGACGGGTCCCCGCCGCTCTACTACCTGCTGCTGCACGGGTGGATCGCGCTGTTCGGCACCGGCGCCACGGCGGTACGCGCGCTGTCGACGCTGTTCGCGCTGGCCGCCCTGCCGGTGGCCTGGGTGGCCGCCCGCCGGCTTCGGGACGCGGCCACCGGCTGGGTCGCGGTCCTGCTGCTCGCCAGCTCGCCGTTCCTCGTCCGGTACGCCACCGAGACCCGGATGTACTCGCTCGTGGTCCTGCTCGTGCTGCTCGGCCTGCTGGCCCTGCAGGCGGTGTGGCAGCGCCCCACCTGGTGGCGGCTCGCCGGGGTGTCGGCCGTGTGCGGGCTGCTCATGCTGACCCACTACTGGGCGCTCTACCTGCTGACCGTCACGGGCCTGGTGCTGCTCGTGGCGTCCGTGCGCGGCGCCCACCGGCGGACCGCCCGCCGCTGCGTCGTCGCCCTCGTCGCCGGCGGCGTGCTCTTCCTGCCGTGGCTGCCGTCCTTTCTCTACCAGGCCCGCCACACCGGCACCCCGTGGGCGCGGACCCCCGGGCCGGGCGCGGTGACCGGGACGGTGGCCGACTGGGCGGGCGGCTCCTCGTTCTGGGCAACGCTCCTGGTCTGGTTGCTGGTCGCGCTCGTGGTCCTCGCGCTGACGGGACGCCGCCGGCCGGCGGGCGTCCTGCTCGAACTGCCGGTCGACCGGACCGCCGGGGTCCTCACCGTCATCGGGCTCGGCACGGTCGTGCTCGGCGTCGTCCTGGCCGCCGTGACCGCGGCCGGCTACTCGCCGCGGTACAGCTCCGCGGCCATGGCGCCGTTCCTGCTCGCCGCCGCGCTCGGGGCCGGTGCCCTGCCGGGGCGCGCCCGGACCGTCGTCGTCGGGCTCGCCGTGGCCTGTGGCCTGGTGGGGAGCCTGCCGCTGACCTTCTCCACCGCGCGCACCCAGGCGCCGATGATCGCGAACGCGCTGAGCGCCGCGGTGCAGCCTGGGGACCTGATCGTCTACTGCCCGGACCAGCTCGGACCGTCGGTCAGCCGGCGGCTGCCGGCGTCGGCGGACCAGGTCGTCTACCCGACGATGGGCCGCCCGGAGCTGGTCGACTGGGTGGACTACGCGCAGCGCAACCGCGCAGCATCACCGACCGCGTTCGCCGCGGAGGTCCTCGCCAGGACGAAGGGCCCCATCTGGTTGGTGTCCGCCAGCGGGTACCTGACCTTCGGGCATCAGTGCGAGACCCTCGACGCCGCCTTGACCGCGGCCCGGTCCGGTCGGCAGGTGGTCGTCCCGGCACGCCGGTCCTACACCGAGTGGATGCAGCTGACCCGCTACCCGTAGCCACCCGGCCAGTCCGACGAGGACGAGCAGCGCGGTGGCGTACGCCAGACGGCCCACCAGCACGGTGTCGCCGTCGAGCACCGCGGCGAAGAACAACGGGTACGCCGCGACGGTCAGCGGGACGGCCCACCAGGCCCGGGCCAGCGTCGCGAGGGCCAGCAGCAGGACGGCGTACCAGGGCTGCACGGGCGTCACGAGCAGCAGGGCGCCGGCCATCAGGCGTAGCGCGGCCTCGGGCAGCGGCAGCCGGCTGCGCAGCACCCAGATGCCCAGGCCGGCCAGGGCGAGCAGCACCACGACGGACGCGGCCGGCCCGTGCAGGCCGAGCAGGCCGACGAGCACGTAGCGGGTGCCTGCGCCGTAGTTCTCCTCCCGCAGGTAGCCCGGCAGATACCCCGCGATCGCGGTCCCGACGGCGAGGACGTGGGGGAGGTACGCCGCGATGCAGACGGCCGCGAACAGCGCCGACCTGCGGACCCGCGTCCCGCGCTCGCGCAGCAGCAGCGGCAGCAGGAGCACCGGGTAGATCTTGGTCAGCGTGGCCAGCGCGAGCAGCACCACCCCCGAGTTCGGCCGCCGCCGTTCCGACAGCGCGACCGCCCCGAGGGTCAGGAGCACGGCCAGCCCGTCGACGTGCGCGTTCTGCACCACCTCGAGGACGGGCAGCGGGGCCAGCGCGTAGAGGGCGATCCACCTCCGGTCGCGCAGCAGGCTGAGCAGGACCGCCAGCACGGCCAGGTCGACCACGAAGCCGACGCCCTCGTAGCCACGGTCGCGGGTCGACATCGGCACCACCAGGTGGACCGCGGTGAACCAGGCCTCGGCGACCGGCGGGTAGATGGTCCGTACGGCCGGGCGGTTGATCTGCGTGCCCGCATTGGTCTTCTGGCCCGGCGGGAACAGCCAGGGATCCCGCAGGTGCCGCAGCTCGCCGGCCACCGGCGGGTGGCGGTACGGGTCGATGCCGTGGGTCTGCACGACGCCGTCCCAGGCATAGCGGTACAGGTCGTCCGACAGCGGCGCCTTCGGGGAGATCGCCGCCAGGCGCAGGACGACCGCCAGCAGCAGCACGAAGGTCAGCGCCCACCGGACCGGCAGCCGCAGGACGCAGACGACCGCGACGGCGTACGCGCCCGTCCACGCGCCGATCAGGCCGAGCAGGCCGTACCGCCGCTCGAGGATCCCGCCGGGGCCGGAGGTCCGGTGGGCGAGCCAGACCTCCAGGCAGCCGGCCGCCAGCGCGCCGGCGGCCGGCAGTGGGACGCGGCGAGCGGTCATCCGTGGCCGAGTGCGGCGAACCACCGGGTCCTCCGTCCCACCGGCCGGTCCGTCGCCCACCATCGCTCGCGCACCTCCAGACCGGCCTGGCGGGCCAACGGGCCCACTTCGTCGCTGGCCACGTGCGCCCACGGGAACCAGGCTCCGACCCGGCCGTCGGCGTTCTCGAGCCGCATCTGCCGCGAGCCGGCGCCCGACCGGGGAGCTGCCAGCTCGACCAGCACCTGGCCGGTCGGGCTGAGCAGTTCCGCGACGCGGCCGAGCAACCGGACCGGGTCACCGCCGATGCCGATGTTGCCGTCGGCGAGCACGGCGTACGACCACCGGCCGGCCTCCGGGACGTCGTCGAACACCGAGAGCTGCAGCGCCCGCCCGCCGGCCTGTCTGGTCAGCCCGACCGCGGCGGGTGCGATGTCGATGCCGAGGGAGGGGATGCCGCGCGCCGCCAGGGCCGCCACCAGCCGGCCGGGTCCGCAGCCGATGTCGAGGGCGGCGCCGTCCACCCGCCGGAGCAGGGAGTCGTCGGCGCCACGCGCGGGCCCGTGCCACCGCTCCACCTCGAGCGGTACGGCGGTGCCGTCGCTGTAGCGGATCAGGACCGTGGCGTCGCGCCGCAGACCGTCCTCGTAGACCGCCACGCTCATCGTCGTTCTCCGCACTCTGTGGGTCGGGCAGGGGCTCTGACACGTGTTCGTGCACGGCCCCGGCCCGGATGCCCTGCCGGCTGCCCAGTCGGCGGACGGCGGCGTGGCATGGGTCACATCGGCGGGAAACGAACCGTTCGGCCCCGGGCGACGAACGCCGTGCAGATCGGCACGCAAGCTCCCCTGACCCGGAAGGAACCACCCCCATGCGCTCGTCTCTCCGCCCCCTCGCCGCCCTCGCCGCCGGTGGCGCGCTTGCCCTCAGCCTCACCGCCTGCGGTGGCAGCAGCAGCACGTCGGCCGCCAGCGGCAGCACCAGTCAGCCGTCGGCCGCCGCCTCGCCCGTCGCGGCCCTCACCAACCTGACAGGCATGAAGACCGAGGTCGTCGTCGACGCGGGCTTCCTCGCCGGCCTGACGTCCCTCAAGCTGACCCCGGGCGTCGTGGGCACCGCGACCCTGACCAACGGCACGCTCGCCTTCCCCATCACGGGCGGCAACGCGACGTACTACACCCCCGGCAGCCGCACGCCGTACGTCGAGAGCTCCATCGAGCACACCGGCAGCGGCCTCAGCCTCAGCGACGGCAAGACCAAGGTGGAGCTGACCAACTTCGTCGTGGACGCCGGCACGTCGATCCTCACCGGTGACGTCTCCGCCAACGGCGCGTCCGTCGTCAAGGGCGCCCCGCTGTTCTTCCTCGACGGCCGCACCCTGCAGCCGCTCCAGGTCGACAAGAGCGCCGGCACCGGCGTCCTGTACGGCACGACGGTCAGTCTCACCAAGGACGCGGCCGACCTGCTGAACAAGACGTACAAGACGACCGCGCTGACCGAGTTCTTCAAGGTCGGCGTCGCCCGGATCACGCTCAAGCTGGCCTAGTTCTCAGGTAGGCGTAGTTCCCCTGGGACTGCGGTGGGAGCGGGAGGGGCATCGCCCCTTCCCGCTCCCGCGGTCCCTTTCCCCGTCGTCACCCGTGAGAGGAAGTCCGGTGCTGGAGGCCCAGATCGCCGTCATCGCCAAGGCGCCGGTCCCCGGCCGGGTGAAGACCCGGTTGTCCCCGGCGCTCAGTCCGGAACAGGCGGCTGGTGTGGCGCACGCAGCGCTGCTCGACACGCTGGATGCCGTCGCGCAGGTTCCGGTCCGGCGCCGGCTCCTGGTCCTGGACGGGTCGCCGGAGGGCCTCGTTCCCGACGGTTTCGACGTCCTCGCCCAGCGGGGCTGTGGCCTGGACGAGCGGCTCGCCGCGGCATACACGGATGCCTTCGCCACTTGCGAGCTGCCGACGCTCCTGATCGGGATGGACACCCCCCAGGTGACGTCGCGGGTCCTGACCGCGGCGGTGACCGCCCTGCTGTGCGGCTCGGCCGTGCTCGGCCATGCCGACGACGGGGGGTGGTGGGCCCTGGGCCTGCACGCGCCGGACCCCGCGCTCTTCCTCGGCGTCCCGATGTCGACCGACCGGACCGGATTGCTGCAGGAGCAGCGGCTGCGTGAGCGCGGCCTGCAGCCGACCCGGCTGCCCCGGCTGCGGGACATCGACGCCGTCGCCGACCTGCGGGCCGTGGCGGCACTGCTGCCCGAGGGCTCGCGGCTGGCCGCCGTCGTACGCCGGCTCGAGATCGACCTGGCACTGAGCGCATGACCGGCGAGCCCGGCTACGGCTTCCCGCGGCCGCTGTTCGCGGGTCTCACCCGGCTGCGCCCGCCAGGCCCGCTGTTCCGGCCGACACTCTGGCGCAGCCCGCTCCGGGGGCCCTGGCTGACCTCGGTGTTCGCCGTGATCCTGTTGGCGGGACTGCCCGTCGTCATCGTCACCGGCCTGCTGTCCTACCTCGCCTACCAGCCGCAGTACGCCGGCAACGCCTTCCCGGCCGACGTCCATGGCCTGCGGCTGCCGTACTTCGCGTGGCCGACGCATCCGGCCTGGTTGTACCGCCTCAGCCAGGGTCTGCACGTCGCCCTCGGCCTGGCTCTCGTACCGGTCGTGCTGGGGAAGCTGTGGTCGGTCATCCCCAAGCTGTTCGCCTGGCCGCCGGTCAGGTCCATCGCCCAGCTCCTCGAGCGGATGAGCCTGGCCCTGCTCGTCGGCAGCATCCTGTTCGAGCTCGCGACCGGCGTCCTGAACATCCAGTACGACTACGTGTTCGGCTTCGATTTCTACACCGCGCACTACTACGGCGCCTGGGTGTTCATCGCGGCGTTCGTCATCCACGTGGGGATGAAGTTCCCGACCATGCGGCGCTCGCTGCGGTCCCGCCGGCTGCGCGACGAGCTGCGCACACCGCTCGCCGAGACCCGGCCCGAACCGCTCGACGAGCACGGCCTGGTCGCCGTCGAGCCGGCCGCCCCCACCCTCTCCCGCCGGGGCCTGCTGGCCGTGGTCGGCGGTGCGAGCCTGACCGTCACGGCCGTGACCCTGGGTCAGACGGTCGGCTGGCGGCCGAGCGCGCTGCTGGCTGCCCGCGGCCAGTCGTACGGCGACGGGCCCACCGACTTCCAGGTCAACCGGACGGCTCGCACCGCCGGCATCGTGCCGGCCGACACCGGCGCGGACTGGCGGCTCACCGTGGTCGGCGCCAGCACCGTGGAGCTGAGCCGGGCCGACCTGCTCGCGATGCCGCAGCACACCGCCCGGCTGCCGATCGCGTGCGTGGAGGGCTGGTCGACGGTGCAGACCTGGACCGGCGTACGCCTACGCGACCTGGTCGCCCTTGCCGGGGTGGACCGGCTCGATCACGGGATCGTCGGCTCGCTGGAGAAGAACGGCTCGTTCCGCCGCGCCGTGCTCAACCCCGGCCAGCTGCGGGACGCCGACGCGCTGCTGGCACTCAAGGTCAACGGGGCGGATCTGTCGCCGGACCACGGGTACCCCGCGCGGGTCATCGTGCCGGCGATGCCCGGTGTCCACAACACGAAGTGGGTCAGCCGGCTCGAACTGAAGGAGGCGTGATGCGTCGCTGGCGCGATCGGTACGGGGCCGGCCCGCTGCACCTGCTCTCGCTCCTCGCCTGTTTCGCGCTGGCCGGCTACGCGTTCCTGCAGGCCTCACACGGTCCGCTCCCGCTGCGGATGGCGGTGTGGTTCGTCGGCGCCCTGATCGCGCACGATCTCGTGCTGTTCCCGCTGTACGCGCTCGCCGACCGGTCCCTGACCGCCCTCCGGCCGCGGCGCACCGTCCGCGATCCCGGGGCCGTCAACTACCTGCGCGTGCCGGCGCTGCTGTCCGGGCTGCTGTTGCTGATGTTCTTCCCGCTGATCCTGCGCCGCAGCGAGGGGCCGTACGGCGCAGCGAGCGGCCTCGACCAGGCGCCGTACCTCGGTCGCTGGCTGCTGCTGACCGGCCTGGCGTTCGGGATCTCCGCAGTGCTGTACGCCGTCCGCGCCCGCCGCGGCCCCGGCCCCAGTCCCGCTGCCTGACCCCGGGCCCCCGCAGCCCTCGGGTCAGCGACCCTGCGCCTCCGAGAGCTCCGCGAGCACCCGCTGCATGTCGCGGACAGCCCGGACCGTCCCCCGCACCGTGCCCGTCACCTTGGACCGGCCGGTACGCCGCAGGTAGTCGACGTCCACCTCGCGGACCCGCCACCCGGCGCCCGAGGCGCGGGTGACCATCTCCAGCGGGTAGCCGAACCGGCGGTCCCGCAGGTCCAGCGCGAGCAGCGCGCTGGACCGGCAGGCGCGCATCGGGCCGAGGTCGTGCACCGGGTAGCCCGTACGGCGGCGAACGGAACGCGCCAGCACGACGTTGGCGACGCGGGCGTGCACCGGCCAGGCGCCCCGGGTGGTCGGCCGGCGCCGGCCGAGCACCAGGTCGGCCGCGCCCGCCAGGACCGGCTCGACGACCCGCGGCAGCTGCTGCAGGTCGAGCGAGCCGTCGGCATCGGCGAAACACACGATGCCGTCCTCCGGGTCGGCGGCCAGGAGGCCGGCGTGACAGGCAGCGCCGAACCCGCGGGGCGAAGCAGGTACGACCAGGGCGCCGTGCGCCCGGGCCACCTCGGCCGAACCGTCGGTCGAGCCGTTGTCGGCGACCACTGCGCGGTAGCCGTCGGGCAGCCGGGACAGGACCCAGGGGAGTGCCGCCGCCTCGTCGAGGCAGGGCAGGACGACGACCGGCACGTCAGGCCCGCAGCGGGGCGGTGGCGAACTCCCGCATCCCGTCGTCGAACCCGACCTGAGCGGTGAACCCCAGGCCGACGCGGGCCGCGGCGGGGGAGGCCACGACGTGGCGCACGTCACCGAGCCGGTAGTCACCGGTCACGAGCGGTGCCAGGGCGCCGCTCGCCGCAGCCAGCACACCGGCCACGTCGGCGATCGTGTGCGGCGTACCGCTGGCGACGTTGTACGCAGTGAGCGTCCCGGCTGCCGCGGGCTGCGTCAGGGCGAGCAGGTTGGCGCGCGCGACATCCGTGACGTGCACGAAGTCGCGCATCTGGCCGCCGTCCTCGAACACGCGCGGCGCCTCCCCGCGGGCCAGCGACGAGCGGAAGATCGAGGCGACGCCGGCGTACGGCGTGTCCTTGGGCATGTGCGGGCCGTACACGTTGTGGTATCTCAGCGCGACGACGCTGCCGCCAGAGCCGCGGGCCCAGGACGAGGCGAGGTGCTCCTGCGCCAGCTTGGTCGCGGCGTACACGCTGCGCGGGTCGGCCCGCGTGTCCTCCGTCACCAGCTCCCACGCCAGGGTGGCGCCGCACACGGGGCAGCCGGGGTCGAAGCGGCCGGCGTCCAGGTCCGCGACGCCGCGCGGGCCCGGGCGGACCGTACCGTGCTCGGCGCAGGCGTACCGGCCCTCGCCGTAGACCACCATCGAGCTGGCCAGGACCAGGTGGCCGACGTCGGCGCGGGCCATTGCCGCGAGCAGAGTGGCGGTCCCGAGGTCGTTGGTGCCGACGTACGACGGGAGGTCCTGCAGGTCCAGGCCGAGCCCGACGATGGCGGCCTGATGGCAGACCGCGTCCACGCCGTCGAGAAGGTCCGGCGGCAGCTGGCGGACGTCGCCTTCCAGGCGTTCGGCCCGTGGGTCGAGGTGTTCTGGCCAGCCGCTGGGGTGGACGTCGTCGGACAGCAGGTCGAAAACGCGCACGCTGTGGCCGTCGGCGAGGAGCGCGTCCACGATGTGCGTACCGATGAATCCGGCGCCGCCCGTGACGAGCACCTGCATGTACCGGCCTCCTCGCGCGTCGTGGTCCGGCGAGCGTAGGTCGTCGGTGTCGTCTCCGCCGTCCGGGCGCCGGGCTGCTGGGAAGCGCTGCGCAAAGCCGCGGGGTGCGGGAGCCTTGTGGTGTGCCCCCCGATCCTCGAGCCGAGCTGCGCGCCCTGGCGCTGTGGCACAGCCGCCGGCGGGCGGTGGACGACCTGCTGAACCCGCTGCTGGAGTACGGCCCGGTCGCGGTCGACCGCGTGGCCGCGAAGCTGGACGCCGTACGCGAGCTGGTCGAGGAGGAGCGCGAGGCCTTCGATGCGTTCGTCGCGGCCACGTCCGTCCGCTCCCGGCCGGACGCGGTGGTGCTCGAACTCTTCCCCCGCAGGTCCGAGGCCGATTGATGTCCGAGCCGGAGCCGCCCGTCCTCCAGGACGAGGTGGTGCTCGCGCTCGAGGGCGATCCGGCGCCGGCCCGTACGGCGCGCCATTTCGTCCTCGAGCAGGGCCTCCCGATGGGGAATCCGGATCTGCTCGAGGCCGCGGGCCTGGTGGTCACCGAGCTCGTCACCAACGCGACGCTGCACACCCCGGGTGTGGTCGCGCTGCGCGTCGGGCGCGCCGAGGGCGGCCTGTGCGTGAGCGTGGAGGACCTGTCGACGGTCCGGCCCCGGCTGCATCGGCGCTCCGACCACGCCACCACCGGGCGCGGCATGCAGCTCGCTTCGGCGTACGCCCAGCGCTGGGGCGTCCGGCCGTTGAGCGCGGGCAAGCAGGTGTGGGCCGTGCTCACCCCGGCGAGCGTCGCCGCAGCACTCGCCGTGCCCGCCCCGGTCGTCGACCCGTCCGTGTGGGGAGTGCTGTGACCGGGGAGAGGGTCGGCTGAGTCAGCCGGCGTGCGCGTGCACGAACGTGCGGATCCGCCGCCAGGCGTCGGCAGCCGCGTCCGCATGCTCGGTGTAGGTACGGTCGAAGAAGGAGTGCGGCGCCCCGTCGTACGACACGAAGTCGGCCTCCACCCCGGCTGCGCGAGCCTTCTCGGCGACGGCCTCGACGTCCGCCACCGGGATGTGCGCGTCAGCCCCCGCGACGAGCATGAGCAGTGGCGCCGTCATCCGGTCGGTGACCTCCGCGGCCGCCGTCGGACGGCCGTAGAAGCCGATCGCCCCGGACAGGCCCGGCGTGTCGGCCGACTGGCGCCACGAGTAGCCGCCGCCGAAGCAGAACCCGACGGTGAACACTGACGACACCGCGCCGCCGTCGCCCGAGCGTAGGTGGGCCACCGCCGCGGCCACGTCGGCCGCCACGCCCTCGGGCGTCGTCTGCTGGACGTGCGGCGTGAACTCGAAGGCGTCCGAGCGGTCGTCGGTGTTCGCCGTACGGCCGAAGTAGTCGACGGCGACCGCGTCGATCCCGACCTCGGCGAAGCGGACCGCGAGCTGGCGGTAGAAATCGTGCAGGCCGCGTGCGTCGGGGAGGATGACGATGCCCGCGCCGGTCGGCTGCGCAGCGCGGGCGGTAAAGGCGCTGAGCACGTTGCCGTCACTCGACCGCAGCTTGAGGTCGGATGTCGACGCTGCGGGTACGGCGTCGTCGGCGGCGGGCGGGCGGCTGTCGTCGCTGTGGCACACGGGCTGCTCCTGGGTTCGAAGGTCCCGTGCAGTCTGCGGCCTGGTTGCCGGTGACGCTCGTCGCGGCGGTCCTACACTCGCCGCGGGGCGGTAGCTCAGCCGGTCAGAGCAAGGGACTCATAATCCCTCGGTCGTGGGTTCGAGCCCCACCCGCCCCACATTACGTTCAGATACAGCAAGGGACTTCGCGTGAGAGTCCCGCAGAACGCTCCAGCAGTGTGGGCTGTGCCCCCATGACGACCTCAGAGCAGCCGCTGGTCATGGACGATATCCAGAGCTACCTCACTGTTCGGCGGCAACCTGCTGAAGTACCTCGCCGAGAAGGGGACGCCGACGACGGCCGGCGGCGTCCACCGCGAGCACCTGGAGGCGTTCCTGGCCGACCTGCGCGCTGCTTAGACAGGCGTCAACAAGGCCTCACGGGTTGTACGGGAACGTCTCATCAGAGTTACCCGCAGGAGGGCAGTAGGCGAGGGAGCCGTCGAGATAACCCTTGGAGTAGCCATCTTCGCTGCGCGTTGTCGTCGACCGGTCATCATGATGCCGATGCCGGCTACCGCAGTCCTTACCGGCATCGCTCCGGGCCTGTCTGACACCCCGCCGATAGCCGCAGCTGTAGTCCCAATCCCGGCAGCCCTGCACCGCATCTGCAAGGACCGCACTCACCACCGTTCGGCCGGCGGGCGGCGCAGCCAGTACGGCGGGCGCGATGGCCACAACAGGGGCAACCAGAAACCCGGTGCACAAACAACTCGCTAAGCAGCGCCGATCCGTAGCGCGCATGACTCCTCCACGGGGAACAAGCATCAAGGCCAGCCGACACGGGCGCACTGCCACGGCTTTCGGCAGGCGGTAGGCCCCCGAGGCGGAGGGTCGTGTCCCAGGGCCACGATGTGCACGGAGGCCTTGCTTCCAAGGGGACCAACCACACGCTAGCCATCGCCCACAACGGCAACAACCCCGGCAAGCAAGATTCTGAAACCTCTGGCGTACATAAAAGCGCCCGTACAAGCCGCTTCGTATCGATGTCTTGTAACAACCACCCGAATACAGGCAGCGAGAGTGAACGGTCCGGGGTCTGATGCCCCTTCCTTCTGGTGAGGAGGATGGCTCACCGAGCTGGAGGAGATCGCCCGGCTCGGGGCAGAGAACAAGCGACTGCGCGACACCAACGAGGTGCTGCGGCGGGCTGCGGTCTTCTTCGCGGGGGAGCTCGACCCCCTGAGGCGATGATCGTGGCGTTCATCGACGAGCTCCGACAGGAGCGGATCGCGGGCGAGCTGACCTGCGCGGTGCTGCGTGAGCAGGGCTGCGAGGTCACCGCGAGGACCTACCGGGTCTGGAGGCAGCCGAACCGGGCGCTTGCGGCCGGACCGGCCGTTCGCGGCCCGGGTGGTACCGCCACATGTCGGGCATCGCCGGTACTCACTCCTGCGCCGCTGCGTGTGGGGGAATCGGTGGGTGGTTCCGCAGGCTGCTCCGCTGGCAGCGAAGAACAAGCGGGGGCTGCTGCGTCCGCGGTCGAGCCGCCCCTGTGACGGACGACGAAACAGCTTCACCTTCGCCACATCCTGCCGATAGGGTGTGTTGTCCGTACGAAACGGCAAATCGGCGCGAGCCGGAGACGCAAAGCCACGGGACCCTGGTCAGCCGGGCTACCAACCGGGAGAAGACCTGTGCAGCGCACCGGCACGCGCATGGGCCGCGTCGCGGCGGGCGCGATCAGCGCCTCGGCCGGCTGACGGGCCGTGGTTCAGCGACTGCTGGCGGCACACCTTGAGCAACGAGGGGCGCAAGCCCCCTCCGGGCAGCCTGAGCCATGACCTGGATCAACAGCACTAGCGCTACGAGGAGAAGCGGCCTGCCCCGAACGCGCAGCATCGGCAGCCCAAGGCGGCTCGTGGTCGGTGGGCTCGCCGCTGCCGCCGTCGGTTACCTGGCCGTTCCCGGTGGCTCTGGGCTGCAGGCCGTCTACTACCTGGTCATCGCAGCAGCGGCCCTCCTCGCCGCCTTCCTCGGCGTGCGCGTCAACCGGCCTCGGCGCAGGCTGATGTGGCTGGTGCTACTGGCCGGCCTGTCATCGCGGTTGGCCGGTGACATCACGTGGTTCGCGCTCGAACGGTTGCTGCACGCGAGCCCGTTCCCGTCCGTGGCCGACGTCTTTTACCTATCCGGCTATCCGGTGATGGCGGTTGGCCTGGCGCTGATGGTCCGGGCCCGGCAGCCTGGGCACGACCGCGCAGCCACGCTCGATGCGGCCATCATCACGACTGCCGCCGGCATCCTGGCCGCGATCTTCATCATCGAGCCGACGGTGACCGACACCAGTCAAAGGCTGCTCGGACGGGCGGTCAGCACCGCCTACCCGCTCGGCGATCTGCTGCTGCTGGCCGTGCTGGCCCGGCTGTGGACGAGCTCCGGGCGAGCATTGCGCGCTTACCACCTGCTCGGTCTAGGCCTGCTGTTCATCCTCGGCGGGGACATCGGATACGACGCGGCCTTCCTGACCACCGGCCTGGCGCCAACAGGCGCCGCGTTGGACCTGCTCTATCTGCTCGGCTACGTCAGCATCGCCGCGGCCACCCTGACGCCCACGATGCAGCGCCTCGCCGAACCGCCCCAGGAACAGGACCAGTCCCTGCCCAGCCCGCATCTCAGCGCGCTGACCGGGGCATCGATGCTCGCGCCCGCCGCCCTGCTGTTCGAGGGCATCCACAACCAAGCGCTGCACTGGCAGATCATCGGAACCGGATCCATGGTCATCTCTGCCCTCGTCCTGGCGCGGCTGGGCGGCCTGCTCGGCCAGGTCCAGCGCCAGGCCGTCCTGCTGGCCGCACTGGCCCGGACCGACGGGCTGACGGGCCTGCCCAACCGGCGTACCTGGGACGCGGAACTGGCCCGCGCCTGCGCCGCCGCCGGAACCGACGGGTTGCCGCTCGCGGTGGCGCTGCTCGACCTGGACCACTTCAAGGATTTCAACGACGCGGCCGGCCACGCCGAGGGTGACCTCCTGCTCAAGGCGGCAACGGCGGCCTGGGCCAGCGCACTGCCCCAGGACACGTTCCTGGCCCGCTATGGCGGGGAGGAGTTCGCCCTGCTGCTGCCGGGGTTCACGACCGACAAGGCGCACGCCACCGTGGACGCCCTGCGCGCCGTGACCCCCATGCACCAGACCTTCTCGGCCGGCATCGCCGGCTGGGACCACACCGAAGCTCCGGCCGCACTCGTCGCGCGGGCTGACGCCGCGATGTACCAGGCGAAGCGCACTGGTCGGGCCCGAACCCTCAGCGGTCCGACGACGCCCAACCTCACCCCCGACCACCGCGCCGACCCCGGAACCGCGCCGCACTCCCCGGACTGAAGGCCACCCAGCAGGCCATCCGCGGGCCAGGCCCGGTGCCAGCGTCCCGCGCCGGCGTTCCCCGGCGTGGCAGCGTCGTTGTGGCGATGGCTCCGCCAGCGATGAAGATCTCCGTCACCGGAACGGGTTCGCTGTACGAGCTCGACGTCTCGGCCCGCCTGGCCGCCGCATCGGGCTCACGGCCAGCGTCAGGACCGCTGGCGGGCAGGCATTCCGGCCCACCGTCGCCCTGAACTTGACGCCGCTGCAGCTCTCCCTCGCCGGTGATGCGAAAGCGCTCACCGTCCCCGGCTCGACGACAGCCTTCACCTGACGCGCGCGCCCAGGCGGTTGAGCCTGTACGGCGGGGGCCCCCCGCCGATTCAGACGGCTTCTGCTGGCGCGCGTAGCGTGACTGTGAGACCTGTTGCCGGGTATCCGGTCGAGCCTGACATCGGGCGCCGTTGCCGCCTCCGGAAGGGGATCGGCCATGTCGGAGCGCGTGTTCCGTGACCGCAGGGATGCGGGTCGGGTGCTGGCCAAACTGCTGGAGCAGCACCGGGATCAGCCTGAGGTGGTGGTGCTCGGGCTGCCCCGCGGCGGTGTTCCCGTTGCCTACGAGGTCGCCAGGGCACTGGGCGCACCGTTGGACGTGTTCGTGGTCCGCAAGCTGGGGGTGCCGGGCCGCGAGGAGGTGGCCATGGGCGCGATCGCCAGCGGTGGCGTCGTCGTGGTCAACGACGACGTCGTCCGCGGCCTGGGCATCGCGTCCGAGCAGCTGCAGCGGGTCGCCGAGCAGGAGGGCCGCGAGCTGCTCCGCCGGGAGGCCGCCTACCGGGAAGGCCGGCCACCTCCGCAGGTGGACGGCAGGACCTTGATCCTGGTCGATGACGGGCTGGCCACCGGGGCCAGCATGCGGGCAGCGGTGGAGGCCCTGCATGAACATCACCCCGTCCGCATCGTGGTTGCGGTGCCCGCGGCGCCGGAATCCACCTGCCGGGAGCTCGGGCTCATGGTCGACGAGGTCGTGTGTGCGACCACGCCGTCGCCGTTCCTCGCCGTGGGTGAGTCCTACTGGGACTTCGCGCAGACCACCGACGAGGAGGTCCGCGACCTGCTGCGGGCCACCGCGACGTCCCCGGCCGGTGCGACGTCCGCGGCGGGCCCCACCGAGGCCGCGGTCATCGGGGCCCAGGCCATGCCGGTCGAGAACGGGGTGCCCGCGCTGGACACGCTGCTGTACCTGGTCGGGGACGCCTCCCTCGTCCTGATCGGCGAGGCATCGCATGGCACCCATGAGTTCTACGAGGCCCGCGCGACGATGACGCGCCGGCTGATCGAGGAGAAGGGCTTCACCGCGGTAGCCGGCGAGGCGGACTGGCCGGACGCCTACCGCGTCAACCGCTACGTCCGCGGTCGCAGCCAGGACCTGACCGCCGAGGAGGCGCTGCGGGACTTCGAGCGGTTCCCGACCTGGATGTGGCGCAACACCGCAGTGCTCGACTTCGTCGGTTGGCTGCGCGAACACAACGACCGCGTCGGCGACGAGCGCGCCAAGACCGGATTCTACGGGCTGGACGTGTACAGCCTGCGCCGCTCGATGGAGGAGGTCGTCGCCTACGTCGAGCGCGTGGACCCGGCCGCCGCGGCCCGGGCCAGGGACCGGTACGCGTGCTTCGACCACTCGGCCGGCGACGACGGGCAGTCCTACGGCTACGCGGCGGCGTTCGGTGCCGGCGAGTCCTGCGAGCAGAAGGCCATCGAGCAGCTGGTCGAGATGCAGCGGCTCGCCGGTGAGCTGGCTCGCAGCGACGGGCTGCTCGCCGAGGACGAGGCGTTCTACGCGCAGCAGAACGCGGTCGTGGTCCGGGACGCGGAGCAGTACTACCGGACCATGTTCGGCGGGCGTACCTCGTCCTGGAACCTGCGCGACACGCACATGGTGGACACCCTGGACGCGCTCGTCGACCACCTGACCCGCCAGCGCGGCCAGCCGGCCAAGGTCGTCGTGTGGGCGCACAACTCGCACGTGGGTGACGCCCGGGCCACCGAGTCCGGCATGCGTGGCGAGCTGACCGTCGGCCAACTCGTCCGCGAACGGCATCCCGGGGACTGCCGGCTGCTGGGGTTCACCACCTACACGGGCACCGTCACCGCTGCCGACGACTGGGGTCGTCCGGCCGACCGCAAGTGGGTCCGGCCGGCGCTGCCGGACAGCGTGGAGGAGCTGTTCCACGAGGTCGGCGAGAAGAGCTTCCTCGTCTCCTTCGACCTGGCCCCCAAGGCCGCCGAGGTGCTCGACGCCGCCCGCCTGGAACGGGCCATCGGCGTCATCTACCGTCCCGACACCGAACGGCAGAGCCACTACTTCCGGTGCCGGGTGGCCAGGCAGCTCGACGCGGTCATCCACATCGACGAGACCCGCGCGCTCGAGCCGCTGGAGCGCACGTCCCGTTGGGAACGCGGCGAGGTGCCCGAGACCTACCCGTTCGCCGTGTAGACGACAGGCGGAGAGTCTGCACGTGGGCGTCACGCAGAGCATGCGCATCGCGGTCGCCGGTGTGGTCCTCGAGGCCGACGTCGGGGTCCCTGCGCCGGCCCGAGGTGTGGTGCTGTTCGCGCACGGCAGCGGGAGCAGCCGGCACAGCCCGCGCAACCGGTATGTCGCCGATGAACTGCAGGCCGCCGGACTGGCGACGGTGCTGGCCGACCTGCTCACGCAGCGCGAGGAGCAGGTCGACGCCCGAACCGGGGAGCTGCGCTTCGACATCAGCCTGCTGGCCGTACGGGTGATCGCCCTGACGGACTGGGTGACCGAGTTCGAGTCCACCGCCGAGCTTCCGGTCGGGCTCTTCGGCGCCAGCACCGGCGCGGCGGCCGCGCTGGTGGCCGCCGCGGCGCGGCCGCACCTGGCACGGTGCGTCGTCTCGCGCGGAGGGAGACCGGACCTGGCCGGCGAGTTCCTGCGGCTTGTCCATCAGCCGACCCTGCTGATCGTCGGCCAGCACGACCCCACCGTGGTCGAGCTCAACCGCCAGGCCATGGACAAGTTGGCCGGCGAGACCCGGCTGGCAATAGTGCCGGGCGCCAGTCATCTGTTCGCCGAACCAGGAACCCTAGAACAGGCCGCCGCCCTGGCCCGGGACTGGTTCCTGAAGCACCTGCCCACCGCGAGCTGATCCGGCCGCTGATCACTCTTGCTGCCCGGAGGTCGACGTACGGCGGCGGGCGGGACGGGGGCTCACTGCCGGTGGCGTCGTTGGGACATCCGCCGGCGCTCGGCGGGCACGCCGGATCCCGACCATCACGTTCGAGCACTACCCCCGATGTAGCCGTGATCAAGGGTGCTCGGACGACGGGGGAGGCCGCCCGGAGCCGCGCAGCGCGGCAAGGATGCGTTCGGCGACCGCCCTGACACTCCCGTCTCCGTCGACTCTCCGCAGCACGCCCTGGCGTGCGTAGTACTCGATCAACGGCACCGTCTGGGTCTCGTAGACCGCCAGTCGATGCGCGATGGTCGGTGCATCGTCATCGGCCCGGCCCTCGGAGACGTTCCGCTCACCCAGCCGCTGGAGGAGTACGTCACGGGAGACCTCCAGCAGGACCACCGCATCAAGGCTGCAGCCGCGCTCTGCCAGCCAGTCGTCCAGCGCCGCTGCCTGGGCCACGTTCCGTGGGAATCCGTCGAGCACGAACCCCGGCTCCGCGTCGGCCTCGGCGAGCCGCTCCAGCACGAGCCGGACCATCACGTCGTCGTCGACCAGGTCCCCGGCCGCCATCGTGTTCTGCGCATCGTGCCCGGCCGCAGTCCAGCCCTGCAGGTGCTGCCTGAGCAGGTCGCTGCTGCTGATGTGCGGAACGCCCAGCGCGCCGGCCACAAGAGCGCCGTGCGTTCCCTTGCCCGAGCCGGGCGGACCGAGCATCACGACGCGCACCCGATCATCTCCTGGCCGTTCAGAGAATCCTGTGGCGGCTCAGCACACGCTGAGCTGTATGGCCTGGGGGACGGGGACCACGAGCCGATGACGCCCCTGCAGGGCCCGGGGCCGACGCCTGATGGACGCAGGACGGTGATGCATTCCCGCGCCTTTCGACCCAGCGAAGATCGCAGCGGCTGCACGGTTCGCGGTGAGGCGCGCCCGGACGTGAGGAGCCAAGCGACACCTCACTGGGACGGCACTGACGCTCAGCAGCGGGACACTGATCGTCCTCATCGCCGTGCAGCTCCCTGCGGCAGGGGTAGGCCCACCCCACGGGTCAGCCGGCAGCAGATGCCGCAGGGTGGAGGTGTGGTGCCTCGCAGCGCCGAGTTCTACTACACCGGCAACGTGGTCGTAGCGGTGTCGGCGGCCACCGCGCTGGCCCTCGACACGCAGATTCTCGTCGTGACACGCAGCAGGGAGCCCTTCATCGGCCGCTACTCGCTGCCCGGCGGGCACGTCGAGCCCGGCGAGACCGCGCAAGCCGGCGCCGTCCGGGAGCTGGCCGAGGAGACGGGGCTGAACCTGATCGGCCAGCTGCTTGAAGATGTAGGGACGTTCGACACCCCCGGCCGCGATCCTCGGGGCAACTACGTCACCCGCGCCTTTGCGGCGGTGCTCGGAGACGTTCCTGTCGTGCGGGGCGACGATGACGCGGCCACTGCGGAGTTCGTGCCCGCAGGCGAGCTGCTGCAGGCCGGCATGGCGTTCGATCACGCGGAGATCGTCGTCCAGGCGTTGGGGCTGCTGCTCGCCCGTCACATTCTCGTCACCGTGCGGCCCGCCGGATGAACTACCCGAGGATCTCCGCCCGCGTTGCGGACGGCGTCCCCTCCCTGCCGGCCGCCGGAGACCACTGCGCCGCCAGCGCTTGGAGGCAGCGCCCGGGCTGCGACGTCCTCCGCGTGGTCCTCATGTGCTGCGGCTCCACGTGTGTGCGGGCTCAGGCGGGCAGGTGGAGGGGCACGGTGGTGATGACGATGTCGGGCAAGCGGGCGCAGCCCACGGCGCAAGCTTCCACGACGGTGCGAGTGGGCCATCGTCACCGGATGGAGGACGGACAGCCTCCCCTCGCACGCACGGCTCGAGAAGGACGGCCTGCTCATCGACATCACCGCCGACCGGTTCGATGACGTGCGCAAAGCCGTCATCGTTACGCGACGGTCCGACTGGCACGCGAGTTGGGAAGCTCGGAGCACCAGCAACTACCTCGTGGGACTCGCGTACTACGGCCCTGGTACGGCGCACACGAGGAGTACGACCGGCTGAGTTCGCGAGGCCCTCGGTCAGGTGCCGACGTAGGCCGCGAGGTGCTCGCCGGTGAGGGTGGAGCGGACGGCGACGAGGTCGCTGGGCGTGCCCTCGAAGACAATCCGGCCGCCGTCGTGGCCGGCGCCCGGGCCGAGGTCGATGATCCAGTCGGCGTGCGCCATGACCGCCTGGTGGTGCGCCACGACGATGACCGACTTGCCGGACTCGACGAGCCGGTCAAGCAGGCCGAGCAGCTGCTCGACGTCGGCGAGGTGGAGGCCGGTGGTCGGCTCGTCGAGGACGTAGACGCCGCCCTTCTCGGTCATGTGGGTGGCCAGCTTGAGCCGTTGCCGCTCGCCGCCGGACAGCGTAGTGAGCGGCTGGCCGAGGCTGAGGTAGCCGAGCCCGACGTCGGCGAGCCGGTTGAGGATGGCGTGCGCGGCCGGCGTGCGCGCCTCGCCGGCGCCGAAGAACTCCTCGGCCTCGGTCACCGACATCGCGAGCACTTCGCTGATGTCGCGGCCGCCGAAGTGGTGGTCCAGCACCGATGCGTGGAACCGCTTCCCCTCGCACTCCTCGCAGGTGGTGGCGACGCCGGCCATCATCGCCAGGTCGGTGTAGATGACGCCGGCGCCGTTGCAGTTGGGGCATGCGCCCTCGGAGTTGGCGCTGAACAGCGCGGGCTTCACGCCGTTGGCCTTCGCGAAGGACACGCGGATCGGGTCGAGGAGTCCGGTGTAGGTCGCCGGGTTGCTCCGGCGCGAGCCGCGGATCGCGCCCTGGTCGATCGACACCACGCCCGCGCCGGCGGGTATCGACCCGTGAACGAGAGAGCTCTTGCCGGTGCCGGCGACGCCGGTGACGACGACAAGCACCCCGAGCGGGATGTCGACGTCGACGTCGCGCAGGTTGTGCGACGTCGCGCCGCGGATCTCCAGCGTGCCGGTGGGATTCCGCACTGTCTCCTTGAGGCCGGCCCGGTCGTCGAGATGGCGGCCGGTGAGGGTGGCGCTGGCGCGCAGCCCCTCGTAGGTGCCCTCGAAGCAGACGGTGCCGCCCGCAGTACCGGCGCCGGGGCCGAGGTCGACGATGTGGTCGGCGATCGCGATCGTCTCCGGCTCGTGCTCCACGATGAGCACTGTGTTGCCCTTGTCCCGCAGCCGCAGCAGCAGGTCGTTCATCCGCTGTATATCATGGGGGTGCAGGCCCGTGGTGGGCTCGTCGAAGACGTAGGTGACATCGGTGAGCGAGGAGCCGAGGTGGCGAATCATCTTGGTGCGC
>JAOPWV010000068.1 GCA_025965475.1 Frankiales bacterium | reverse complement strand
GACGGCTGCCCCCACGCAGAGTGCTGCTGGCGGGCGCCGCGGTGCTGGCCGTCGGCGTGGCCGCGGCGGCCGGCTGGCTGTCGGGCCGGGCCGCCCCGGCCGGTACGGCCCAGCTGGCGACGGCCGGGTCCTCATCTCCCACCGAGTCCACGCCACGATGGGCCGCGGTGCTCGACCGACTCGACGCAGCCCGGGCGGCGGTCCTCGCCACGGCCGACGCGGCCGGGCTGTCCGAGGTCTACGCCGAAGGCTCGCCAGCTCTGGCCGCGGACCGCGCGGCCGTCGGCCGGCTCGTGGCCGCCGGGCAGACCGCCCGCGGTGTACGCCACGCCGTCCGGCGGGTGACGCAGACCGCCTACGACGGCCGCACCGCCCGGCTGCGGGTGGTGGACGTGCTGGCGGCGTACGACGTGCTCGACGGGTCCGGGCGGTCGGTCCAGCACAGCCCGCCTCGCGGGGAGGCGAGCTACGTCGTGACCCTGGTCCGGACGCCGGCGGGCTGGCGGCTGCAGCAGGTCGTGCCGGCCTAGATCTAGAGGACGGCGCGCAAGGCGGTGTCGACGTCCCCGTGCGCGAAGGAGAACCCGCCGCGCTCCAGGACGGCGGGCACGACGCGCTGGCCGATGAGCACGCCCTCGTCGGCGAACTGGCCGAGCGCCGCCCGGAGTACGAAGCCGGGCACGGCGACCGGGAAGGTCGGGCGGTGGACGGCCCGGTTCAGGGCGCGGGTGAACTCGGCGTTGGTGACGGGCGCCGGGCCCACCAGGTTGACCGGGCCCTCGACGTCCGCGGTGAGCAGGTGTCGGATCGCGGCGACCTCGTCGGGCAGCGAGATCCAGCTGACCCACTGCCGGCCGCTGCCCAGCGGGGCCCCGAGGCCGAGGCGGGCGACCTGCGCCTGCCGCGCCAGCGCGCCGCCTCGGCCGGAGAGCACGATCCCGCTGCGCAGGTGGGCGGTGCGTACGCCCGCCTGTTCGGCCGCCGCGGTACCCGCCTCCCAGGCCCGGCAGACCTCCGCGAGGAAGCCGTCGCCGGAGGGTGCCGTCTCGTCGGTCAGCCGGGCGCCGGTGTCGCCGTACCAGCCGATCGCGCTGGCCGACAGCAGCACCTCCGGGTGCCCGGAGGCCGCGACCGCCTCGGCGACGGTGTTGGTGCCGTCGACCCGGCTCTGGAGGACGAGCCGCTTGCGGTCGTCGGTCCAGCGCTTGTCCCCGACACCGGCGCCGGCCAGGTGAACGACCGCGTCGACGTCGGCCAGCTGCTCCGGGTCCAGCCGCCGGGCGGACGGATCCCACGAGCGGGCGTCGGGGGCATCCGCCTCGCCCCGGACGAACCGCACCACGTCGTGCCCGTCGGCCCGCAGCGCGGGGAGCAGGGCGGAGCCGATGAGGCCGGACGCGCCGGTCACTGCGATCTTCACGAGCGGATCGTCCCCCGTACGGTCCGGTCCTGCACCCCGAGCCGCGCAGCACGACGCCCGCCGGTCCCTTGCGGGACGGGCGGGCGTCGGGTGGTGGCGGACTACAGGCCGAGCTCGGCCTCGAAGTCGCCCTCCTCGAGGCGCTCCTTGACGGTCACCAGGAAGCGGGCGGCATCGGCGCCGTCCACGATCCGGTGGTCATAGGTGAGGGCGAGGTAGACCATCGAGCGGATCGCGATGACCTCACCCAGGTCGGGGTCGTTGACCACGACGGGGCGCTTGACGACGGCGCCGGTGCCGAGGATGCCGACCTGCGGCTGGTTGATGATCGGGGTGTCGAACAGCGCGCCACGCGAACCGGTGTTGGTCAGCGTGAAGGTGCCGCCACCCAGCTCGTCGGGCGTCACCTTGTTGGTGCGGGTGCGCTCGGCGAGGTCGGCGATCTTGCGGGCCATGCCGGCCAGGTTGAGGTCACCGGCGTTGTGGATGACCGGGACCAGCAGGCCGCGGTCGGTGTCCACCGCGATGCCCAGGTGCTCACCGTCGTGGTACGTGATCGTGCCGGCGTCCTGGTCGACACTGGCGTTGACGCCCGGGTGCGCCTTGAGCGCCTCGACCGTCGCCAGGCCGAAGAACGGCAGGAACGAGAGCTTGACGCCCTCGCGGGCTTCGAACGTCGCCTTGGCCCGGGCGCGTAGCCGGGCGATGTTCGTGACGTCCACCTCGACGACCGTGGTCAGCTGCGCGGAGGTCTGCAGCGACTCGGTCATCCGCGAGGCGATCACCTTACGCAGGCGGGACATCGGCTCGGTACGACCACGCAGCGCCGCCGCCGCGGGGGCCGGAGCGGCCCCAGCGGACGAGGCGGACGTCGGGGGGGCGGCAGCTGCGGCAGCCGGTCCACGCTGCTGGGCGGCATCGAGCACGTCCTGCTTGCGGATGCGGCCACCGACGCCGGTGCCCTGCAGCGAGGACAGGTCGACGCCGTTCTCGGACGCGAGCTTGCGGACGAGCGGCGTGACGTACGCGCCCTCGCCGCCCTGGGCCGGCGCCTGGGGGGCCGGAGCCGGCGCGGGGGGCTGGGCCTGGGTCTGCTGCGGGACCGGCTGCGGAGCCGGGGCCGGAGCGGGGGCGGCGGGCGGCGGGGTGGGTGCTGCGGCCGGCACCGGCGCAGGGGCCGGTTCGGGCTCCGGGGTCGGCTCGGGCTCCGGTGCGGCTGCAGCGCCGTTGGCCGCGGGAGCCGTGCCGCCACCGGCACCGTCGTCGATGACGGCCAGCTCGACGCCGACCTCGACGGTCTCGTCCTCCTGGACCTTGATCGAGCTGACGATGCCCGCGGCGGGCGAGGGGATCTCGGTGTCCACCTTGTCGGTGGAGACCTCGAGCAGCGGCTCGTCAGCCTCGACGCGCTCGCCCTCCTTCTTCAGCCACCGGGTGACGGTGCCCTCAGAGACGCTTTCGCCCAGTCGGGGCATCGTGACGGAGACGGCCATGGGTGCGTTGAGCTCCTTCGCAGGGCGGGACGTGAGTGTGTGACGGTCTAGCTGTGGCTGTGCAGCGGCTTGCCGGCGAGCGCGAGGTGCGCCTCACCGACGGCCTCGGACATTGTGGGGTGCGGATGGATCAGCTGGGCGACCTCAGCGGGCAGCGCCTCCCAGTTGGTGATGAGCTGCGCCTCGGCGATGAGCTCGCCCACCCGGTCACCGACCATGTGAACGCCGAGCACCGCGCCGTCCTTGGCCGCGACGACCTTGACGGCGCCGGCGGTGCCGAGGATGCGGGCCTTGCCGTTGCCGGCCAGGTCGTACGTCGCCTCGATGACGTCGTAGCCGCGCTCCTGCGCGAGCTTGGTGGTCAGGCCGACGGAGGCGACCTCGGGGTGCGAGTACGTCACGCGGGGCACGCCGTCGTAGTCGACCGGGATGACCGGGAGGCCGGCGAGGCGCTCGGCGACGAGGATGCCCTCGGCGAACCCGACGTGAGCCAGCTGCAGGGTCGGGATGAGGTCGCCGACCGCGCTGATCGTGGGGACGCTGGTCTGGCAGTACTCGTCCACCTTGACGAAGCCGCGCTCCATCTCGATGCCGACCTGCTCGTAGCCCAGGTCCTGGGACACCGGGCCGCGGCCGATCGCGACGAGGAGCAGCTCGGCCTCGACCGTCCTGTCACCCTCGAGGTGCACGCGCACGCCCGTGTCGGTCTGCTCGACGCGCTCGAAGCGGGCGCCGAGCTCCTGCTTGATGCCGCGCTTGCGGAACGCGCGCTCGAGCAGCTTGGAGCTGGACTCCTCCTCGAGCGGCACGAGGTGGGGGAGCGCCTCGACGATCGTCACGTCGGCGCCGAAGGAGGACCAGACGGACGCGAACTCGCACCCGATGGCGCCGGCACCGAGGATGACGGCGGAGGCCGGCACCCGGTCGAACTCGAGGGCGTCGTCGGACGTCACGACGCGCGTGTGGTCGATCTCGAGGCCCGGCAGGCTGCGGGGGAACGAACCGGTGGCGAGCAGGACGTGGCGCGCCTCGATGCGGCGGCCGTCCACCTCGACGGCGGTCGGGGAGACGAGGCGGCCGGTGCCCTGGACGACCTCGATCTTGCGGCTCTTGACCAGGCCGGTCAGGCCCTTGTACAGCCCGTCGACGACCTTGCCCTTGTAGGCGTTGACCGCGGCCATGTCGACGGACTCGAAGGTCCCGTTGACACCGAACTGGGCGGCCTCCTTGATGACCGTCACCGTCTCGGCCGAGTGGAGCAGCGCCTTCGTGGGGATGCAGCCGCGGTGCAGGCAGGTGCCGCCGACCTTGTCCTTCTCCACCATCACGACGGTCATGCCGAGCTCTGCGGCGCGCAGCGCGGCGGCGTAACCGCCACTGCCACCGCCAAGGATGACGAGATCGACGGGGCCTGGCTGGGTCACTGCTGCTCCTCGCGGGTCGTACGGGTCGTTACCGGCTGTGCGGGACGGTCTGGGTGTCGCCTCGCGGACGCGCACGTCCGCAGGGCATCCTTCCATCCAAGGGATACAGGTCGCGAACGGCCCTTCCGCATTCCCGCGGAACGGGTGCCCGCGTCGGGGGAGGCAGGCCGTGGGGCTGCGAGACCGGTTCAGACGGGAGCGCCCGGGCACGCCGCGCCGGGCGCAGTCGGACGACAGCGCGCACCTGGCGGCCTTCGCCGCCAGCCGGCGGGGCGTGGAGGGTTTCGTCGAGCCGCAGACCATGAACACCAGCACCACGCTGGTGTTCGTCGCGGCGGACGGCGAGTGGACCCGGCGTCGCGTCGAGTCGCCGAAGGTGGCGTTCGCCCTCGGCCAGCGGCTCGGCATCCCGGTGTACGACGTCGCCGCCACCGGTTACCCGACGCGCATGCGCGAGTGGACGGCGCGGCGGAAGGCCGCCGGCGATGTCGGCGTGCCCCGCGACCCCACACCAGGAAGCTGAGCTCCGGGGCTGAGTTCGAGGCTGCCGGTGACGTCAGGCCGCCGCGATGTCCTCCAGCAGCTGCACGAAGGTGCGCACGGCGGCGCCCGTTCCGCCGTGCGGCGTGTAGCCGTAGGCCTGGCCGGAGTTGTACGCCGGCCCGGCGATGTCCAGATGCGCCCACCGGACGCCCTCGCCGACGAACTCCTTCAGAAACAGCCCCGCGGTGAGCATGCCCCCCTCGCGGGGTCCGGTGTTGACCAGATCGGCGATCTCCGAGTCGAGACCCTTGCGCAGCTCCGGTGGGAGCGGCATGCCCCAGGACGGCTCGCCGGCGCGGCCGGCCGCCTCGACCACCGCGTCGCGCAGCTCGTCGTCGTTGCCCATCACCCCGGTGGTGCGCGCGCCGAGCGCGACCAGCTGCGCCCCGGTCAGCGTCGCCACGTCGAGGATGATGTCGGGCGCGTCCTCGCTGGCGCGGGCGATCGCGTCCGCCAGGATCAGCCGGCCCTCGGCGTCGGTGTTGTTGACCTCGACGCGCAGGCCGTTCTTCATCGTGAGGACGTCGCTGGGGCGGATGGCCGCGCCGCTCGGCATGTTCTCGGCCATCGGCACCCACGCCTCGACGTCGACCGCCAGCCCCAGCTCGGCGACCGCCCGGAGGGTGGCGATCACGGCTGCGGCGCCGCCCATGTCCATCTTCATCTCCTCCATGGCCGCCGCGGGCTTGAGCGACAGGCCACCGGAGTCGAAGGTGATCCCCTTGCCGACCAGCGCGACCTTCGTCTTCGCGCCGCGACCGCCCTTGTAGGACAGGTGCACGAGCCGCGGCGGGGCGGCCGAGCCCTGCCCGACGCCGAGGATCCCCCCGTACCCGCCCTCGAGCAGAGCCTTCTCGTCGAGGATCTCCACCGTGACACCGGCCTTGTCGCCCTCGACGCGGGCCACCTCGGCGAGTTGTTCAGGCTGCAGGTCCGACGGGGGCGTGTTGACCAGGTCCCGGGCCAGCGCGACGGCCTCGGACACGACCTGCGCCCGGCGCAGCGCCGTCTTGGTCTCCTTGTCGCCGGAGTCCGCCACGACGAGCACGACCTGGTCGACCGGCGGCTTGTGGTCCTGCGCGGAGGCCGTGCGGTACCGGGTGAAGGTGTAGCCGCCGAGCAGCGCGCCCTCGCCGGCCGCGCGCACCGCGAGCGGGCTGTCGAAGGGGAGGGCGAGCGCGACCTTGCCCGTGCCGGCGAGCGCGCGTACAGCAGCACCGCTCGCCCGGCGCAGCGCCTCGGCGTCGTACGACGTGGTCGCGTCCCCGAGGCCCACGGCCACGACCACCGCCGGACCGCCGTTGCCGAGGGTCGCCAGCCGGGTCACCTCCTCGGCCTTGCCCGTCGCACCGAGGTCGCCGAGGGCGCCGAGGAAGCCGGCTCCGAGCGCCGCGGCGACGTCCTCGCCGCCCGGCGCGAGCACGAGCCCGTCCGGGCCCTTCGCGACGCCGACGACGACCGCGTCGGCCTTGAGGGAGGTGGCGTTGCCGCTGGCCAGAGAGAGGGATGTCACACGTCGCAGCCTACGGTGCCGGTCAGAGACCGAGCTCCTCGAGAAGCCGCAGCCAGACCTCCGACACGGTCGGGTACGACGGAACCGCGTGCCAGAGCCGCTCCAGCGGTACCTGCCCGACGATCGCGACCGTCGCGCTGTGCAGCAGCTCGGCGATCTCGGGCGCGACGAAGGTCGCCCCGACCACCACGCCGCGCGCCTGGTCGACGACCAGCGAGGCGCGCCCGGCGTAGCCGTCGCCCTCGAGAGACCCGCCGGCCACCTGGCCCGGGTCGTGGGAGACCACCCGGACGTCGGTGCCCCGCTCGCGCGCCTTGGCCTCGGTGAGCCCGACGGAGCAGGCCTGCGGGTCCGTGAACACGACCTGCGGCACCGCGTCGTGGTCGGCGGTCGCGCGCAGCTTCGGGCTGTCGTCGGGTTCGCCCTTGGCGCGGGCGGCGATGACGTCACCGCAGATCCGCGCCTGGTACTTGCCCATGTGGGTCAGCAGGTTGCGCCCGTTGACGTCGCCCGCGGCGTACAGCCAGTCCACGCCGTCGACCCGCAACGAGTCGTCGACCTGCAGGTAGCTGCCCGGCTCCAGCCCGACGGTGTCGAGCCCCACGTCGGTGGTCGCCGGTCGGCGGCCGAGGGCGCAGAGCACCTCGTCGCCGACGACCTCGGTCCCGTCGGCCAGGGAGACGGTCACCTCACCGCCCTCCCTGTGGACCCGGACGACCTTGGTGCCGGTGCGGATGGTGACGCCCACGGCACGCAGGCCGTCGGCGACAAGTTCACCCGCCCACGGCTCCATCCGGCCGAGCAGCCGGTCACCGCGCTCGAGGACGGTGACCTCCTCGGCGTGCAGGCCCTTCATGGCCTGCGCCATCTCGCAGGCGACGACCCCACCCCCGAGCACGACCAGCCGCCGGGGCACCTTCCGCACGCTCGTCGCGTCCCGGGAGATCCACGGCCGCGCCTCGCCCAGCCCCTCGATCGGGGGGATGGCCGCAGTCGTCCCTGTCGCGAGCACCACGGCCTGCCGCGCCGAGAGTGTCCGGACCTCGCCGTCGCGCCCGGTCACCTCCACGGTGCGTTCGCCGCCCAGCCGGCCGTGGCCGCGCACCGGGACGATGCCGGTCTCGACGACCCACTTCTCCTGGCCGCTGTCGTCCCAGTGGTGCGTGAAGGAGTCGCGGCGGGCCAGGACCTTGTCGACCTCGAGGTCGCCCACGGGCACCCCCGGCATCCGCAGTGCGGCCTGGCGCAGTTCGATCGGCCGGAGCAGGGCCTTGCTCGGCATGCACGCCCAGTAGGAGCACTCGCCGCCGTACAGGTCGTGCTCGACGAGAGCCGCGGTCAGCCCGCCGCGGACCGCCCGGGCCGCGACGTTCTCGCCGACCGGGCCGCCGCCGACCACGACGACGTCGAAGGTGTCCTGTGCCATGCGCGATCCCCTCCGCTAGACGATCTGGTGCATGAGGAGAACCCCGGCCAGGCCGACGACGGAGATGATCGTCTCCATCACCGACCAGGTCTTGATGGTCTCGCCGACCGTCATCCCGAAGTACTCCTTGACCAGCCAGAAGCCCGCGTCGTTGACATGCGAGAAGAACAGCGAACCGGCTCCTACGGCGAGGGCCAGCAGGGCGACCCCTGGTCGGTCGAGCTGGCCCGCCAGGGGCGCGACGAGCCCGGCGGCCGTGATGGTCGCGACCGTCGCCGAGCCGGTCGCCAGCCGGATGCCGACGGCCACCAGCCAGCCGAGGATCAGCGGGGACAGGCTGGCGCCCTTGGCCGCGTCGGCGACCAGGGTGCCGACCCCGGCATCGACGAGCGTCTGCTTGAACCCGCCACCGGCCGCGACGATCAGCAGGATGCCGGCGATGGCCGGTAGCGCGCCGCCCAGCGACAGGGAGATGCGCTCGCGGGTCATGCCGGTGCCCCAGCCGAGCAGCAGCATCCCGAGGATCACCCCGGCCAGGAGCGCGACGACGGGGGCACCGGCGATGTCCAAGGCGGTACGCAGGCTCCCGCCGTCGTCCAGGGTCAGCTCTCCGATCGCGCGCAGCAGCATGAGGACGATCGGGAGCAGCACCACCGCCACCGCCGCGCCGATCGTCGGGCCGCGGGTGGCGGTCACGGCGGCGGCCGTGGGTTCACCGACAAGGGCCGGCCCGTGCGCCCGCACCCGCCGGCTGATCCACGACCCGTAGACCGGGCCCGCCAGGATCACGGTCGGGATCGCGATGATGAGGCCGAACAACAGGGTGAGGCCGAGGTCCGCCTTCAGGGCGGCGATCGCCACCAGCGGCCCGGGATGCGGCGGTACCAGGCCGTGCAGGACCGACAGGCCCGCCAGCGCGGGGATGCCGATCTTGATCAGCGGGACGTCGCTGCGCCGGGAGACGAGCAGCACGATCGGGACGAGCAGGACGACGCCCACCTCGAAGAACAGCGGGATGCCGATGAGCGCGGCGACGCCGGCCATGGCCCAGGGCAGGCCGCGCCCCGACACCCGGTCGACGACGGTGCCGACGATCCGGTCCGCACCACCGGAGTCGGCGAGCAGCCCGCCGATCATGGCGCCCAGGGCGATGAGCAGTCCCACGCTCCCGACCGTCGTGCCGACGCCGGTGGTGAAGCTGGTGATCGTCTTGTCGGGCGCGAGTCCGGCGACGCTGCCCAGCACGGCCGAGCCGAGGATCAGGGCCAGGAACGGGTGCACCTTGAGCCAGGTGATGAGCAGGACGACGGTGGCGATGCCCAGCAGCGCCGCCAGCGTGAGCTGGGTGTGCCCGGCGGCCGTGGCGGGGGCGGCCAGCAGCAACGTCACGAGCCGCCTCGCTCCACGTCGGCGGGGAGCTCCCGCAGCAGCTGCTCCACCACCTCGTCGACGTTGCCCGGGTCGGTCAGCGTGAGGCCCGGCTCGTCGGGCTGCAGGGGCTCCAACGTGTCGAGCTGCGACGCCAGGAGCGACGCCGGCATGTAGTGCCCCTCGCGGTCGTCGAGGCGTTGCTGGAGCACCTGCCGGCTGGCGGTGACGTGGACGAAGAACACCGACGGGTGATCCTTGCGCAGCAGGTCCCGGTACGACCGCTTGAGCGCCGAGCAGGTCACGACGGCGTTCTCACCGTGTGCCTCCCGCTCGCCGATCCACTCGGCGAGCCGCCGCAGCCAGGGCAGCCGGTCGGCGTCGTCCAGCGGATGACCGGAGCGCATCTTCTCGATGTTCGCCGGCGGGTGGAACGCGTCGCCCTCCGCGAACACCCAGCCGAGCCGTTTGGCGATCACCTCCCCGACGCTCGTCTTGCCAGACCCGGACACCCCCATCACCACCAGGGTGGTCGTCCGCGCAGGCACCGTCATGACCGTGCCCTTCCCCACCGCCGGCCGGGGAAGCAGGGCGGGGCAGGGCAGGATCAGCGCATGGTCGTCGAGAACGTCGTCGAGAACGTCGTCCAGAGCTGGGTCCGCAACCGCCTGACGTCGCCGAGGCTGCACCTGGACACCGCCGCCTGCGGCCGGGTGTCGACCGCCGTCCTGGAGGCGCAGGTCGCGCACCTGCAGGCCGAGGCGGCGGAGGGCGGCTACGTCGCGGAGGCGGACAACCCCCTCGTCGAGGTCGGTCGGCAGGCCCTCGGCGGCATGGTCGGACTCGGCACCGACGACGTCGCGTTCCTCGAGAGCGGCGGCGCCGCCTTCGCGGTCCTGCTGGCGGCCTGGCCGCTGCCGGCCGGGGCGCGCATCGGCATCGTGCCGAGTGAGTACGGCGGGAACGCCGCGGTGCTCGCCCGGTTGGCCGCCGAGCGTGGCTGGTCCCTGGTCCGGCTTCCTGTCGACCCCCAGGGCCGCATCACCGCGGTCCCGCGGGACCTCGACCTCGTGACGTTCCCGCAGGTCCCGTCGCAGCGGGGCGTCGCCCAGCCGGTGCAGGACGTCCTGCGGGCCGGTGTGCCCGTGGTCCTGGACGTCGCCCAGGCGCTCGGCCAGACGCCGGTGCCGGCCGGCTGCGCGGCGTACGTCGGCACCTCCCGCAAGTGGCTGTGCGGTCCGCGGGGCGTCGGGTTCGCGGTGGTCGACCCCTCCTGGCAGCTGCGGCTCGCGTCCCCGCCCACCCTGGCGCCGACCGTGTACGACGGGGTACGGCGCTTCGAGTCGCCGGAGGCCAATGTGGCCGGCCGGGCCGGGCTCGCCGTGGCGGCGCGGGAGTGGAGCCCCGCGTTGCTGGGGCAGGTGCAGGGGCTGGCGACGCAGGCCCGCGCGCTGCTCGCGGAGCTTGCGGGCTGGCAGGTCGTCGAACCGGTGGACGAGCCGACCGGCATCACCACCCTGCGGCCCACCGGCGCGGCGGACCCGATGGAGATCCGGGCCAAGCTGCTGGCCGACGGCATCGTGACCTCGGTGGTGCCGCCGTCGCGGGCCGCCGACATGGACGGACCGGTGCTCCGGGTCTCGACCGCGGCATGGGTCACCACCGCGGACCTCGAGCGGTTGGTCAGCTCGATAGGTTCCAGCACGTGACCGACCTTCAGAAGAGCCCGCTCCACGACCGCCACGTCGCCCTCGGCGCCAAGATGGGCGACTTCGGCGGCTGGGACATGCCGATCCAGTACGCCGGGGTGCTGCAGGAGCACACCGCCGTCCGCGAGGACGTCGGCGTCTTCGACGTCAGCCACCTCGGCAAGGGTGTCGTCCGGGGCCCCGGCGCCGTCGACTTCGTCAACGATCGGCTCACCAACGACCTGCGCCGGATCGGGCCGGGGCAGGCGCAGTACACGCTCTGCTGCGACGCCACCGGCGGCGTGGTCGACGACCTCATCCAGTACGTCCGCAGCGAGGATGAGGTCTTCCTCATCCCCAACGCGGCCAACTCATCGCAGGTGGTGGCCCGGCTGGCCGCGGACGCGACCGGCGGCATCACGGTCGAGGACCTGCACACGACCCTTGCGGTGATCGCTGTGCAGGGCCCGCACTCGGCGGAGCTGGTGGCGGCACTGGGCCTGCCCGTCTCGCACGACTACATGGCCTTCACCCATGCCGAGTGGAAGGGCCGCCCTGTGGTGGTCTGCCGCACCGGCTACACCGGTGAGCTGGGCTTCGAGCTGCTGCCGCGCTGGAACGACGCCGGGGAGCTGTGGGACGCGATCCTCGCCGCGGGTGCGGTCCCGTGCGGCCTCGGCGCCCGGGACACACTGCGGACCGAGATGGGCTATCCGCTGCACGGTCAGGACCTGTCGCTGGAGATCACGCCGGTCCAGGCCCGCGCCGGCTGGGCGGTCGGCTGGGCGAAGGAGCGGTTCTGGGGACGCGAGGCCCTGCTGGCCGAGCGCGAGACCGGGCCCCGCCGGCTGCTGTGGGGCCTGGAGGCGCTCGACCGCGGGATCCCGCGCGCGCACATGACGGTGCTGCGCGACCGAGCGCCTGTCGGTGAGGTCACGAGCGGCACGTTCTCGCCGACGCGCAAGGTCGGGATCGGGCTCGCCCTGCTGGATCCCTCGGTTGCCGAGGGCGACGAGCTCGTCGTCGACGTGCGGGGCCGTACGACGCCGGTCCGCGTCGTGAAGCCGCCGTTCGTCCCGTCCCGGGTGCGCTGACCGACCAGGGCCGGGGCCGCGAATGTGGTCGCGGCCCCGGCACGGTCCATCGGGCCTACTCGACGCCCTGGAACTGGTGGTCGACGTTTCCGGGCGGGTCCTCGTGCCCGCCAGGACCGTCGGACGGCGCCTCGGACTCGGTGCTCGACTCGGCGTTGGGATCGTCCTGAGCCTTCGGCGTGACGGCCTCGTGCACGACCGCCTGCTGGGCGGCCCCCAGATGCGCGGCCGTCGCCCCGGCGGACGGGTTGCCGGCGGGATCCAGCGCACCGGTGACCTCCCCCGCGATGTCGGGTGTGGTGACGGACGGCTGGGCCGGATGGGTCGTCGGTGCGGCCGGATGGGTGGCGGCCGCGGAACCCTGTGCCGCGAACGCCGTACCGCCGCCGGCAGCGGCCAGGCCTGCCGTGGCCAGTGCGATCGTGGCGAGCTTGATCCTGTTCATGCGTACTCCCTGATCGAGGTGGATCGTCCGGGTGGACAGGGGGACCGTGCCTCGGCCGGGTAAGAGCCGGATAAGGGGCCCTCGGGGGTCGCGCTCCTCAGCGGGCTCTTACGCGAGGAGGGACAGCCTGCTGGGGTGAGGTCAGCCAGCTGGGAGCTCGTGATGCGCGTGGTGCCCCCGTCGGCCCGTCCACGGCCGTGAGGGTCCTGGTCGTCGAGGACGAGGAGGGGGTTGCCGACGCGGTCTCGCGCGGCCTCACCGCCGAGGGCTTCGTGACCGACGTGGCCACGACCGGCACCGACGGCCTGTGGCTCGCCCAGGAGTACGAGTTCGACGTGATCGTCCTCGACATCATGCTGCCGGGGCTGTCCGGTTACGAGGTCTGCCGGCAGCTGCGGCGGGCCGGCAGCCGGGTGCCGATCCTCATGCTCACCGCCAAGGACGGCGAGTACGACGAGGCGGACGCCCTCGACCTGGGGGCCGACGACTTCCTGTCCAAGCCGTTCTCCTTCCTCGTCCTCGTCGCGCGGCTGCGCGCCCTGCTCCGGCGCGTCCCGGTGGAGCGCGCACCCGTGCTGCGCAACGGCGACCTGGAGCTCGACCCGGCGGCGAACAGGTGCACCCGCGGCACCGAGGAGATCGCGCTGACGGCCCGGGAGTTCTCGCTGCTGGAGTTCCTCGTCCGCCGCCGGGGTCAGATCGTGAGCCGCACGACGATCGCCGAGCACGTCTGGGACGCCGACCTCGACGTCGACTCCAACGTCATCGAGGTGTACATCGGGTACCTGCGGCGCAAGGTGGACCGGCCGTTCGGCGTGCAGACCATCGAGACGGTCCGCGGCGTCGGCTACCGGCTGCGTGAGGAGGCCGATGCGCCGTCCTAGGCCGGCTCCGGGGGTACGGGTGCGCGCGACCATGGTGGCGACGGTCATCGTGGCCGTGGTGCTGGTGGCCGGCGCGCTGGCGCTCCTGACGCTGGTCCACCGGTCGCTGGTCGGGAGCGTGGACGCGGCCGGGCAGGCCCGGGCGAGGGACGTCGCCGGCCTGGCCGCCAGTGGGCGGCTCCAGGACTCCGTTGCCAGTACCGGCGAGGAGAGCTCCGTGGTCCAGGTCGTCGACGCCCACGGTGCCGTCCGGTCCGCCAGCAGCAACATCTCCGGTGAGCCGCCGCTGCTGGCCCGTGCGCCGGCCGGCCGCGCGCCGACCGTCTTCTCGGCGACCCAGCTGCCGTTCGGCGAGAACCCCGGGAGCTTCCGGGTGGCGGTGCAGCCGGTCGCGCTGCCCGACGGTCCGGGCTGGGTCTACGTCGCGACCTCGCTGAGCCAGGTCGACCTGGCGGTCACCCGGCTGCAGGGCCTGCTGGCAGTGGGCGTGCCGGTCGTCCTGGGCCTGATGGCGCTGACGCTGTGGGTGACCGTGGGCAGGGCGCTGGCGCCGGTCGAACGCATCCGCGCGCAGGCCGAGCGGATCGGCGGAGCCGACCTGCACGCCCGCCTGCCGGTGCCGGCGAGCCGCGACGAGATCGGCCGGCTGGCCCGGACCATGAACCAGATGCTGGACCGGCTCGAGGGCTCGGCCCGCCGCCAGCAGCGGTTCGCGGGGGACGCCTCCCACGAGCTGCGCAGTCCGCTCGCCGCCATGCGCGCCCAGGTCGACGTCGCCCTGGCGCACCCGGAACCGGCAGCCGGCGGCCGGTCCCTGCTGCGCGTCCAGCACGAGGCCGGCCGGATGTCCGAGCTCCTGGACGATCTGCTCTTCCTCGCCCGCTCAGACGAGGCGCCCGGCGTGCCGGCGACACCGGTGGACCTCGACGAGGTCGTCCTGGCCGAGGCGCAGCGGCTCCGGAGCGGGGGCGAGGTGCGGGTCGCGGTCCAGGGGCTGCGGGCGGCGCGGGTACCGGGGTCGCCGCGGGACCTCGCCCGCGCCGTGCGCAACCTGGGCGACAACGCCGTCGCGCATGCCCGGCAGGAGGTCACCCTGTCGATGGCGGTCGAGGACGGGGCGGTCCTGGTGCACGTGACCGACGACGGCCCTGGCGTCCCGGCCGGCCGGCGGGAGGCGATCTTCGACCGGTTCACCCGGCTGGACGGCGCGCGCGACAGGGGCGGCGGCGGGACGGGGCTGGGCCTCGCGATCGCCCGGCAGATCGTCGAGCGTCATCACGGCCGGCTGTCGGTCGGCGACCGTGCCGACGGGCTGCCGGGCGCCGTCTTCACCCTCCGGCTGCCGGTCGGCTGACGGTCAGCTGCCGAGGGCCATGCCGACCAGGACCACGGCCGTCGTCACCTCGACCAGCGCACCGAGTACGTCGCCGGTGACCCCACCGAGCCGGCGTACGGCGTGCCGGCGCAGGACTCGGGCCACCAGCAGCCCGGCGGTCACGGCGAGCGCCGCCCGCACGGCGGCGCCCGGTCCGTCCAGCAGCCCGTACGCCGCGCCCGCCGCGACGGTCACGACCGCGAGGATGACGGGGACGGGGGGCGGGACGGTGCCCGCGACGGATGCTCCGAGGCCGGAGCCGGCCGCCGCGGGCGTGGACCGCGTGCAGCCCGCGGTGACCGTGACCCGGGCGGCGACCACGGCCAGCACCAGTGCGGCGGGGCCCCGGCCGTGCTCCACGCAGGCCAGCAGGGCCGTGACCTGCACGGCCAGGACGAGGACCACCGCGACCATGCCGAGCGCGCCGACGTCCGGCTGCTTCATGACGCGGCGGGCCTGCTCGGCCGGCAGGTAGGACCCGAGCCCGTCCACCGTGTCCGACAGCCCGTCCAGGTGCAGCCCGCGGGTCAGCGCGGCCAGCGTGCCGATCGCCAGGACGCCCGCCAGTGGGGCGGTGGCCAGCGCGGCGACGGCCGACAGCACCCCGGCGGCCACCAGGCCCAGCCCGAGGCCGACGAGCGGCGCGAGGCTCATCGCCGTGCCGGCCGTCCGCCGATCGATCTGTCGGGGGGACCGCACGCGGGCGACCGTCAGGGTGGTCAGGGCGAGCCGCAGGCCGTCACGCACCGGCCAGCTCCGTCCCGCGCACGAGCAGGTCGAGGGCCAGCGCCGCGCCGCCCGGCACCGTCAGCCCGAGGTCGAGCAGCGGGTCGAGGGCCAGGTCGGCGAAGGCCAGCCCGGCGATGGTCGACGCGGGCTTAGCCCCGGCAAGCCACCAGCGCCGGGCGCCGGGAGCGAGCCGCTCGGCGGCGAGGGCACCCGCCGCGAGCACCGGCGAGGCGCCGAGCACCACCGGCGTACGGCGTACGGCGGACTGGGCGAGCAGTCCGGCGACCCGGCCCACCACCGCGTCGGTGAGCAGCCGCTCCGGGTCGCCGACGTGCGGGCGGGCGGCGAGCAGGCCGTCCCGGACCGCGACGAGTCGCTGCGCCCAGTCCGGGACGTTCGCCGTCCCGACCGCCAGGACCGGCTCGACGTCGAGCAGCGCGCACAGGACCACGTGGGAGGCGTCCGTGTCCCCGGACGCCTCGAGGACGAGCACGTCGGCGCCCTCGTCGGCCAGCGCGTCCGCCTCGGCGCAGCCGGCGGTCAGGCCCTCGCCGGTCGTGACGTCGAGGGCTCGTGCGGCCCGCGGAGGACGGGGTGGCCAGGCGCCCTGCGCGGCGGCCAGCCAGCCGAGCGCGCCGCCCAGCCGCCCGAGCTCGACGGGTGGCGCGACGAGCCGCGCAGGCGGGCCGACCGGGTTCACCGCAACCGCCGGGGCAGCCCGGCGACGACCTGGACGACCTCGTCGGAGGCGGCGGCGAGCCGTGCGGTCAGTGCGCCGAGCGCGTCGCGGAACAGCCGGCCGCTCAGCGTCGCGGGGACGATGCCGGAGCCGACCTCGGGCGCCACGAGCACCGCCAACCCGGTGCACTCCCTCCACGCCTCGACCAGCTCGTCGCAGCGCTTGGCGACCGCGTCCGGTGCGCCCCCGTCCCAGGCGTACGCCTCGTCGAGGACCCGGGTCAGCCACAGGCCGAGATCGTCGACGAGCACGGTGCCCGAGCCGAGGTGTGCGGTCACGTCGCCGGTCTCCTCGGTCGCCCAGGCGATCGGCCGCCGCAGCCGGTGGGCGGCGACCCGCGCGGCCCACTCCGCATCGCCCGGCCGTGGGGGAGCGGTCGCGACGTAGGTCACCACGGGTTGGGCGGCCACGAGTTGTTCGGCGTACGCGGACTTGCCCGAGCGGGCTCCGCCGAGGACGAGCACCCGACGGCCGACCGGCAGCGGCGGCGGCGGGTCGCCCAGGTCCAGGACGACGCCGTCCCGCGGTGCCGTCACGCCCCACCCGGCCAGCGTGCGCTCGAGCTCCGCCGGGGGCGGGTTCTGGTGACCGAGGTGCACCGCCAGCAGCCTGGTGGCCGGCGTGACCGCGCCCCGGCGGCGCAGTTCCGCCACCTGCTCGGGCCAGGTCGCGAGATCGAGCAGCACCGCGGCGTACGCCCGGTTGTCGGTCAGCGCCAGCGCCTCGGCGGGCAACGGCCCCGTCCCGGGGCCCCAGAACAGCCGGGTGCCGTCCGCGCCGGTGACGTCGTACGCCACCGCGTCGCCTGCCGCGGGCAGGACGCGGACGGCGAAGCCGGCCACCGTCACGAGGTCTCCGGGGCGCGCCTCGAGAGCCGTCACCGTCTCGTCGAGCGGTGCGGGCACGCCGGCCGGAGCAACGACCGTCCGGCGCCCGCGCAGGCGCGGCCCGTCCTGCTGGCCGGCGTGCGTGACGAGGACCGCCTCGACCGTCGACAGGGAGACGCCCTGGCGCAACGCAGCAGCCGCCGTGTCCGGCCCGAGGTCGAGCAGCAGGCGGTCGTCGACCAGCGCGCTGGACCGCCCGCGGACGATCCCGCCGCCCGCCGCCGCCCGGCAGGACGCGCAGGAGCACCACGGGTCGGGCCACCCGTCCGAGGCACCCGTGCCGAGCAGTCGCACCCACATGCCCTTAGCGTGCCGTATGGACCCGATGAGAGGACACGGCATGGCGTGGACGTGGCGCTACGAAGGACCGGACGGCGAAACCGTGGCCCAGGAGGTCGCGCCGGCGGGCGAGTCCTTCCCGAGCCAGTCCGACGCGGAGAGCTTCATCGGTGAGACCTGGCCCGAGCTCCTCGCGGCCGGCGTGCACCAGGTGACGCTGTTCGAGGGGGACCGCAAGGTGTACGGGCCGATGGGGCTCCACGCCTCCTAGGACGCCTCCTGGGGACGCCTCCTAGGGGCGCTTGGCCGGGCTCACCGTCCTGGCCGGGTCGCGCTCGACGACGTCGCCCAGGACCTCGTCGATCTTCGCCAGCAGCGCCGGGTCGAGGCGCTTGCCGGACGCCGCGGCGTTCTCGCGCACCTGCTCCGGGCGGGACGCGCCGATGATCGCCGCGGAGATGGTCGGCTGGGCCAGCACCCAGGCGACCGCCAGCTGCGCCAGGCTCAGGCCGGCCTCCTCGGCGAGCGGCTTGAGCCGCTGCACGCGCTCGAGGACGTCCTCGTCCATGAACCGCTTGATCATGTCGGCGCCCCCTGAGGCGTCGGTGGCCCGCGAGCCCTCCGGCGGAGGCTGCCCCGGGAGGTACTTGCCGGTCAGCGCGCCCTGGGCGATGGGGGACCAGACGATCTGCCCGATGCCCTCCTTCTCGCAGAGCGGTACGAGCTCGGGCTCGATGACCCGCCAGAGCATCGAGTACTGCGGCTGGTTCGAGACGATCCGGTCGTAACCGCGCTCGTCCGCGATGTCGAGCGCCCGGCGGATCTGGTCCGCGTCCCACTCGGAGACCCCGACGTACATCACCTTGCCGGCGCGGACCAGGTCGTCGAACGCGCGCAGCGTCTCCTCGAGCGGCGTCTCGTTGTCGTACCGGTGCGCCTGGTACAGGTCCAGGTGGTCGGTCTGCAGCCGCCGCAACGACGCGTGGCAGGACTCGATGATGTGCTTGCGCGACAGCCCCCGGTCGTTCTGTCCCGGGCCGGTCGGCCAGTAGACCTTGCTGAACAGCTCGTACGACTCGCGGCGGACCCCCTTGAGGGCATCACCGAGGACGGTCTCGGCCTTGGTGCCGGCGTAGACGTCGGCCGTGTCGAAGGTCGTGATGCCGACGTCGAGCGCCTCGCGCACGCACGCCGTGGCCTGCTCGGCCTCGACCTGCGACCCGTGGGTCAGCCAGTTGCCGTAGGCGATCTCGCTGATCTTGAGACCACTGCGACCGAGATTGCGGAACTCCATGGACCGTCCTTCGTTGAGGGCGAGCGGGCCTCGCTGAGCGGTGCGGCGGCCCGACCGGGTCGGCCGCGGTGACCGGCGTACGCCGACGACCCTGCCCGAGAAATGCCGAGGCAACCAGTCGGGCTGCCGGAACGTCCCCGTTGATGACGAGTCCGGGAAGAAGAGGCGGGACGGCCTTGTGTCCGATGTGTCCCTGGCGCCAGAAGGACCTGACGCCGGCCGCCACGGGCCGCCCGGGAGGCGGAACCAGCTCGCTCACCGGTAACCTGCCGGCACGTCCCCCGTCCTACCCGCCGGTCTCCGGCGGGTGACTGATCGCGTCCTGAAGACCCCGAAGAAGAGGCTCTCCCCGCCGTGCCGAACCTGCGCCGTCCGATCGTTCTGGCCCCACTCGCGGCGGTCGCGGTCCTCGCGATAGCGGTCCCCAGCGCGGTGGCGATGGCAGGCGGGAGCCTGTCCGGTTCCGGGCTCGCGGACGGCGCGGTCCTGAATGCCACGTCCCTCGAGACCCGGACGCTGGAGATCACGGCGGACGGCGTCGACGCCAAGAGCATCAAGGCGACGATCGATGGCCGGCCGGCCCGTGTGAGCCGGCAGGGCGCCGGCTGGGTGGTCGGTCTGGCCGGTCTCAAGGACGGCCAGCACACCGTCGAGGTGTCGGCGCCGAAGAGCTTCGTCGGCAGCGCCTCCCTGACCCGGCACGTCACGGTGGACACGACGCCGCCGGCCCTGACCGTGACGACGCCCGACAAGCCGGTGAAGATCCGCGACGCCGTCGAGGTCGCGGGCACCGTCGAGAAGGATGCCAAGGTCACCGCCGACGGCGGGAAGCTCACGCTCAACGGCACCGCATTCACCGTGCACTACGACGCCCCGCCGGCCAGCGCGAAGATCGTCGCCACGGATGCGGCCGGCAACGCGACCGAGCGGCTGGTCACCGTGCCGACGGCGTACCCGACGAACATCCGCGGTGTGCACATGACGGGCGCGGCCTGGGCGTACGCCCCGCTGCGCAACCCGGTTCTCCAGCTCATCAAGGAGAAGCGGATCAATGCCGTCCAGCTCGACATCAAGGACGAGGACGGCGTCGTCAACTACCTGTCCCAGGTCCCGCTCGCCAAGGCGGCCGGGGCCCCGTTCAAGTACTTCGACGCCAAGCAGGCCACCGACGAGCTGCACGGGCTCGGCGTGCGGGTGATCGGCCGGATCGTCGCGTTCAACGACCCGAAGCTCACCGACTACGCGCTGGCGCACGGCCACAAGGACTGGGTCATCCAGAACCCGGACGGCTCGAAGTACCTCTACGGCTACAACAAGCACGGGTTCTCGAACTTCGCGAACCCCGAGGTGCGCAAGTACAACCGGGACCTGGCCGTCGAGGCGGTCAAGGCCGGCTTCGACGACGTCGTCTACGACTACGTCCGCCGGCCCGACGGCAAGCTCGCCGGCATGCGCTTCCCCGGCCTCAAGGGCGACCCGCAGGACAGCATCGCGTCGTTCCTCCAGGAGACGCAGGCCCAGATCCGCCCGCTCGGCGGCTCGCTCGGCGCGGCCGCGTTCGCGCAGGCCTCGACGCGTCCGGGCGACACCTCGCAGAACATCCCGAAGATGGCCAAGTACCTCGACGTGGTGATTCCCATGGACTACCCGTCGCACTGGAACCCGGGCGAGTACGGCGTGCCGGACCCGTACGTCGGCGCGTACGACATCGTGCACCGGTCGCTCAAGGACTGGCTGAAGGCCGTCAAGGGCACCAACTGCGTCGTCGTCCCGTGGCTGCAGGACGAGAACTACAAGGGCGTGTACACCGCCGACAAGGTCCTGCAGCAGATCAGGGGCACCAGGGACAACGGCATCCCCGGCTGGCTGATGTGGTCGGCGGGCGCCAGGTACACCGCGGCCGCCTACTCGACGGACGCCACGCCGGCCCGCTAGCTGTCCTGACCGGAGAGGTTGTTGACGGGGTTCATGCTGCGAGCCGGCTGATCGGGGGTCGGCCTCCTAGTGCGGTGTGTGCTCGGCGAGTGTTGTAGCGGTCGAGGAATGCGTCAAAGGCGTCGGTCCGTTGCGCGTTGCTGGTCCAGGGCCGGGCGTAGGCCCAGTCGGTGAGCAGGGTGCGGTTGAAGCGTTCGGCCTTGCCGTTGGTCCAGGGGCAGAATGGCTTGATGAACCGACGCTTGACCTGCAGCGCGCTGCAGACCGCGGCCCAGGCGTTGCCGCGCCGGTAGCTCATGGCGTTGTCGGTCAGGACGCGTCGGATGGTCACGTCGTGCTCGTCGTGGAACCACTGCACGGCGCGGTGCAGGAACGCCGCGCAGGTCGCTACCCGTTCGTCGGGCAGGACCTCGGCGTAGACGACGCGACTGAAGTCGTCGACGGCCACGTGGACGAAGTCGAAGCCGACCAGCTCGCCCCTGCGGCCGCGGTGGTCGATGGCGCGTTCACCGTCGAGCCGCCACCCGCCGCCGGGCGGGATCCGGCCGAGCTTCTTGACGTCGACGTGCAGCAGGTCGCCTGGCCGCGCGTGCTCATAGCGCTCGTCGGTGACCTGGCTGCGCAGCAGCTCACCGGTGATCCGGTCGAGGTCGGCCAGGTGCGGCACCGCCCAGCGGCGCAGGACCTGCCCGATCGTGGACGCCGGCCGGCCGAGCTCGGCCGAGAGCTGGACCGGCCCGGCGTGCAGGTCCAGTCGTGCCTGCAGGATCTGCAGCTCGACCTCCAGCGGGACCTGCCGCGGACTGTGGTGCGGCCGGCTGGACCGGTCCGCCAGCCCCGCCGGTCCCTCCAGGGCGTAGCGGGCGAGCCACTTGTAGACCGTGGTGCGACTGATCCCCAGCTGCGCGGCGATGTCCTTGACCTTCTGCCCGGCGAGATAGCGCTCGACGGCGAGGTTGCGTCCGTATTCGTTCAGACGCGCGTTAGCGTGCGACAAGAAGACCTCCGGGGTTCGGGTAGGTGCGTCAGACACACCGACCTCACCCGGAGGTCTTCTTCGTGATCAAGCAGGCGCGCCGCGCCCCGTCAACAACGTCCTTGGTCAGGACACCTAGCGGCTGCGCGCGGCAGCCCGCGCACCCGGTGTCGGGTCATGAGCCGTCGGCGCCCGAAACACAGCAACAACGCGACGCTCGGCGACGGGGCGAGCGGCGGGGCGGGGAGCAGCCGGAGGGTCAGACGGCCTTCTGCGCGTGCTCGGCGCGGGCCTGGTCGAGCAGCTGGCGCCACGAGGTGACGTCGGGCCGGCGGCGGAGCAGCGCCCTGCGCTCGCGCTCGGTCATCCCACCCCACACGCCGAACTCGACCCGGTT
>JAOPWV010000067.1 GCA_025965475.1 Frankiales bacterium | reverse complement strand
CCACCCTGGCCATCACGCTGTGGGCCAGCCGGCAGAACCGCACGGCAGCCGACTTCTACGCCGGCGGCCGGTCGTTCACCGGGCTGCAGAACGGCGTGGCCATCGGCGGCGACTACATGTCGGCCGCCTCGTTCCTCGGCATCGCCGGGATCATCGCCCTGTCCGGCTACGACGGGTTCCTGTATTCGATCGGCTTCCTCGTGGCCTGGCTGGTGGCCCTGCTGCTCGTCGCCGAGCTGCTGCGCAACAGCGGCAAGTACACGATGGCCGACGCGCTCGCCTTCCGGATGAAGCAGGGCCCGGTCCGGGTCGCCGCCGGCATCTCGACGATCGTCGTCTCGATCTTCTACCTGCTCGCGCAGATGGTCGGCGCCGGCGCGCTCGTCTCGCTGCTGCTCGGGGTCACCACCGACGCGGCCAAGAACATCACCATCGTCGCCGTCGGCGTGCTGATGATCTTCTACGTCACGGTGGGCGGCATGAAGGGCACCACCTGGGTGCAGATCGTCAAGGCCGTGATGCTCATGACCGGCACGACGCTGATCACCATCCTGGTCATGGTCAAGTTCCACGGCAACGTCAGCGACCTGCTCGGCACCGCCGCGGAGAAGAGCGGCAAGGGCAGCGCGTTCCTCGAGCCCGGTCTGAAGTACGCGACCGACAAGCAGGGTCTGGCCGGGAAGCTCGACCTGATCTCGCTGGGCATCGCCCTCGTCCTCGGCACGGCCGGCCTGCCGCACATCCTCACCCGCTTCTACACGGTCCCGGACTCCAAGACCGCCCGGAAGTCCGTGCTGTGGGCCATCGGGATCATCGGCTGCTTCTACCTGATGACGATCTGCCTCGGCTTCGGCGCCGCGGCGCTCGTGGGGGGCGCGGCCATCAAGGCGCAGAACGCGGCCGGCAACACCGCCGCGCCGCAGCTGGCCAAGGTGATCGGTGACGACATGTTCGGGTCGACGGGCGGCACGATCCTGCTGGCCGTCATCGCGGCGGTCGCCTTCGCGACGATCCTGGCCGTCGTGGCCGGGCTGACCCTCGCGAGCTCGTCCTCGTTCGCCCACGACATCTACGCCAGCGTCATCAAGAAGGGCGCGGCCACCGAGGGCTCGGAGGTGCGCGTCGCCCGCATCGCCGCGTTCGCCATCGGGGCGGTGTCGATCGTGCTGTCCATCTACGCGCAGAAGCTCAACGTCGCCTTCCTCGTGGCGCTGGCCTTTGCGGTCGCCGCCTCGGGCAACCTGCCTGCGATCCTGTACTCGCTGTTCTGGCGGCGGTTCAACACGACCGGCGCGGTGACCGCGATCTACGGCGGTCTGATCTCCTCCGTGGTCCTGGTGATCTTCTCCCCGGTCGTGTCCGGCAAGGTCGTCCCCGGGGTGGGCGGTGCGCCGGCCACCAGCGGCTCGCTGTTCGGGCTGGGCACCGACTTCCACTGGTTCCCGCTGGAGAACCCGGGCCTGGTGTCGATCCCGATCGGCTTCCTGTGCGGATGGCTCGGCACGATCCTGTCCAAGGAGTACGACGCGGACAAGTACGCCGAGCTGGAGGTGCGGTCCCTGACCGGCGCCGGCTCCGAAAAGGCCGTCGTGCACTGACAGCTCCTGTCGGTTCCGAGGTGCCCGGTCGCGCTGCGACCGGGCACCTCGCCCATGAATGCGTCCATGTATGCGCCCGTGTATGCGCCGTGTTGCCGGCACCGGCTCACCCCCCGCTCTTGTGGCCCGCGCCGCCGTGCATCAGGCTCGGGTCACCCCTGTACCAAGGAGATGCCTTGACGTCCGAGCCCACCACCGCGCTGACCGCCGAGACCGGCCTGGCCGCGCTGGCCACCGAGAACCGCCGCTTCGAGCCGCCGGCCGACCTGGCCGCGAACGCGAACGTCAAGGCGGACGTGTACGACGCGGCGAGCACCGACCGGCTGGCGTTCTGGGAGGAGCAGGCGCGGCGCCTGCAATGGGAGAAGCCGTGGACGACGGCGCTCGACTGGGAGCCGCCGTTCGCCAAGTGGTTCGTCGGCGGCGAGCTCAACGTGGCGGTCAACTGCGTCGACCGGCACGTGGCCGCGGGCAACGGCGACCGGGTGGCGATCCACTGGGAGGGCGAGCCGGAGGGTGACCGGCGCAGCATCACCTACACCGAGCTGCAGGCCGACGTCTGCCGGGCCGCGAACGCCCTGACCGAGCTGGGTGTCGAGGCCGGCGACCGGGTGATGATCTACCTGCCGATGATCCCGGAGGCCGTCGTCGCGATGCTCGCCTGCGCGCGCATCGGCGCCCCGCACAGTGTCGTGTTCGGCGGGTTCTCGGCCCAGGCGCTGACCGACCGGATCACCGACGCCGACGCGCGCCTCGTCATCACCTCCGACGGCGGATACCGGCGCGGGGCCGCGGCCGCACTCAAGCCGGCGGTGGACGAGGCGGCCGACCGGTGCCCGTCGGTGCAGAAGGTCTTGGTCGTCCGTCGTACCGGGCAGGACGTCGCCTGGAACGACGAGCGGGACGTCTGGTGGCACGACGTCGTCGACCGGCAGCCGGACGTGCACGAGGCCCGGTCGTTCGACAGCGAGCAGCCGCTGTTCCTGCTGTACACGTCCGGAACGACCGGCAAGCCCAAGGGCATCCTGCACACGTCCGGCGGCTACCTGACCCAGACGTCGTGGAGCCACAACGCGGTGTTCGACCTCAAGCCCGAGACCGACGTCTACTGGTGCACGGCCGACATCGGCTGGGTGACCGGGCACAGCTACGTGGTCTACGGCCCGCTCGCCAACGGCGCGACGCAGGTGATGTACGAGGGAACGCCGGACGCCGGCGGCAAGGACCGCTGGTGGTCCATCGTCGAGCGGTACGGCGTCTCGCTGCTCTACACGGCGCCCACCGCGATCCGGACCTTCATGAAGTGGGGCGACGAGCTCCCGGCAGCGCACGACCTGTCGACGCTGCGCGTCCTGGGCAGCGTCGGCGAGCCGATCAACCCGGAGGCCTGGATCTGGTACCGCCGGGTCATCGGCGGCGACCGCTGCCCGATCGTCGACACCTGGTGGCAGACCGAGACGGGCGCGATGATGATCGCCCCGCTGCCTGGCGTGACGTCGACCAAGCCGGGTTCGGCGATGGGCCCGCTGCCCGGTATCTCCGTGGACGTCGTGAACGGCGAGGGCACGTCCGTCGGCGAGGTCGGCGGCGGCTACCTCACCCTCGACGAGCCGTGGCCGGCGATGCTGCGCGGGATCTGGAACGACGAGGAGCGCTACCGCGAGACGTACTGGTCGAAGTTCCCCGGCCGCTACTTCGCCGGTGACGGCGCCAAGTGGGACGACGACCACGTCCTGTGGCTGCTCGGCAGGGTCGACGACGTCATGAACGTCAGCGGCCACCGGATCTCCACCACCGAGGTCGAGTCGGCCCTCGTGTCGCACCCGTCGGTGGCGGAGGCGGCGGTCGTGGGTGCGGCCGACCCGACGACAGGGCAGGCGATCGTGGCCTTCGTGACGCCCAAGGGGTCGGTCGCGGACGACGTGTCCAGCGGGGACGCGTTCGCCCAGGAGTTGCGCAACCACGTGGCCAAGGAGATCGGCCCGATCGCCAAGCCGCGGCAGATCCTCATCACCCCGGAGCTGCCCAAGACCCGTAGCGGGAAGATCATGCGACGGCTGCTGCGCGACGTGGCCGAGCACCGCGAGCTCGGGGACGTGACCACGCTCGCCGACCCGACCGTGGTCAACGCGATCAACGACAAGATGGGCAGCAGCTCCTCCGCCGAGGACTGACGGGTCGGCCGTCGTACGGTCTGGCCATGTCCAAGGTCTTCGACGAGATCGACGAGCCGCTGCGCCGGTGGATCGACGAGCAGCCCATGTTCTTCGTGGCGACCGCGCCCCTGGCGAACGGCGGCCACGTGAACGTCAGCCCGCGCGGCCTCGACAGTTTCTCGGTGCTCGGCCCGCACGCGGTCGGCTGGGTCGACTACACGGGCAGCGGGGTCGAGACGATCGCCCACCTGCGGGAGAACGGGCGGATCTGCGTCATGTTCTGCGCGTTCGGCTCCCGCCCGCGCATCGTGCGCCTGCACGGAACCGGCCGGGTCGCGCTGCCAGGGGACCCCGCCTTCGAGGATCTCGTCGCCCGGCACCCCAGCCACCCGGGCACCCGCGCCGCGGTCGTCGTGGACGTCACCCGGATCGCGGACGCGTGCGGGTACGGCGTCCCGCTGATGGACCTGGCCGGCGAGCGCGACCTCATGGGGGTGTGGGCCGACAAGCGCGGCCCGGAGGGCCTGGCGGCGTACCGGACCGAGAAGAACACGACCAGCATCGACGGGCTTCCGGGCCTGCCCGTCTGACGCCGAGCCCGTGGGGCACACTGCACAGCGGTGCGCCGGGAAGTCTGGTCGGCAGTCCTTCGAACCTGCCCAGGAGCCGTCATGCCAGCGCCCACCGCCGTACGACGACCGGCCCGCCTGTTCAGCCGGGGCTCCCGGGCCGAGGCGGGCCGGATCGCCGCGGTGCTGCGCGAGGAGACGATCGGCGGGGCCCTCCTCCTGGCCGCCACCGTGATCGCGCTGGTCTGGGCGAACTCACCCTGGGCGGACGCGTACGACCGCCTGCGGCACCTGACCTTCGGGCCGGACAGCCTGCACCTGCGGCTCACCCTGTCCGGCTGGGCCGCCGACGGACTGCTCGCGATCTTCTTCTTCGTGGCCGGCCTCGAGCTCAAGCGCGAGTTCGTCGCCGGTGACCTGCGCGATCCGGGACGGGCCGCCGTGCCGGTCGCGGCCGCCGTGGGCGGCGTCATCGTCCCGGCGCTGCTCTACATGGCCGTGAACCTGCACGGACCAGCCGGTGCGGCGCGCGGCTGGGCGATCCCCACCGCCACCGACATCGCGTTCGCGCTCGCCGTCCTGGCCGTCATCGGCCGCCATCTGCCACCCGCGCTGCGGACCTTCCTGCTGACCCTCGCGGTGGTGGACGACCTGCTCGCCATCGCGATCATCGCGTTCTTCTACACGTCGGGCCTGTCGCCGGCACCGCTGCTGCTGGCCGTCGTACCGCTGGCCCTGTTCACCGTGCTGGTGCAGCGCCGCGTGCGCTCGTGGTGGCTGCTCCTCCCGCTGGCCTTGGCCACCTGGACGCTGGTGCACGCCTCCGGGGTGCACGCGACCGTCGCCGGCGTCCTGCTCGGGTTCGCCGTGCCCGTCGTACGGCGCAGCGGCGAGGGACCCGGGCTCGCGGAGCACTTCGAGCACCGGTGGCGTCCGCTCTCGGCCGGGGTGGCCGTCCCCGTGTTCGCGCTGATGTCCGCCGGGGTGACCCTCGGGGGCCTGACCGGGCTCTCGGACGCGCTGGCGGACCGGGTGGCGGTCGGGATCATGGCCGGACTGGTGCTGGGCAAGGTCGTGGGCATCCTCGGCGCCACCTGGCTGGTCGCCCGGTTCACGCGGGCCAGCCTCGACGAGGGGCTGAGCTGGCTGGACGTCGTCGGGCTGGCCGTCCTCGGCGGCATCGGCTTCACCGTCTCCCTGCTCATCGGCGAACTGGCGTTCGGCGAGGGGAGCGTCCGGGACGAGCACGCGAAGGTGGCGGTGCTGGTCGGCTCGCTGGCAGCCGCCCTGCTCGCGACCGTGGTGCTGCGGCTCCGCAATCGGGCCTACCGCCGGCTCGCGGATGCGCCCGACAGGGCCCACGGAGAGGCCGCCTGACCACGTCGTGTGACGACCCGGCGGAGGGGTAGGGCTCCGGCCCGGTGGGCGCGGCGTGCGCGCCTGCTCCGCCCTGCGATGGAGGACCCCCGTGACGGCAACCGACGAACGCACGACGACCAGCGCCGACGTCAGCCTCGGTGAGCTCGTGGCCACCGCGACCCGCGACCTGTCCTCGCTCGTGCGCCAGGAGGTGGCGCTGGCCAGGGTCGAGATCAAGCGGGACGTCGTCGCGGCCGGCAAGGGCGCGGGCATGTTCGGCGGCGCCGGGTTCGCCGGGGTGCTCGGCCTGGTCTTCCTGAGCGTCGCCGCGGCGTACGCCCTGGGCGAGGTCGTCCCGCTGGGCGCCGGCTTCCTCATCGTCGGCGCGGCGTACCTGCTCGTGGCCGGCGTCCTCGCGCTGGGCGGCAAGAAGAACCTCGGCCGGATGAGCCCGCCGACGAGGACGATCGAGACGCTCAAGGACGACGCCGCGTGGGCCAAGCACCCGACCGTGGCACCGTCCCGGCGGACCACCTGACACAGGTTGTGACACCCTCGGGCCATGCCGCCCGAGGAGTCCGTGGTCCTCATCGACGGGCCCTGGACCCACCGCGAGGTCACCGCCAACGGGGCCCGCTTCCACTTCGCCGAGCACGGCCCGGCTGACGGCCCGCTCGTCCTGCTGCTGCACGGCTTTCCCGAGTTTTGGTGGTCCTGGCGTCACCAGCTCTCGGCACTCGGGGACGCCGGGTTCCGCGTCGTGGCGCCGGATCTGCGGGGGTACGGCGGCTCGGACAAGCCGCCGCGCGGCTACGACGCGTACACGCTGTCCGCCGACGTCGCGGGGATGGTCCGCGCGCTGGGGGCCCGCGAGGCGCACCTCGTCGGCCACGACTGGGGCGGGCTGCTGGCCTGGAGCGTGGCGACGTTGCACCCGGAGGTCGTCCGGTCGCTGGCCGTGCTGTCCATGCCCCACCCGCTGCGGCTGCGTCAGGCCCTGATGCGCGACCCCGCCCAGATGCGGGCGTCGGCGTACATCGGCTTCTTCCAGGTGCCCAAGCTGCCCGAGGCCCGGCTGCTGCGGAACGACGGCGCGTACGTCGAGCAGCTGCTCGCCGACTGGGGAGGCCCGGACTTCCCGGATGCCGAGACGGCGGCCCGCTGCCGCGCGGCCATGCAGATCCCGGCCGCCGCGCACTGCTCGCTGGAGTGGTACCGCTGGGCGGTCCGGTCCCTGACCCGGCCGAGCGGGGTGCGCTTCCTGCGGCTCATGGAAAGGGGCGTCAGCGCGCCGGTCCTGCAGCTGCACGGCAGCCTGGACGGCTGCCTGCTCGCCTCGTCCGCGCACGGCTCGGGGAACTGGGCCCGCGGCGCCTACGAGCTGCAGGTGCTCGACGGGGTCGGGCACTTCCCGCACCAGGAGGCGCCGGAGGCCGTGTCCGCCGCGCTGCTGGCCCATGCGCGCGCGTGACGCCTTCGGGCGCCCCGTGCCGGCCGGCTCGCCCGCAGCCGTCGAGCCGGTAGCGGAGGAACCGCTGCCCCCGTACGACGCGGTCGCGCTGGCCCGGGACCTGCTGGGGCGCGGGCGGCCGTTCTCGGCGCACGAGGTGCTCGAGGCGTCCTGGAAGGCCGCCCCCGACGCGGAGCGCGACCTCTGGCAGGGGCTGGCGCAGCTCTGCGTCGGACTGACCCACCTGCAGCGCGGCAACCGGGTCGGCGCGACCCGTCTGCTGCGCCGGGGCGCCGGGCGCCTCGCCGGGCGCCCCGCGGCGTACGGCATCGAGGTGCCCCGCGTCGCCCGGGATGCCGAGCAGCTGGCCGCTCGCGTGGAGGCCGGCGGCGATGTGCCGCCCGAGCTGGCGCTCTGACCTGGCGCTCTGACGGCTACCGCTAGTCGCAGCCCTGCGTGCTGACCGGCTCGGTACGGACCCGGCCGGCCTGCGCGTCGGGGGCGACCTCTGCCGCGGTCAGCGCATAGCCCGTCTTCGGGTCGTCCGCCGCGGCGGCGAAGATGACCCCGTACACCCGCCCGTCGGGGGCCAGCAGCGGGCCACCCGAGTTGCCTGGGCGGACCTGCGCGTAGAGCGCGTAGATCTCCCGGACGACGGTGCGGTTCTGGTAGATGTTCGGCCCGCGGGCCTTCTGGGTGCCCCGGATGCGGGCCGGCACGGCGTTGAACGGCCCGTCCTGCGGATAGCCGACGACGACCGCGCTGGCGCCTGGCTTGGCAGTGGCCGTGGCAAAGGCCAGCGGAGAGCGTTGCAGCCCTGGGACGGCCAGCACCGCCACGTCGCGGTCCGGGTCGTAGACGACCACGGTCGCGTCGAGGGTGCGCCCGTTCCCGACCTCGACCCGGGGCGTCCGTACGCCCGCGACCACGTGCGCGTTGGTCATCACGCGCTCCGGCGCGTAGACGAAGCCTGTCCCCTCGATGCGTCGGCTGCAGGACGGCGCCACGCCGGTGATCTTCAGGACGTCGGGCCGGGCGACCTGGACGGCCGGGCTGTTCGCGAGCGCCGGGTCGGGCGGCGGGACGTTGATGACCCGCGTGGGGGCCAGGCCGAACACGTCCGGGAAGCCCCGGTCGTTGACGAGCCGGCGGAACGACGCGAAGAACGCCTTGCCGTCCTGCGGGATCAGGCCGTCGACGGTGCCGAGCACCCAGGACCGGCGTACCTGGGAGGAGACGGACGGGAACGGCGACGAGGCGACCGCGGTGCCGACCAGCCAGGCGACGAGCAGCAGGCTGACGACGCTGACCGCGGCGCCGGCGACCGCGTCGAGTTGACGGGCGGGCTTGAACGTCAGGCGGTTGCGTACGGCACTGCCGACGACCGTGGCCAGCACCTGGCCCAGGCTCGCGGCCAGGAAGACGATGGCGAGCCCGACGAGCGCCTCGGGAAGGTCCTTGAGGAACCCGCTCTGGGCAACCGAGGGGGCGAGCTTCGCGCCGGCCACGCCGCCACCGAGGAAGCCCACGAACGACAGCACGCCGACGACGAAACCCTGGCGGTAGCCGGACACGGCGAACAGCAGACAGGCCACCAGGAGGATGACATCGAGCAGATCGCCGCGCACCGAACAGACCCTAGCCAGTCATCAGGGCGTGACGACGATCTTGCCCTCCATGCCGGGATGGATCGTGCACTCGAAGACGTAGGTACCGGCCTTGTCGAACACCAGCCGGGCCGACCTGGTCGCCGCCCCGCTGACCGCGCCGATGGTCGGCAGGGCCTTGTCCTTGAACGTGAGGTTGTGCGGGACGCCGCCGTTCTGCAGCGTCAGCGTCAGCGTGCCGACCTTCGCCTCGATGGTCCCGGGCTGGAACTGGTCACGGTCGTTGCCGTGCACGGTGAACGTCTGGGCCGCGGCCGCTCCGCTCGCCGCAGCCGTCCCACCCGCGGGCTTCGGCGACGAGTGCGATTCCCCGCCGCAGCCGGCCACGGCCACCAGGGCCAGGCCGCCGAGCAGCAGGGCCGTCGAGATGCGCTTCACGGGGTGCTCCCAAGGTCGGGGATGTCGGGGGTGGGGCGCGGAACCGTGCGCAGGGCCAGGGCCGCCGCCTCGGCGTCGAGGCCGCGGACCCGGGAACGGTCCCACGGCCGTTCCCAGCCGCCGAGGGCCAGCAGCTTGTCGGTGAGCCCGGCCGTGAAACCCCATACGAGCAGGTCGCGGACCTCGAACGCCGGTCCGATCCAGCCGCTCGGATGGGTGACGCGCAGCCGGTTGGCCGGGTCGGTGAGCTCGGTGATCGGCACGCGGGCCACCGCCGCGACCTCGGCCACGTCCACCACACGCACCTCGTGCGGGTCGCGCCACCAGGCCACGACCGGGGTCACCACGAAGCTCGACGGCGCCACCCACAGGTCGGGCAGCACTCCGAGCACCTCGACGCCGGAGGGGTCGAGCCCCACCTCCTCCGCCGCCTCACGTAGGGCGGCGGCCACCGGGCCGTCGTCCTCGGGATCCTGCGCGCCCCCTGGGAAGGCGGGCTGCCCGGCATGCGAGCGCAGCGTGGCGGCCCGCTCGATGAACAACAGGTCCGGCCCGTCCGGGCCCTCGCCGAACAGGATCAGCACGGCGGAGTGCCGGCCGCCCTCGGCGGGCGGCAGGAACCGGCTCAGCTGTTCGGCCCGTACGTGCGGGAGCGCGTCGGCCAGCTGCTGCAACCAGTCCGGCAGGTTCAGCTCGCGGTTCACAGGGTCAGTCCGAGCTTCTCGCGCACGAGCTGCTCGATCTGCGCGGCGGACGCGAACTTGCCCGAGTGCTTGTACGCGACCCGGCCGGACGCATCGAGGAAGAGGGTGACGGGAGGGCCGGGCCGGAAGGCACGCAGGATGGCGCCGTCGTCGTCGACCACGCTCGGGTAGCGCATGCCGAACTGCTTCGCGAACGTGAGCGCCTTGTCCTGCGGGTCCTCGGTGGCGACCCCGACCACGCCGACGCGGCCGGCCGCCTTGTCGGCGAACGCGACCAGCGCGGGCACCTCCTCGACGCACGGCGGGCACCAGCTGGCCCAGACGTTGACGAGCATCGGCGTGCCCGTGCCCTTGCCCCGCAGGGCCACCGGCGCCCCGCCCCCGAGGCAGGCGAGCGTCAGGTCCGGCAGGCCCGGCCCGAGGCCGGTCGGGCACGGCTGCAGCGCGGCCGCCCGGCGCAGGTCGTCCAGGGGGGCAGCCGGCTGACCGCCGGACCGGGTACGCACGAGCAGACCGGCAGCGATGAGGGCGAACACGACCACGAAGCCGATGACCTGCCGTCGGGTCACGAGACGGCCACCTCGGCGGGCGACTTCACGAGCTTGGCGGCCACCTCCGGGTCGGTGGGACCGAGGCCGTACGACGGGCACAGCGCGGCGATCGGGCAGGCCCCGCAGGCCGGCTTGCGGGCGTGGCAGACCCGGCGCCCGTGGAAGATCAGCCGGTGGCTGAGCATCGTCCACTCGGCCTTGGGGACCAGCCCGCCGACGGCGTGTTCGACCTTGACCGGGTCCTCCTCGTCCGTCCAGCCGAACCGGCGGGCGAGCCGCCCGAAGTGGGTGTCCACGGTGATGCCGGGGACACCGAACGCGTTGCCCAGCACGACGTTGGCGGTCTTGCGGCCGATGCCCGGCAGCGTGACGAGGTCCTCCAGCCGCTTCGGCACCTCCCCGTCGTACCGCTCGATCAGGGCCGCGCCGAGGCCCATGAGCGAGGACGCCTTGTTGCGGAAGAACCCGGTGGTGCGGATCAGGTCCTCGAGCTCGGCCCGGTCGGCGGCGGCGTAGTCGGCGGCCGTGCGGTACCGGCGGAAGAGCGCGGGCGTGACCTCGTTGACCCGCTTGTCGGTGCACTGCGCGGACAGGATCGTGGCGACGGCCAGCTCGAGGGGGTTGGTGAAGTCCAGCTCGCAGTGGGCGTCCGGGTAGACCTCGGCCAGCTCGCGGTTGATCCGACGCGCGCGGCGCACCAGCGCGAGCCTGCTCTCCGCACCGTTGACCGCCATGCCGTCGAGCCTAGGCGCGCGCGACGCCACCCGCCTGGACGGGTGATCGCGCGGAAACGGTCCTCAAGGAAACGGGCAGGCGTGACGACCTTTCACTGTCGGCACACGCCGTGGCGACGGATGGAGGAACCATGGACCCGGCCAGCGAGGTTGCGGCCCCGCCGGCGCTCTCGCCCCGCCCGGCGGACGCGAACCGCCGAGCCGGCGCCCGGCCGGTACCGGAGCAGTCCTCGGAGTTCGGGCACCTGTCGCTGGAGGCGCTGCGCGCGTACCGCAAGACGCTCACGCACGAAGAAGACCAGGTCTCGTACTGGCGGCGCATCATCCAGGCACGCCTCGACGTGCTCCGCGCCGGCACGAGCAGCGGCCCGTCGCACATCGTGGACCGTCAGCACCTGCGTCCCCTCCTGACCGACGCCCGCATGGAGGGCGCCCGCAAGGCGCTCGTCGAGGTCGGACCGGTCGACGACGTCCCGCCGCTGCCGAACCTGGCCGAGCTGTGGGAGCGCCGGGTCGACGTCGAGGACGAGCCCGCGGTGGCCGCGCTCGACCACGACCTCGACGTCGCGGAGAAGCAGCTCTCGGCGTACCGCACCGCCCTGCACCGCCGGATCGCCGAGGCCACCGGCGAGCTCATCGCCCGCTACCGCGAGCAGCCGACGCTGTGCCTGAGCGCGCTGCCGCTCGGCCCCGACCGGCAGGCCGTGCTCACCTGAGGACCGGGCCGCTCCTCGGGGCGCAGGCTTGGCCGGCCGTGACGTGGGGGAGGGTGTCGGCGTGACCTGGTTGCCGCTTGCCCTGCTGCTGCCGGTGCTTCTGCTGTTCCTCATGCTCAGCATGGAGAAGGTGGAGGGGCCGCTCCGCGACGACTCCGTGACCGAGCAACTCGAGTCCTTCCTGGACGCGGCGCGGCCCGACGAGGTGGAGACGTTCGTCAGTGAAGGGTTCTCGCCCGCCCTCGAGAGGTACTGGCGGCGGCGGCGACTCGCCCGGCTGTTAGCCGGTCGGAGCCGCTGAGCGCGGTGACGTGCCAGACTCCCGGGCGACAACAGCAGTTCGATGGGGAGGATCAGGTCGTGGACGAGGTGCTCGCGAAGGCCGGGCTGTTCCAGGGCGTCGCGCCCGAAGCGGCTGAGGCGCTCGCCAGCTCCTTGACCTACGCCGAGTACGGCCGGGGAGACACGATCTTCTCCGAGGGCGAGCAGGGCGACACGCTCTACATCGTCCTTCGGGGCAAGGTGAAGGTCGGGCGCAAGGCCGCCGACGGTCGCGAGAACATGCTCTCGGTCATGGGGCCGTCCGACATGTTCGGCGAGCTGTCCCTGTTCGACCCGGGCCCGCGCACGGCCAGCGCCACCGCCGTCACCGAGGCACGGGTCGCGTCGCTGGCGCACACGTCGCTGCGGCCCTGGATCACCGACCGGCCCGAGATCGCCGAGCAGCTGCTGCGGGTCCTGGCCCGCCGGCTCCGGCGGACGAACGACGCCCTCGCCGACCTGATCTTCACCGATGTGCCCGGTCGCGTCGCCAAGGCGCTGCTGGGTCTGGCGGAGCGGTTCGGCACCGAGGACACCGACGGCGTCCGCGTGCACCACGACCTGACCCAGGAGGAGCTCGCCCAGCTGGTGGGCGCCTCCCGCGAGACCGTCAACAAGGCGCTGGCCGACTTCGCCTCGCGGGGCTGGATGCGGGTCGACTCGCGGGCCGTGACGATCCTGGACCAGGAGCGCCTGGCCCGACGCGCCCGCTAGGTCGTACCGAGGTAGGCGAGCTGGGCGCGGACCGACAGGGTCGCGTACGGCCACAGCGCCCGGTCCACGTCGGCGTAGACGGCCGCCACGACCTCCTCGGCGGTGCTGGCCCCGGCCTCCACCGCGGCCCGGACCTGCTCGAGCCGCTGCTCCCGGTGCGCGAGGTAGGCCTGGGCGGCGGCGCCGGCGTCGGGCAGCTCGGGACCGTGGCCAGGCAGCACGGTCAGCCCGCCCAGCTCGCGCAGCCGTCGCAGCGAGCCGAGGTAGTCGGCGAGGACCCCGTCCGGGTGCGCCACGACGGTCGTCCCGCGGCCCAGGATGGTGTCGCCGGTGAGCACCGCGTCGTCGAGCAGGAACGACAGCGAGTCCGCGGTGTGCCCGGGCGTCGCCATGACCCGCAGCTCCAGGCCGGCGGCGGCCACGACGTCGCCCGCCCCCAGGCCCTCGTCCCCGAGCCGGTGTGCGGGGTCCAGCGCGCGCACCGGTGCCCCCGTCAGCTCGGCGAGCCGGCGGGCGCCCTCGCTGTGATCGGCGTGCCCGTGGGTGAGCAGGACGACGGCGACCGGCCCGCAGGCCGCCACGTCCGCGAGGTGCCGCTCGTGCAGCGGACCCGGGTCGACGACCACGCAGGCCTGCGCGTCCGGAGCCCTGAGCACCCAGGTGTTCGTGCCGTCCAGGGTCATCGGCCCCGGATTGGGCGCGAGCACCACGGACGCCGTGCCGGTGACCTTGCGGGCGGCCGTCACGGACCCTCGTGGCCCGGCTGACCCGGCATGAGCAGGGCGACCTCACCGGAGTCGGCGATCATCAGCCGGGGCAGCACCGGGAGGACGGTCCGCGGCGCCGCCAGCGCGCCGGCCACGTCGTCGTACGCCGCCAGCTCCTCGAGCACGGCGGCCGTCGGCGGGAGAAGGGTGACCCCCTGGTCCAGGGCGTCCCGCGGGCGGATCCAGACCCGCTGGTCGGCTTCGCTGCCCGCGTCCCGGCAGACCTGACCGGATGGCACCTCGGCGAGGAAGAACCGGGTGTCGAACCTCCGGGGCTCCACCACGGGGGTGATCCAGTGGGCCAGCGGCCGCAGCAGGTCGGCGCGCAGCACCAGGCCCCGCCGGGCCAGCAGCTCGGACAGCGAGAACGCCCGCGCCTCCAGGTCGGCGCGCTCGGCCTCCCACTCGTCGGTGCTCACGTCCGCCAGCACCTCGCCCGCGGCCGGCCCGGCCAGCAGGACGCCGGACTCCTCGAAGGTCTCGCGGACGGCGGCGCAGACCAGCGCCCGGGCCATGGGCTCGTCGGTCCCGAAGTCGGCGGCCCAGGCGGCCGGTGGCGAACCGGCCCAGGCGATGTCGGCGGTCGCGTCGGCGCGGTCGACGGAGCCACCCGGGAAGACGTGCATCCCTCCCGCGAACGCCATCCCGGCGACCCGGCGCAGGAGGTAGACCTGCATGCCGCCCGGGGCGTCGCGTACGAGCGCGACCGTTGCCGCGTCCCGGACCGGGTACGGCAGGAACCCCGGCTGCTGCCCCGCGAGCACATGGTCGTGCAGGTCCTGGGGCACCCGGCCCTCCGGCCTCAGGCTCACCCGGGCGCCACCTCGACGATGACCTCGACCTCGACCGGTGCGTCGAGCGGCAGCGAGACCACGCCGACGGCGGATCGGGCGTGCTGCCCGCTGTCGCCGAACACCTGGCCCAGCAGCTCGGAGGCGCCGTTGACGACGGCCGGCTGACCGGTGAAGTCGGCGGTCGAGGCGACGAAGCCGACGACCTTCACGACCCGCCGGACGTTGTCGAGGCCGACGAGCGCGTCGATGGCCGCCAGGGCGTTGAGGGCGCACGTACGCGCCAGGTCCTTGGCTTGCTCGGGGCTGACCTGCGCGCCCACCTTGCCGACCGCGGGCAGCTGGCCGTCAACCATCGGCAGCTGGCCCGAGGTGTAGACGAGGTCGCCGGTGCGCACGGCCGGCACGTACGCCGCGACCGGCGGGACGACCGCCGGCAGCGAGAGTCCGAGTTCGGTGAGCCGCGCGCGCGCGCTCACTTCTCGACCGGGCGCTTCAGGTAGGCGACGACCTGGTCGCCGCCGCCGGGGCCCGGAACGACCTGGACGAGCTCCCAGCCGTCCTGGCCCCAGTTGTCGAGGATCTGCTTCGTCGCGTGGACGAGCAGGGGAACGGTCGCGTACTCCCACGTCTGCATGCCCGGAGCGTAGCGAGGCCACCGACCACGTGCCGTCACGCCGACCGCTGCTCGGCCTGACCCCCCGCGACCCCCTCAGCCAGTCCCTCTGTGGCGGCGGCCCGCCGGCGCTGCAACCGCTTGCGCTCGTACTCGTTGTGGCCGCCCCAGATGCCGTGCGGCTCCCGGGCCGCGAGGGCGTGCTCCAGGCAGTCGATCTGTACCGGGCAGGCCTCGCAGAGGGCGCGGGCGGCACCCTCGCGGGCGTCCTTCTCCTCCTTGCGCTCGAAGTGGGGCGGGGCGAAGAAGTGGACGGCGCTGTCCCCCCGGCACCGTGCCGAGGAGCGCCACGTCGCATCGGACACCATGATCGCCCTCCTCCCCCGCGCGAGCCGAAGGAGGACGTCTTCGCCGCCGGGGCCCCGACTCCTGCCGGGGCCGGCGCCGGCAGCCGGTCGGCGCGGTGGGGCCGGGCGACCTACCCTTGTGCGGTGGCTGACTTCCCCGGCGTGCGCCTGCACGTCGTGAACGGCAAGGGCGGCACCGCCAAGACCACCGTCGCCGCGGCCCTGGCCCTGGCGCTCGCGAGCGGCGGCAAGCGGGTGCTGCTCACCGAGGTCGAGGGCCGGCAGGGCATCGCCCAGCTCTTCGACAGCCCCCCGTTGCCGTACGAGGAGCGCAAGGTCGCGGTCGCGCCGGGCGGCGGCGACGTCCATGCGCTGGCGATCGACCCCGAACAGGCCCTGCTCGACTACCTGCACCTGTTCTACAAGCTCTCCCCCAACGGGATCCCGGCCCGCAGCCTGCGCCGGATGGGCGCCATCGACTTCGCGACGACCGTGGCACCGGGCATGCGGGACGTCCTGCTGACCGGCAAGGTCAAGGAGGCCGTCGTACGCCGGAACAAGGACGGCAGTCCGGCGTACGACGCGGTGGTGCTCGACGCGCCGCCGACCGGGCGCATCGTGCGGTTCCTCAACATCTCGCACGAGGTCGGCGGGCTGGCCAAGGTCGGGCCGATCAAGACCCAGTCGGACAACGTGATGGCCGTGCTGCGCTCGCCGCAGACCGCGGTGCACCTGGTCACGCTGCTCGAGGAGATGCCCGTGCAGGAGACGATCGACGGCGTCGCCGACCTGACGGCCGCGCAGCTGCCGGTCGGCGGCGTCGTCGTCAACGCCGTCCGCGAGCCGCTGCTCCCGCCGGCCGACCTGGTCGCCGCGGAGCAGGGTCGGCTGGACACGACCGCCCTGGCCACCGGCCTCAAGGAGGCCGGGCTCGACGCCCCCGAGCCGCTCGTCCAGGCGCTCGGCCAGGAGGCGCTCGAGCACGCCCAGCGGGTGGCCCTCGAGGAGCACGGCCGGGACACCCTCGCGCGGCTCGAACGGCCGTCGTACGAGCTGCCGCTGCTGCCCGACGCGGTCGACCTCGGCGGGCTGTACCGGCTCGCGGCGTCGTTGCGCGAGCAGGGCATGGCGTGAAGCACCTCGACATCGACGCGACGCTCGACAGCGCGCGGATCCTCGTGTGCTGCGGGTCCGGCGGCGTCGGCAAGACGACCACCGCCGCGGCGCTGGCGCTGCGGGCCGCCGAGCGCGGCCGTCGTACCGTCGTCCTGACCATCGACCCGGCCCGCCGGCTGGCGCAGTCGATGGGCCTGTCCGAGCTCGACAACACCCCGCTGCGGGTCGTCGGCGTCGACGACAGCCAGGGCGGCTCGCTCGACGCGATGATGCTCGACATGAAGCGGACGTTCGACGAGATCGTCCTCACCCACGCCGAGCCGTCCAAGGCGCAGGCGATCCTCGCCAACCCGTTCTACCAAGCGCTCTCGTCCTCGTTCGCCGGGACGCAGGAGTACATGGCGATGGAGAAGCTCGGGCAGCTCCAGGCGTCCGGCGACTACGACCTCGTCGTCGTGGACACCCCGCCCACCCGGTCGGCGCTGGACTTCCTCGACGCCCCGCAGCGGCTGACGACATTCCTCGACGGCCGGATGATCCGGCTGCTCCTGGCGCCCGCGAAGGCCGGCGGCAAGGCCTACCTCAAGGTGGTCAGCGCGGGCTTCAACGTCTTCACCGGTGTCCTCACCAAGATCATCGGCGCCGGCGTGCTGCAGGACGTGTCCCAGTTCGTGGCGGCGCTGGAGACCATGTTCGGCGGGTTCCGCGAGCGGGCCCAGGCGACGTACGACCTGCTCAAGGCGCCCGGTACGGCGTTCGTCGTCGTCGCCGCACCCGAGCGGGACGCGCTGCGCGAGGCGGCCTACTTCGTCGAGCGGCTGGCCGCGGAGCGGATGCCGCTGGCCGGGCTCGTGGTCAACCGGGTGCACCGCTCCGCCGTGACCTCGCTGACGCCGGAGACCTCACTCGCCGCCGCGCAGTCGCTGGAGCAGTCCGGTGGCTCGCCGCTGGCTGCGGCGGTACTCCGCCTGCACGCCGACCGGGTCCAGCTGGCCGGCCGCGAGCAGCGGCTCGAGCAGCGCTTCGTGTCGGCCCACCCGGACGTGCCGGTGGTGGAGGTCGCCGCGCTGCCGGGCGACGTGCACGACCTGGCCGGTCTGCGGGCGGTCGGTGCCGACCTGGCCGGCGGGTCGCAGGCCCTCAGCGCCTAGCGGGTGCGCGCGGCAGCCCGCGCACCGGGTGTCGGGTCATGAGCCCTCGGCGCCCGAAAGACAGCAACAACGCGACGGTCGGCGACGGGGCGAGCGGGCGAGCGGCGGGGCGGGGCGGGGAGCAGCCGGAGGGTCAGACGGCCCTCTGCGCGTGCTCGGCGCGGGCCTGGTCGAGCAGCTGGCGCCACGAGGTGACGTCGGGCCGGCGGCGGAGCAGCGCCCTGCGCTCGCGCTCGGTCATCCCACCCCACACGCCGAACTCGACCCGGTT
>JAOPWV010000047.1 GCA_025965475.1 Frankiales bacterium | reverse complement strand
CGCCGGGCACCGGCGCGCACGACCGGCCGCACGAGCACCGCCGACACCCTCGCCTTCCTGCAGGACGCCGCCCGCGAGCGCCGCCAGGTGTGGCTCGGCTACGTCGACGCGCAGGGCCGGTCCACCTCGCGGATCATCGAGCCGCGCAGCGTCGAGGGGGGCTTCATCGCCGCCTACGACCACCTGCGCGGCGAGGACCGCACCTTCGCGCTGCACCGGATCACCGGGGTCGCTCCGGTCGACGAGGCCGACTGAACGGGCCGAGGGAAGGGCGGCACGCCGCCCGGCGTTGTTCACTCTCGTGGTGAACCCAGCCGACGGCCCCCTGATCGTCCAGTCCGACAAGACCCTCCTTCTCGAGATCGACCACCCGCTCGCCGCCGAGTGCCGGCAGGCCATCGCGCCCTTCGCCGAGCTCGAACGCTCGCCCGAGCACGTGCACACCTACCGGCTCACGCCGCTGGGCCTGTGGAACGCGCGGGCGGCCGGCCACGACGCCGAGCAGGTCGTCGACGCGCTGGTCCGCTTCAGCCGGTACGCCGTGCCTCACTCGCTGCTGGTCGACGTCGCGGACACGATGGACCGCTACGGGCGGCTGCGGCTCGAGAACGACCCGGTCCACGGGCTCGTGCTGCGCACGAGCGACCGCGCCGTCCTCGAGGAGGTCGTGCGCTCCAAGAAGGTCTCGCCCATGCTCGGGGCGCGCCTGGACCCGGAGACGGTCCCGGTCTTCCCGTCCGAGCGCGGGCGGCTCAAGCAGGCCCTGCTGAAGGTCGGCTGGCCGGCCGAGGACCTGGCCGGGTACGTCGACGGCGAGGCCCACCAGATCGACATGAACGAGGACGGCTGGGAGCTGCGCGACTACCAGAAGCTCGCCGTCGACGGGTTCTGGCACGGCGGCAGCGGTGTCGTCGTGCTGCCGTGCGGCGCGGGCAAGACGATCGTGGGGGCCGCCGCGATGGCCCGCGCCGGCGCGACCACGCTGATCCTCGTCACGAACACCGTGTCCGGCCGGCAGTGGAAGTCCGAGCTCATCAAGCGGACGTCGTTGACCGAGGACGAGATCGGCGAGTACTCCGGCGAGAAGAAGGAGATCAAGCCGGTCACCATCGCGACGTACCAGATCATGACGACGCGCCGGAAGGGCGAGTACACCCACCTCGAGCTGTTCGGGGCCCGCGACTGGGGCCTGGTGGTCTACGACGAGGTGCACCTGCTGCCGGCGCCGGTGTTCCGGATGACCGCCGACCTGCAGTCCCGCCGCCGGCTCGGCCTGACCGCCACGCTGGTCCGCGAGGACGGCCACGAGGGCGACGTCTTCTCGCTCATCGGGCCCAAGCGGTACGACGCGCCCTGGAAGGACATCGAGGCGCAGGGCTACATCGCCCCGGCCGACTGCACCGAGGTCCGCGTCACGATGACCGACGCCGAGCGACTGGCCTACGCGAGCGCGGAGCCCGAGGACAAGTACAAGCTCTGCTCGACGGCGCACACCAAGGTCGCGGTCGTCCGCAAGCTCGTCGAGCGGCACGACGACCAGGTACTCGTCATCGGCGCCTACCTCGACCAGCTCGACGAGCTCGGCGAGGCCCTCGACATGCCGGTCATCCAGGGTTCGACGAAGAACGCCGAGCGCGAGCGACTGTACGAGGCGTTCCGCCGCAAGGAGATCCCGGGCCTGGTCGTGAGCAAGGTGGCCAACTTCTCCATCGACCTGCCCGAGGCCGCCGTGGCCATCCAGGTCAGCGGCACCTTCGGGTCCCGCCAGGAGGAGGCGCAGCGGCTCGGCCGGGTGCTCCGGCCGAAGGAGGACGGCCGTACGGCGCACTTCTACACGGTCGTCAGCCGCGACACCCTGGACCAGGAGTACGCGGCGCACCGCCAGCGCTTCCTGGCCGAGCAGGGGTACGCGTACACGATCGTGGACGCGGATGACGTCCTCGCCTCGTAACGTGACGTAGTCGTTTTAGACTTCAACCAGTAGTCCCAACGGGTGCCCTCCTCCCCCAAGCGCGCCTACATCGAGGGGGGAAGTTACGACAGTCGGCCTCTGTCGCGGTGACACTACGTGATCAATGCTTCTCTCCTGGACGTTACTTCCCATGGAGGGGACACGAATGGACCACCTCGCACCATCGATATCCGGGGTCGCCTGGAACGACGAAAAACGCCGTGGACGCCGGCCTGCCGTCGTCGGCGCCGCCGTCGTCGGTCTACTTGCCGGCGGGCTCGCGCTCGCACCGGCCGCACTGGCAGCCACCCCCGAGAACTCCGGCACGCCGACGTCCGTCGTCGTTCGTGCCCTGCCCGGTCACCTGAGCGACGCCCAGGCGAGCGTGCGCGCCGCCGGCGGCACCGTCCGTCGCACGATGGACTCCCTCGAGACCGTCTCCGCGACAGTGCCCGCGTCGGCCCTGCCGGTCCTGCGGCACGGCGCCGGCGTCGCCTCGGTGAGCGTCAACGGCAAGGTCACGCTGTCCGCGGACACCGGCTCGTACAACGCCGCCAACGACGCCAACTCGATCTTTCACTCGCTCGGCTCGATGGGCGCACAGCGGTATTACGCCGCCGGGATGACCGGCAAGGGTGTCGACATCGCCCTCATCGACTCCGGCGTCACCGCGGTTCCCGGCCTCGACGCACCGGGCAAGGTCGTCAAGGGTCCGGACCTGTCCGAGGAGGGGCAGGTGCCCAACCTCGACGGGATGGACACCAACGGCCACGGCACGTTCATGGCCGGCCTCATCGCCGGCAAGGACGGCAACGGCCTCCGCGACGCCAAGTACTTCCTCGGCGCCGCCCCGGACGCGCGGATCATCAGCGTCAAGGCCGCCGACGCGATCGGCGCCACCGACGTGAGCCAGGTGCTGGCCGGCATCGACTGGGTCGTGCAGCACAAGAACGACAACGGGATGAACATCCGCGTGCTGAACCTGTCGTTCGGCACGACCAGCACCCAGAGCTACCTGCTCGACCCGCTGGCGTACGCCGTCGAGGTCGCCTGGCGCCACGGCATCTTCGTGGTCGTCTCCGCCGGCAACCACGGCACGACGTTGAACTCGCTCACCAGCCCGGCGATCAACCCGTTCGTCATGGCCGTCGGGGCCGAGGACACCAACAACACGATCAACCGGTCGGACGACACGATCCCGTCGTTCTCCAGCTACGGCACGGAGACGCGCAAGCCGGACCTCGTGGCGCCCGGCAAGTCGGTGACCAGCCTCCGGGTGCCCGGCAGCTACCTCGACAGCACCTACCCGGCTGCCCGGGTCGGCGACCGCTTCTTCCGCGGTAGCGGCACGTCGCAGGCCGCCGCGTACGTCTCCGGTGCGGCGGCACTCGTCCTCCAGCAGCGTCCGACCCTGACCCCGGACCAGCTCAAGGACCTGTTCAAGGGCACCGCGAGCCGGCTGCAGAGTGCCGACTCACTGGCTCAGGGTGCGGGGGCCGTCAACCTCTCGGCGCTCTACTCCAAGGCCGTCAACCCGCTCGCCGTGCAGGTGTTCGCACCCGCGACCGGCCTCGGCAGCCTCGAGGCGGCTCGCGGTAGCGACCACCTGTCGATGAACGGTGTCGAGCTGCGCGGCGAGAAGGACATCTTCGGGAACGACTTCAGCTCCGCGGTCTGGGCGCCGATGAGCGCCGCAGGCACGAGCTGGAACGGGGGTGCCTGGAACGGCTCGACCTGGACCGGTCCGGGCTGGAGCAGCAGCGGTCTGAGCTGGTCCGGTGTCAGCTGGTCCGGCGTCAGCTGGTCCGGCGTCAGCTGGTCCAGCACCGACTGGGCCTGACACACCCTGCCCCTACGGTTCAGGCCGTAGACGAGGAGATCCGATGGGCACGTCCGGCACGGATCAGGACATTGCGTCCCCTGGTCCGTGCCGCCGTGCACTCCAGCGACTGAGCGGTCAGCAGCGCATCTGGGTGCTGGTCACCACCCTGATCGCCCTCGACGTCGTCGTGGCCGCGCTGTTGCTCGGCACTGATGGCCTGCAGGGCAGCCGCCCCACAGCATGGCTGCTCATCCCGTGCTTCGCGGCGGCCGAGGTGTTCGTCTTCCACCTGCAGTACCGGCGCAATGCCTACTCGTTCGCCCTCAGCGAGGTGGCCCTGGTCATCGGCCTGGTCTTCGCCTCGCCGTTGCAGCTGACCGCCAGCCAGGTCGTAGGCGTCGCGGCCGCCCTGGCGCTGCACCGCCGGCAGTCGCTGCACAAGCTGCTGTTCAACCTGTCGCAGTTCGCGCTGATGACGATGGTCGCGGCCACCCTGTTCCACGCCCTGGTGCCGGCACCGGGCGTGTTCGGACCGCGCCTGTGGGCCGGGGCACTGGTCGCCGTCGTCCTCGCCACCACCGGCACCGCGCTGCTGACCTTCGCCGCGATGTCGGTCGCCGAGGCCTCCCTGCAGCTGGCCGGCATCCGCACCGCCCTGGTCGGCACCGTCGTGCTCGGCCTGACCACGACGAGCCTGGGCCTGGTCGCGGTCGCGCTCCTGCACGCGACCCCGGCCGCCACCCTGCTGCTCTTCGTCCCCATCGCCATCTCGTACGGCGCCTATCGCGCATACCTCGACGAGCGGGCCAACCACGAGCGCCTCGACTTCCTGTACCGCGCGACGCAGAGCGTGGCGGCCGCGCCGGACGTCGAGAGCGCGGTCAACGGGCTGCTGACCCAGATGCGCACGATGTTCCGCGCGGACATCGCCGAGCTGACCCTCTTCCCGAGCCGGGACAGCGACCCGGCGCTGCGGACGAGGATCGGTCCCGCCGACGCCCGGACCGTCATGGAGCCGCTCCCCCACATCGCGGGTGTCGACATCGCGGAGACCGTCTTCCTGCCGGCACCGGCGTCACCGGAGCTGCTCGCGGAACTGTTCGGCGGCTCGGTGCACAAGGACGCGATGGCCGTGGCCCTCATCTGCGACGGCCGCGTGCTCGGTCAGCTCGCCCTGGCCGAGCGGCTCGGTGACGTCACCACGTTCGACGAGGCCGACCTGCAGCTGTTCCGTGCCCTCGGCACGCAGGCCAGCCTCGCACTCGAGAACGGCCGCCTGGAGAAGAGCCTCGACCAGCTCAGCCAGCTCAAGGAGCGGCTGCGCCACGACGCGTACCACGACAGCCTGACCGGCCTGCCGAACCGCTCGCTGCTGCTCAGCGAGGTCGAGGAGGCCGCGACCGAGGCGGAGCGCGGCGGCCCGCCGGCGGCCGTGATGCTGCTGGACATCGACGACTTCAAGACCATCAACGACAGCCTCGGCCACGGCGCCGGCGACATGGTGCTGGTCGAGATCGCGGAGCGGGTCCGCGCCAGCCTGCGCCCCGGCGACCTGGCCGCGCGGCTCGGCGGCGACGAGTTCGCGATCCTGCTGCGCGCCAGCACCGGGCTCGACGCCGCGGACGTGGCCGACCGGGTTCTCGCCGCGCTCGGGCGGCCGCTGGCGCTGCAGGGCCGCGAGGTCATCGTGCACGCCAGTCTGGGCATCGCCTCGCTGACCGGCGCTGTGGACAGCAGCGAGGTCCTGCGCAACGCCGACGCCGCGATGTACAGCGCCAAGCAGGCCGGCAAGAACCGCTACGCGCTGTTCGAGCAGGACATGCACTCCGAGGCTGTACGCCGGCTCGAGCTGCGCGGGGCCCTGCAGCGCGCCCTGGAGCGGGGCGAGTTCGTCCTCCACTATCAGCCGCTGGTCGACCTGCGCACCGGCGAGGTGGCCGACGCCGAGGCGCTCCTGCGCTGGAACCGCCCGGACGAGGGCCTCGTCGGTCCCGACTCGTTCATCGAGCTGGCCGAGGAGACGGGGCAGATCGTGCCCATCGGCCGCTGGGTGCTGCAGACAGCCGTGCAGCAACTGGCCACCTGGCAGCGCACCCTTTCCGGGGCCGAGGACCTGCGGATCTCGGTGAACCTCTCGGCCCGGCAGCTGACCGCCCCCGACCTGATCGAGGACGTCCGCGGCGCCCTCGACAGCAGCGGCCTACGGCCGGAGCACCTGGTCCTGGAGATCACCGAGAGCGTCCTGATGGACGACGTGGACGCCGCGCTGCGGACGCTCTACGCACTCAAGGCGCTGGGGATCGGTCTCGCCCTGGACGACTTCGGTACGGGGTACTCCTCGCTGTCCTACCTGCGGACCTTCCCCATCGACGTGCTCAAGCTGAGCAAGCCGTTCGTGGACGACCTGCAGAGCGTCGGCGGCGACGCGCTCGTCGCAGCGATCGCCGGGCTGGCCCGCGCGTTGAAGATGCGGACCGTCGCCGAGGGCATCGAGCAGTCGGAGCAGGCCGACACCTTGCGCGACCTCGGCTACGACATCGGTCAGGGCTACCTGTTCAGCAGGCCGGTCAGCGCCGCCGGCTTCGCGGTCCTCGCCGTCGAGCAGCCGTTCCGCCGGGACCCACGCGAGCGCGCCCGGCTCTTCGTCGCCCAGTAGCGGGGCGCCCGGTCCCGGCCGACAATCGGTGGGTGACCGTCCCGCAGCCCTGCCGCCCCGGAACCCTGTCGTGAGCCTCGCCGCCGCCCGTACCGCCCTCCTGCACGACTACCCGGGCGGCCCGGAGCTGGTCGACGCGGCCGTCGAGGCCCGCCGGTGGTGGCTCGCCGCGTGGCCGGCGGGCGAGGCGCACCTGGTGGGTCTGGTCGCCCAGGACCTCCAGGAGACGGTGCACGAAGGCAGGGACCCGTGGTGGCCGGTGTGCCCGGAGCACCGGGACCACCCGCTGTTCGTGGAGCCCGACCTCGGACCGGACCCGTTCTGGGTCTGCCACCGCACCGGGCTGCCGGTGGCGCCGGTCGGCTCGCTGCCCCGGTAGCCCGGCCGGACCGTCAGGCGCAGCCCACCGCGTCGCAGGCCTGCGTGTCGCGCAGGACCAGCCAGTGCGCCCCGCGCCGAACCAGGCTGAGCCGCCCCGTCGTCGTACCGTCCGGCCTGCGGACCTCCACGAGCGCCGTGGCGGTGGCGCCCCGCTGCTGGATGGCCCCGGGCAGCAGCTCGATGCGGTTGGCGTTGGTCCGCGCGTTCGCCGTGACACGGCGCAGGTCGCGGCACACCTGGTCGTCGGTGCGCCGCTCGGTCAGCGGGTCGACGGGCCGGGACAGCGACAGGTAGGCCGGGCAGTTCCCGAACACCGCCGCCTCGGTCCAGGCCAGGGCGGCGCCGCGCGGGCTCTGCAGCCGCTGCAGGTCGATCGCCGCGGTGACGCCCACCGCGCACACCAGCACCGCGGTCACCCCGATGAGCACTGACGGCGTACGGCGCATCCGCCGGTGGTGGTCGGCGTCGAGCCGCTGCTCGGCGGCGGCGTAGCGCTGCTCGAGGGTCACCGCAGCGCGGTCAGGGCGGGCGCCAGGCGGCGCCACTGCGCCCGCGGGGCGGTCAGGGGGTCGTCGCCCAGGACCTGGACGCAGACGTGGTCGGCGCCCGCGTCGAGGTGCTCCTGGACGCGGCGTACGACGGCGTCCTCGTCGCCGTGCGCCACGAGCGCCTCCTTGAGCCGCTCGGACCCGCCGCGCACGTAGTCGTCGTCGGTGAAGCCCTGCCGGCTCCAGCTGTTCCGGTAGTTCTCCAGTCCGGTGTAGATCTCCAGGTGCGTGTGTGCCCGGCGCAGCCAGGTCTCGCGGTCGTCGCTCAGGACGGCACTCACCTCGACGGCCAGCAGCGCGTCCGGACCGAGGATCTCGCGGGCCTGCGCGGTGTGCTGCGGCAGTGTGAGGTACGGGTGGGCGCCCTGGGCGCGGTCCCGCGACAGCTCGAGCATCCGCGGGCCGAGCGCCGCGAGCACCCGCGGGGCCGGTTCGTCGGGGCCGGCCACGGCGTACGGGGCCGCGTCCATCGCGTCGAGGTACTCGCTCATCGCCGTGACCGGACGGCCGTAGGAGTGGCCGCGCATCCGCTCGACCAGCGGGGCGTGGCTGACGCCGAGCCCGAGCAGGAAGCGGCCGGGGTACGCCTCGGTCAGGGTGCGACCCGCCGCGTTGGCGGCGACCGCGTCACGCCCGTAGATGCTCGCGATGCCCGTCGCCACCACCATGCGGCTGCTCGCGCCGAGGTAGAGCTGCGCGGCCGTGAAGGCCTCGCGCCCGCGGGCCTCGCCGAACCAGAGGGCGGGGTAGCCGAGTTCGTCGAGCTCCGCGACCGCCTCGCGCGCCTCCGGCACCGGGAGCCCGTCCAGCGTCGTGGTCCACAGTCCAGCTCGTCCGAGGTCCATGACCCCATCCTGCCGTGGCCCGGCGGGGCCCAGGCCGGGGGTCGGCGGAAACGCCCACGGGCGGCCCTCCCGGAGGAGGACCGCCCGTGGGGCAGTACGTGGGCCGAAGCCCGTGGTGACTGGGCTGGACTAGAAGTCCATGTCTCCCATGCCGCCGCCGGGCATGCCGCCGCCGGCCGCAGCCTTCTCCGGCTTGTCGGCGATGACGGCCTCGGTCGTGAGGAAGAGCGCCGCGATCGAGGCGGCGTTCTGCAGCGCCGAGCGGGTGACCTTGGCGGGGTCGATGATCCCCGCCTTGATCATGTCGACGTACTCGCCGGTCGCGGCGTTGAGGCCCTGACCCACGGGGAGGTTGCGGACCTTCTCCACCACGACGCCACCCTCGAGGCCGGCGTTGATGGCGATCTGCTTGATCGGGGCCTCGAGCGCCAGGCGCACGATGTTGGCGCCGGTCGCCTCGTCACCGGTCAGGTCGAGCTTGTCGAACGCGGTCGTCGACGCCTGCAGGAGCGCGACGCCACCACCGGCGACGATGCCCTCCTCGACGGCGGCCTTCGCGTTGCGCACGGCGTCCTCGATACGGTGCTTGCGCTCCTTGAGCTCGACCTCGGTGGCTGCGCCGACCTTGATGACGGCCACGCCGCCGGCCAGCTTGGCGAGGCGCTCCTGGAGCTTCTCGCGGTCGTAGTCGGAGTCCGACTTCTCGATCTCGGCGCGGATCTGGTTGACGCGACCGGCGATCTGGTCGCTGTCCCCGGAGCCCTCGACGATGGTCGTCTCGTCCTTGGTCACGACGACCTTGCGGGCCCGGCCGAGCAGCTCGAGACCGGCGGTGTCGAGCTTGAGGCCGACCTCCTCGGAGACGACCTGCGCGCCGGTCAGGATCGCGATGTCCTGCAGCATGGCCTTGCGGCGGTCACCGAAGCCGGGGGCCTTGACCGCGACGGACTTGAAGGTGCCGCGGATCTTGTTGACGACCAGCGTCGCGAGAGCCTCACCCTCGACGTCCTCGGCGATGATCGCCAGCGGACGGCCGGACTGCATGACCTTCTCCAGCAGCGGGAGCAGGTCCTTGACCGACGAGATCTTGCCGTTCACCACGAGGACGTAGGGGTCGTCGAGGACGGCCTCCATGCGCTCCGGGTCGGTCACGAAGTACGGGCTGATGTAGCCCTTGTCGAAGCGCATGCCCTCGGTGAGCTCGAGCTCGAGCCCGAAGGTGTTGCTCTCCTCGACGGTGATGACGCCTTCCTTGCCGACCTTGTCCATCGCCTCGGCGATGATCTCGCCGACGATCGGGTCGGCGGCGGAGATGGAGGCGGTGGAGGCGATCTGCTCCTTGGTCTCGACGTCC
>JAOPWV010000203.1 GCA_025965475.1 Frankiales bacterium | reverse complement strand
CGGAGCCGTCAGGTGGTCTCCGGATCCCACGGGGGGACCTCCGTCGGCGGCAGCTGCCCCGCGGTCTGTCGCGGCACGTAGCTCGCGGGGCCGTCGGCCTCGTCCGGGTCGTCCTCGAACAGGTGCTTGCGGACGAACGTCCGCGGGTTCAGCGACGCCAGGTCGAGGTCGCCGACCTCCGGGCCGAGCTCTGTCTTGAGCTCGTCGGTCATCCCCTTGGCGTAGGCGCGGAAGCGGCGCAGCGCCTTGCCCGCCTCGGCCGCCATGCCGGGCAGCCGCTCGGGCCCGAACACGAACAATCCGAGGACGAGCAGGACGGAGATCTCGCCCCAGCCCAGCTGGTTGAACACGGGACTCCTCGGCCGAAGGGTGTGCCCGTCCAGCCTACGGCGGTCAGTTCCCCCTGTTGTCCTGGAGCGTCACCTTGACCTGCTGCTTCTGGTTCGCCCGGTAGTACGTGAGCGTGACCTCGTCGCCGACCTTGTGGGCCCGGATCGCGATGATGAGCTCGTCGACGCTGTGCACCTGGGTGCCGTCGACGGCGGTGATGATGTCGCCGGCCTGCAGCCCGGCCTTCTGCGCCGAGCCGTTCGCGACCACGGACCGGACCACCGCGCCGGTCCGGCCACCGGTGGAGGTCAGGGCCTGGACCCCGATCGCCGGGTGCGTGGCGCTACCGGTGCGGATGAGCTCCTCGGCGACCGACCGCGCCTCGTCGATCGGGATCGCGAAGCCGACGCCGATGCTGCCCGTCTGGGTGCTCCCGCCGAAACCGCCGCCGCCGCCGAGGGTCGCGATCGCGGAGTTGATGCCGATGACCTGGCCCTTGGCGTCGACGAGTGCGCCGCCGGAGTTACCCGGGTTGATGGCCGCGTCGGTCTGGATGGCGTTGAACAGCGGCGTACGCCCGCCGTTCTCCCCCGGCACGTTCACGGTGCGGTTGAGGGCACTGACGATGCCGGTCGTGACGGTTCCGGCGAGCCCGAGCGGGGAGCCGATCGCGATGACCGGGTCACCGACGACGAGGCCGCGGGACTGGCCGAGCGCCGCCGGGACGAGCTTGGTGCTGGTGCGCACCTTGAGCACGGCGAGGTCGGTGCTCGGGTCGCGGCCGACGATCGTGGCCGGGACCTCGACGCTCTCGGCCCCGTTGAACGAGACCGTCACGGTGCCGCCGGAGGCGGCCGAGTCCACGACGTGGTTGTTGGTGAGCAGGTAGCCGTCGGAGCGCAGGACGACGCCCGAGCCGGTGCCCGAGCCGGAAGGCGCGGTCACCGAGATGCTGACGACGGACTGCAGCACCCGCGCCGCGATGCCGGCCACCGAGTCGGGCGCGCGGTTCAACGAGGAGGAGGTGGAGCTGCCGGTCCCGAGGCTGGCGGACGGGTCGGTGAGCGACCCGCCGTTCGCGAGGCGCGTCCCGACGTAACCGGCGCCGCCACCGGCGAGCACGGCCACCGCGAGGGCACCGGCGAGGATCGGCAGCAGCCCCTTGCGGGCCCGCTTCTCGCGGCCCGGACCGGGTCCGCCGATCGTGTCGGTCGGCTGGCCCCAGACCGGGGTGCCGGCCTGCGCCGGCTCACCCCACGCGGGCGGGTCCGTCTTCGGCGGCTCGCCCCAGGCGGGCCCGCCCGGCGAGGATGCGGCAGGCTGCGTCGTCCCGTACGGCGCCGCGCCGTAGGGCTGCTGGCCGAGCACCGTCGTGTCGCCGTACGGCGGGTTGCCCGCGGACTCGGCGGGCGCGCCCCAGGTGCCGTTGTCCGGCCGGGACCACCACGGTCCGGGCGGGGGCGTGGCGGAGCCGGACGTACCCGGATCGTCGGTGCGGTCGGTGGGGTCGGGGCTCACAGCAGGTCCTCCGGACGGGGTCCGCGTCAGGGTCAGGAAAAGGGCTGGTGGTGCGGGCGTGCCCCACCAGTGTCCCCTCGGTCCTGTGAGGGCACTGTGAGGCCCGGGCGGTACGCGCTACCCGAACGGGTTGAGCCAGGACCCGAGCCGGGCCAGCCCGCGCTGGAGCCGGGCCAGTAGTCCGGTGCGCGGGGCCCGGTCGTGCGGCAGCGCCGTGACCGCCGCGCGGACCGACTCCGGCGGCGCGTCGGACAGCAGGGTGAACACCTGGCCGCCGCCGCCCCACACGACCCGCTCGGGGTTGGCGGTGCGGACCCAGACGGGGGCACTGCCGGCGCTGCCGACCTTCTGCTTGGCGAACCCGTGCATCGGGCCGCTGCCGAGCCGCCCGCGCTGCGCGAACAGCGACAGGGTCGACAGGCCGTCCGAGTACGACAGGTGCAGGACCTGCCGGCCGTCGTGCGAGCGGACCCGCGCGTCGAACAGCTGCAGATCGCCGGTCAGGTCGGCCGGGATCTGCCAGCCGTCCCGGCGCAGAGCGTCCAGCGCATCCGTCGGTAGGGCGCCGGGCGCCGCGGCGAGCGCGACGGGGCTGCTTGCGCCGGCAGGGCTCGCCGAGCCGGCCGCGTGCGGCGCCGGGTCGATCGTGAGGTCGGTGAACGCGCTGCTGCGCACCAGCCGCCCGCCGGTGTCGAACACCTCGCGGCGCAGGACGAGCCCGCTCGCCGCGTCCACCCAGAACCGCCCGGCCACCGCAGCCGGGCCGTCGACGCCCGGGCGCAGCGCTTCGACCACGTGCGCCGTACGCCCGGTGCACCGCTCGTTGCCGGCCTGCTGGAGCTGGTAGTGGTCGGCGAGCAGCTGCAGCAGGCGCACGTCGAGGTCGGTCGCGGAGGTGACCGACTGGGCGTCGTCCGCAGGTTCGGTCCGGTCGGCGGTCGGACGCACCTGGACCACCGAGCCGGTGGCCGGCGTGTGCCGGATGTCGGCGACGTCAGAGCTCGCGGTGTCGGCCCGCCAGGTGGAGACGTACTGGGTGCCGCGGTAGGTCCTCGTGCGCCCCGCCTGCGCGGCGACGCTGAGCAGCTCGAGCGCCCGGGTCTCACCGATCCCGCTCGCCGGCGGGTCGGGGACGGTTCCGGTGCGGGCGGCCGCCCCGCCCTGCATCCCGGCGAGCAGCGTCCCCGCCCCTGCGACGAGGACCAGGAGACGCAGCCGGCTCATCTCGAGATCCCCACCACCGCGGCCGTGACGGGCTGGGGCGACGGGACCTCCACGGTCGCGTCGACGTAGTCGGCGACGAACTGGTCCGTCGTGGGGTCGATCGGCACCTGGGCGCCGCCGGGGGAAGCCGGGCCGCCGAGGACGAAGGCGGCGCCGATACCGAGCGCGACGAGCCCGCCGACAGTGCGGCGACGAAGGCGAGCCCTACGACGGGGGCGAGCAGTGGCGGCGGACCGGCCGGCGGGCCGGACACTGACCGGGCGCACCGGGCCGGTCGCCAGCCGCATCGGCTGGACGGGCTCCACGCCCGGAACCACCAACCCGAGCAGGCGGGCGGTGAGCGCGTCGGTCGGCACCGGCGTCTCGGCGCCGGCCCAGGACAGCCGTGTCTTGAGGGCGCGCAGGGCGTCGACCTCGGCGCGACAGGGGGTGCAGGCCAGCAGGTGCGACAGGACGCGTTCCCGCGAGGCGTGGTCGAGCTCGCCGTCGACGAGACCGCTCAGCAGGTCGCCCGGGCAGCCGGTCACGACAGGTCCTCGGCCGCCGGGTCACGGTGTGCGAGGGCGGCCCGCAGTTGCGACCGGCCGCGGTGGATCCGGCTGCGCACGGTGCCGATCTTGATCCCGAGGGTCGCGGCGATCTCCTCGTAGGACAGGCCCTCGAGGTCGCACAGCACGACCGCGGCCCGGAAGTCCGGCGGCAGGGCGTCGAGCGCGGCCTGCACGTCGTGGTCGAAGTGCGTGTCGTCGTACAGCTGCGCGGGCCCGCGCTCCTTGCTGGGCAGCCGCTCGGCGTCGTCGGCCAGCGCGTCGAAGCGGATCCGCGCCTTGCGGCGGACCATGTCGAGGAACAGGTTGGTGGTGATCCGGTGCAGCCAGCCCTCGAA
>JAOPWV010000154.1 GCA_025965475.1 Frankiales bacterium | reverse complement strand
TCCCGCAGTTGCCGATCGAGATCATCCCGATGTATTTCGAACTCGACGGCACGTTCCCGAACCACGAGGCCAATCCGCTCGAACCGAAGAACCTGGTCGACCTGCAGAAGGCCGTCGTCGAGCATGGTGCAGACCTCGGGCTCGCCTTCGACGGCGACGCCGACCGCTGCTTCGTCGTCGACGAGCTCGGCGAGCCCGTGAGCCCCAGCGCGATCACCGCGCTGGTGGCCGTCCGCGAGCTGGCGAAATCGCCCGGTTCCGCCGTCATCCACAACCTGATCACGTCCCGCGCCGTACCGGAGATCGTCACCGAGCACGGGGGGCGGCCGGTCCGCACCCGGGTAGGCCACTCGTTCATCAAGCAGACGATGGCCGAGACGGGTGCTGTCTTCGGCGGTGAGCACTCGGCGCACTACTACTTCCGCGAGTTCTGGAACGCCGACTCCGGGATGCTCGCCGCGCTGCACACGCTCGCGGCGCTCGGCGGCCAGGACCGCCCGCTGTCCGAGCTGCTCGCCCGGTACGACCCGTACGCCGCCACCGGCGAGATCAACTCGACCGTCGCGGACCCCAAGGCCAAGATCGCCGAGCTCAAGGCGACGTTCGCCCATCTCGACCAGGACGAGCTCGACGGCCTCACCGTGACCTCGCCCGAGGGCTGGTGGTTCAACGTGCGCCCGTCCAACACCGAGCCGTTGCTGCGGCTCAACGCCGAGGGCCCGGACGAGGCGACCGTCGAGGTCTTGCGCGACGATCTGCTGCGCCTCATCCGTGCCTGATCCGTGCCTGATCCGCGCCTGATCCGCGTCTGACTAGTCTGACGGCATGAAGCTCGACGCCTCGCTCCTCGAGATCCTCGCCTGCCCGGACTGCAAGTCGCCGCTGCGTGCCGACGACGCCGCCTCCGAGCTGATCTGCACCGGCTGCGGCCTGGCCTACCCGGTCCGCGACGACATCCCGGTCCTGCTCGTCGACGAGGCCCGCAAGCCCTCGTGACCCAGGCCTTCCCGGGCACGCCCGAGGAGTTCGTGGACGACGTTGCCCGGCTCGAGGCCGGGGATCCCGACGGGATGCTGCGCGCGGTCGCCTCGGCGGCCGCCCAGGTCCGCGAGGCCGCCGTCCTGGCTGCCGAGGCCGGGGTACCGACGTTGGCGGACGAGGGCCGGCCCCGTTCCGTCGTGGTCTGCGGCATGGGTGGCTCCGGCATCGCCGGTGACGTCCTCGTCGCGGTCGCCGGGCAGACCTGTCCGGTGCCGATCGTCAGCCACCGCGGCTACGGCCTGCCCGCCTGGGTCGGTGCCGCCGACCTCGTCGTCGCCGTCTCCTGTTCCGGGACGACCGAGGAGACGCTGTCCGCCCTGGAGGCGGCCGTACGCCGGGGAAGCCGGCTGTTGGTCGTCGGCGCGGCCGACTCGCCGCTCGAGGCGCTGGCCGCACAGGGCCGGGGAATCTTCGTGCCGGTGACCCAGGGCCGCCAACCCCGGGCCAACGTCTGGTCGCTGTCCATCCCGCTCGTGCTTGCCGGCCACGCGCTCGGCCTGCTGCAGGCCGGCCCTGACGTCATCGAGGCGACGGCCGTGCAGCTCGAGCAGACGGCGGTGCGGTGCCGGCCCGACGCCGACCACTTCGTCAACCCGGCCAAGATCCTCGCCCTCCAGACCACCGGGTGCCTCCCGGTGGTCTGGGGGACCTCGCCGCTCGCTGGCGTCGCGGCGTACCGGCTGGCCTGCCAGTTCAATGAGAACGCCAAGCTCCCGGCGGTCTGGGGTGTCCTTCCGGAGGCCAGCCACAACCAGGTGGTCGCGTTCGACGGCCCGTTCGCCGGCAGCGCCGCGGTGCCGGAGGAGGACTTCTTCCGGGACCGCGAGGACGAGGTCACCGTCGAGCGGACCCGCATGCGCCTGGTCCTGTTGCAGGACACGGAGGAGCAGCCGCAGGTGACCCGTCGCGTCGCCGTCGTACGCGAACTCGCCGAGGAACGCGGCGTGGCCGTCTCCCCGATCGAGGCGGAGGGCGCGTCCCCCCTCGAGCGCCTCGCCTCGCTCGTCTCCGTCGCCGACTGGGCGACCACCTACCTGGCCCTGCTCGAGGGCCGTGACCCCACACCCGTCGACGCGATCACCGCGCTGAAGCAGAGGACCCCCCGATGAGCGCCGAAGGCGGCAAGAAGGCGATCGTCGCGGCGCTGTGCGCCAACCTGTCGATCGCGGTCGCGAAGTTCGTCGGCTTCGTGATCACCGGTTCGTCCTCCCTGCTCGCCGAGGCCGTCCACTCGGTGGCCGACTCCGGCAACCAGGTACTGCTGCTCGTGGGGCAGAACCGCGGTTCGCGGGCGGCCGACGAGGAGCACCCGTTCGGCTACGGGCGGGACCGGTACTTCTACTCGTTCGTCGTCGCGATGGTGCTGTTCTCCGTCGGCTCTCTGTTCGCGCTGTACGAGGGCTACCAGAAGCTGCACCACCCGCACGAGCTGTCCACGCCGGCGGTCGCCATCGGCATCCTGCTGTTCGCGATCGTCGCCGAGGGGTTCTCGTTCCGGACCGCCATCCGCGAGTCGGTCGGACCCAAGGGCGACAGCAGCTGGTTCTCGTTCATCCGGCACAGCAAGTCGCCCGAGCTGCCGGTCGTGCTGCTCGAGGACTTCGCCGCCCTCATCGGCCTCGTGCTCGCCCTGCTGGGCGTCGTCCTGTCGGTCACGACGGGCGATCCCATCTGGGACGCCGTCGGGACCCTGTCCATCGGCGTCCTGCTCGGCATCGTCGCGGTGATCCTGGCCGTCGAGATGAAGGGACTGCTGATCGGGGAGTCCGCCAGCCCCGCGGCGGTCGCGAAGATCCGGTCGGCCCTGGTCGACGGGCAGGCCGTCACGCGGGTGATCCACCTGCGCACCCTGCACCTGGGGCCCGACGAGCTGCTCGTGGCCGCCAAGCTCGCCATGCCGTCCGGGCTCACCCTGCCGGTCATCGCGCGGGCGATCGACGAGGCGGAGGCCCGGGTGCGCGCGATCGAGCCGCTGGCCCGGGTGATGTACCTCGAGCCCGACCTCGACCGCGGCGGCACGCCCTAACGCCTCCGGCCCCGCGCGCGGGCGGGCCGTGCCCGTGCCGGGCGGGGACCCGGGCGGGGCGGGATGGCAGCCGTCAGAGGCGCTTGAGGGCCATCCGCGCGGTCATGGCGGCCGTCTGCACGTCGTCGGTCTCGCGGCGGAACAGCACCTCGACGTCGAAGGACGCGACGCCCCGCTCGTCGAGCGAGGCCCGGGCGCCGGCCTCGTCGCCGACGAGCCGGGACGCCGCCAGCAGCGGCCCCGTCGCGATGGCCGTGTAGCTGATCTGCCCCGACTTGATGAGAGGCACCGCGCCGGCCTCGACCAGGTCGTCGAACACCTCGAGCAGCACGGCGAACGCCGCCGTCTCCCCGAGCCCGAAGATGGCCGCCGCGTGGGGACCGCCGACGTGGTTGTGCAGCTCCGGGCCCGCGTCGAGCCGCAGCAGCGCACCGGTCCGGTCGGAGGACACCACCCGCGGGCCGAGCGTGCCGACGAACCCGCCGGCACCGTGCAGCAGCGACGCGACGTCCATGTTCGAGCTCCTTCGTGACGGGGCGCCACCGTAGTGCGCAAGGATCGCCCGGTGCGCTCCGACATCGCCGACCCCGGGCTGGCCGACCAGGGACGCCGGCGGGTCGACTTCGCCGAGCGGGCCATGCCGGTGCTCGGCCGGCTCCGGGAGCGGTACGCGGCGCAGCGGCCGCTGGCCGGCGTACGCATCGCGGCCTGCATGCACGTGACCGCCGAGACCGCCGCGCTGGCCCGGACGCTGACGGCGGCCGGTGCCGAGCTGCACCTCGCCGCCTCGAACCCGCTGTCCACCCAGGACGATGTGGCCGCGGCGCTCGTCGCGGAGGGGGTCGGCGTCCAGGCCCGCCATGGCGTCGACCGGGCCGGCTACGTCCGCCACCTCGAAGCCGTCCTGGACGCCCGGCCGACCCTCGTGCTCGACGACGGCTGCGACCTGATCGGCGTGCTGCACACGAGCCGCCGCGAGCTGCTCGCCGCCGTGCGCGCCGGCTGCGAGGAGACCACCACCGGCGTGCTCCGGCTGCGGCAGATGGCGGCGGACGGGGCGCTGGGTCTGCCGATGGTCGCGGTCAACGACACCGCGATGCAGCGGCTGGTCGCGAACCGGCACGGCACGGGCCAGTCGACCCTGGACGCGGTGATGCGCTCGACCGGCACGCTGCTCGCCGGCTCCACCGTCGTGGTCGCCGGGTACGGCTGGTGCGGGTCCGGCATCGCGGAACGGGCCCGCGGGCTCGGCGCGCACGTGATCGTCACCGAGGTCGACCCGCAACGGGCGCTCGCCGCCGTGCTCGAGGGCTACCGGGTCCTGCCCATGGACGAAGCGGCCGCCGTCGGCGACGTGTTCGTCACCGTGACCGGCAACCGGGACGTCCTCACCGAGGGGCACTTCGCCCTCATGCGCGACGGCGCGGTGCTGGCGAACGCCGGACACTTCGACGTCGAGATCGACGTCGCCGGACTGGCGGCGGCAGCCGTCGAGGTGCACCGGCGGGTCCGCCCGCAGGTCGACGAGTACGTCCTGGCCGACGGGCGGCGGCTGCTGCTGGTCGCGGAGGGCCGCCTGGCCAACCTGGCGGCGGCCGAGGGCCATCCGGCCGCGGTGATGGACATGTCCTTCGCCGTCCAGGCGCTGACTGTCGAGTGGCTGGTCGGTACGGCGCTCGAGCCCGGTGTGCACGACGTGCCCCCGGAGATCGACGCGGAGGTCGCGCGGACCAAGCTGGCCGCCATGGGCGTGGGGCTCGACGTGCTGTCCCCGCCGCAGCAGCGGTACCTGTCGACCTGGCAGGCCTGATGCCCCGGGGGGCCTACCTCCTGTCCGACGACGACGGGCCGTACGCCGTCGAACGGTTCTCCTGCGCCCCAGGGCCGGCCGGCTGGCGCTACGTGGCCACCCGGGAGGACCCGGTGACGGCCCGCCCCGTCGGCCGCATCGACCTCGTCCTCGACGCGGCCGGCCGGACCATCCGGCTGGAGGTGGAGGCCGGCGGCTGGCAGCTGCGCGGCGGCGCGGTCGGCGACGAGCTGCTGTGGCGGCGCGGGGAGCAGGAGCACAGCGCGCGTGCGCACGCCTTTGCCGGCTCGAGCCCGGCGTACGCCGTGGCCCTCACCCGGCTGCCACCCGGCGTACGGCGCCTCGTCCTCGTCACCGACCCGGTCCTCGCGACCCGCACCGTCGACGAGAGCTGGACCCACGGCCCGGCCGAGGACCGGGACGGGCTGGCCGTGGTGCGCTGGCAGGCCGACGACCTGGCGACCGGGGAGCGCCGGGTCCTGTATCTCGCCGGCGACGTCGTCCTCGACGCGCCGGGCGTCCGGCTGCTGGAGCTGGACGGGCCGCCGACCCTCACACGCCCATGGCAAGGTTGACCCAGACACGCTGGCCACCCTGACACGATCCTGATAATCTTCGCTCCGATGGCGACCCTCACGATCCACGAGGCCGCGGCGACCACAGGCTGGTCGCCGCGGATGCTGCGCTACATCGAGCAGCTCGGCCTGGTCGAGTCGCCGCGGTCCGCCGCGGGCTACCGGCTCTACGGGCCGGCGCAGCTCCAGCGGCTGCGGACCCTGCGCGAACTCCTCGACAGGCACGGGGTCGAGCTCGGGGACGTCGGGTTCGCCCTACGCCTCCGGCGCGAGCCCGAGCTGAGCGACGCGCTCGACACGTGGTTCGAGGCCGCACCCCGACGCCCGATCGGCGTCCCGGACGCCGACTGGCTCAGCTTCGAGCAGGACAAGCACCAGCACCTTCTCAACCTCACCGATAGCTAGGAGCACAGCCCGATGCCCGACACCACGACGCAGGACTTCAAGGTCGCGGACCTGTCCCTGGCCGAGTTCGGCCGCAAGGAGATCCGCCTCGCCGAGCACGAGATGCCCGGGCTGATGGCCATGCGGGCCGAGTTCGGCAAGAGCAAGCCGCTGAGCGGTGCCCGGATCACGGGCTCCCTGCACATGACGATCCAGACCGCGGTGCTGATCGAGACCCTCATCGAACTCGGCGCGCAGGTCCGCTGGGTCAGCTGCAACATCTTCTCGACCCAGGACCACGCGGCGGCCGCCGTCGCCGTCGGGCCGAACGGCACCGTCGACAGCCCCCAGGGTGTGCCGGTCTTCGCCTGGAAGGGCGAGACCCTCCCCGAGTACTGGTGGTGCACCGAGCAGGTCGTGTCCTGGCCGGACGGCGCGGGTCCCAACATGATCCTCGACGACGGTGGCGACGTGACGCTGCTGATCCACAAGGGCGTGGAGTACGAGAAGGCCGGCGCGGTCCCCGGCACCGACCCGAACGACTCCGAGGAGTACGGCGTCATCCTCGACACCCTGCGCCGTTCACTCGCTGAGGACCCGCAGCGGTTCACCACGATCGCGGCCGGCATCAAGGGCGTGACCGAGGAGACCACCACCGGCGTCATGCGGCTCTACGAGTTCGCCAAGGCCGGCACGCTGCTCTTCCCGGCGATCAACGTCAACGACTCGGTCACCAAGAGCAAGTTCGACAACCTCTACGGCTGCCGCCACTCGCTCGTCGACGGCATCAACCGGGCCACCGACGTCATGCTCGCCGGCAAGACCGCGGTCGTCTGCGGCTTCGGCGACGTCGGCAAGGGCTCGGCCGAGTCGCTGCGCGCCCAGGGCGCCCGCGTCGTCGTCACCGAGATCGACCCGATCTGCGCGCTGCAGGCCGCGATGCAGGGCTACCAGGTCGTCCGGCTCGAGGACGTCGTCGAGACCGCCGACGTCTTCATCACCACGACCGGCAACAAGGACATCATCATGGCCGCCGACATGGCCAAGATGAAGCACCAGGCGATCGTCGGGAACATCGGCCACTTCGACAACGAGATCGACGTCGCCGGCCTCGCGAAGACGCCCGGCATCGAGCGGATCAACATCAAGCCGCAGGTCGACGAGTGGAAGTTCGCCGCACATGGGGGACAGCCCGGCCACTCGATCATCCTGCTGAGCGAGGGCCGGCTGCTGAACCTCGGCAACGCGACCGGCCACCCGTCGTTCGTGATGAGCAACAGCTTCACGAACCAGACGCTGGCGCAGATCGAGCTGTTCACGAAGCTCGACCAGTACCCGCTCGGCGTCTACGTCCTCCCGAAGCACCTCGACGAGAAGGTGGCCCGGCTGCACCTGGGCGCCCTCAACGTCCGCCTCACCGAGCTGCGCAAGGAGCAGGCCGAGTACATCGGCGTCGACGTCGACGGGCCCTACAAGTCCGACCAGTACCGCTACTAGAACCCCCGCGCACGTCGGGCCCGTCCTCCTCGCGCAGGGCGGGCCCGACGCGTGTCCGGGCTCAGGCGGGCGGGATGAAGCCGCCGGGTCCAGGTGGCGGGGGCGGGGCGGCGTACGGCGGGGGAGCCGGCGCCAGGGGAGGGGGCGCCA
>JAOPWV010000132.1 GCA_025965475.1 Frankiales bacterium | reverse complement strand
AGGCGCCCGTCGAGCCGCTCTCCGACGACCCCTCCGACGAGATGCGCCGCGTCCTGGCCGGCCTGCCGGGCGACTGGTACGTCGTGCACTCCTACGCCGGCTACGAGAACAAGGTGAAGACCAACCTCGAGAGCCGCATCTCCAGCCTGAACATGGAGGACTTCATCTACCAGATCGAGGTCCCCACGGAGGAGGTCATGGAGGTCATGGGAGGCAAGCGTCAGTCCGTCGTGCGCAAGAAGCTCCCCGGCTACCTGTTCGTCCGCATGGACCTCACCGACGAGTCGTGGTCCGCGGTCCGCAACACCCCGGGCGTGACCGGCTTCGTCGGTCAGACGTCGCGCCCGACCCCGCTGACGGTCGATGAGGTCGTCAAGCAGCTCGCCCCGCCGAAGCAGAAGACGGTCGTCGCCCAGAAGGCCGTCGACTTCGAGGTCGGCGAGTCGATCACGGTCACCGACGGCCCGTTCGCGACGCTGCCGGCGACGATCAACGAGATCAACCTCGACAGCCAGAAGCTCAAGGTCCTGGTGTCGATCTTCGGCCGCGAGACTCCGGTCGAGCTGTCCTTCAACCAGGTGGCCAAGCTCTAGCGGTACGCCGAACACCACCCCGGCGTACCAACGCCACGAACCCGAGGAACCGAGAATGCCCCCCAAGAAGAAGCTTGCAGGCATCATCAAGCTGCAGATCAAGGCCGGCGCTGCGACGCCGGCGCCGCCGGTCGGCCCCGCGCTGGGTCAGCACGGCGTCAACATCATGGAGTTCTGCAAGCAGTACAACGCGGCGACCGAGTCGCAGCGTGGCGACATCGTGCCGGTCGAGATCTCGGTCTACGAGGACCGGTCGTTCACCTTCATCACCAAGACTCCGCCGGCCGCGCGCCTGATCCTCAAGGCCGCCGGGGTCGACAAGGGCTCGCCCACGCCGCACACGAAGAAGGTCGCGACCATCTCGCAGGCGCAGGTCCGCGAGATCGCCACGACCAAGCTCGCCGATCTCAACGCCAACGACGTCGACGCCGCGGCGAAGATCGTCGCCGGTACCGCCCGCTCCATGGGCATCACCGTCGCCGACTAGTTCCACCCCTCACCGGCCGGCGCCTGCCGGCTGGTTCACCCCTACGCGTGGGAGGGCGTCGTACGACGTCCGTCTGCACCACGGAGGAGAACAGCATGAAGCGCAGCAAGGCCTACAAGGCCGCCGCTGAGAAGATCGACCAGGACCGCGTCTACAGCCCGCTCGAGGCCGTCCGCCTCGCGCGGGTGACCTCCACGGTGAAGTACGACGCGACCGTCGAGGTCGCGATGGTGCTCGGCGTGGACCCTCGCAAGGCGGACCAGATGGTGCGCGGCACTGTCAACCTGCCGCACGGCACCGGCAAGACGGCCCGCGTCATCGTCTTCGCGACCGGTGACAAGGCCGCCGAGGCCGAGGCCGCCGGCGCCGACGTCGTCGGTGGCGACGACCTGATCGAGCGCATCCAGGGCGGCTTCCTCGACTTCGACGCCGCGGTCGCGACGCCGGACCAGATGGGCAAGGTCGGGCGCATCGCCCGCATCCTCGGCCCGCGTGGTCTCATGCCCAACCCGAAGACGGGCACGGTCACCGCCGACGTCGGCAAGGCCGTCAGCGACATCAAGGGCGGCAAGGTCAACTTCCGCGTCGACAAGCAGGCCAACCTGCACCTGGTGATCGGCAAGTCGTCCTTCGACGAGACCAAGCTGGTGGAGAACTACGCCGCCGCGCTCGACGAGATCGGCCGCGCGAAGCCGTCCTCCAGCAAGGGCAAGTACATCAAGAAGGTCGTCGTGACCACCACGATGGGCCCCGGCATCCTGGTGGACCCGAACCGGACGCGCAACCTGCTCGCCGACGCGGACTCCGACGGGGCTCCCGCGTCCGTCTAGCTCGCCCCTGCTCGTCGCCCTCCCGTCCGTGTCTGTCGGTGCAAGCCGGCCCGGCCGGGAGGGCTGCTAGTCTTTCCCCAGCCCAAGACCGCCGGTCACCGCCCCGCTGGATCCCCAGCAGGCGGCGAAGGTCCCGCTCACGCGGGCGGCCCGCGCAGGTGACACGGACAGACCCCTCCCGGCTCCGGCCGGCAGGCTCCTCTGACGCCCCGTGCGCATCTGCGCCGGGGCGTTCGTCGTACCGGGACCCGACCGGCACAGACCGAGAGGAGGCCAATGGCAGCCGACCAGGCCGTTACGCATGCGCGGGCCACCGTCCGTCAGGACAAGGCCGACGTCGTGGCCGAGCTGGCAGAGGCGTTCCGTGGTTCGTCCGCGGCCGTGCTCACCGAGTATCGCGGGCTCACCGTCAAGCAGCTCTCCGAGCTGCGCAGGGCGATGGGCGCGGACACGACGTACAGCGTCACCAAGAACACCCTGACCAAGCTCGCCGCCCAGGCGGCCGGGCTGACCGGCCTCGACGACCTGCTGTCCGGCCCCACGGCCGTGGCGTTCGTCAAGGGCGACCCGGTCGTGGCCGCCAAGGGTCTGCGCGACTTCGGTCGCGCGAACCCGGCGCTCGTGGTGAAGGGCGGCGTGCTCGACGGCAAGCCGCTGACCGCCGACGAGATCCGCAAGCTGGCCGACCTGGAGTCCCGCGAGGTGCTCCTGGCCAAGCTGGCCGGCGCCATGAAGGCGTCGCTCACGCAGGCCGTCTACCTGTTCGCGGCCCCGCTCGCCCAGGCGGCTCGCGCCGTCGGTGCGCTCGAGGCCAAGGCGCAGCAGGACCCCAGCGTTCTCGCGGGCGGTGCCGGTGCGCCGGCGCCTGCCGCCGAGACGGCTGAGGCCCCGGCGTCCGAGGAGACCACCGAGGCGGCTGACGCGGCTGACGCGCCAGTGGCCGAGGACACGACCCCGGAGGCGGGCGACACGCCCGCTACCGAGGCCGACAGCGAGACCAGCCCGTCCGAGTAACCGGCTCCGGCCGATCCCACCCCCGTACGCCGGAAACCGGCAACTACCTGAAGGAGCCATCATGGCGAAGCTCAGCACCGACGAGCTGCTCGAGCAGTTCAAGGAGATGACGCTGATCGAGCTCTCTGAGTTCGTGAAGCAGTTCGAGGAGACCTTCGGCGTCACCGCCGCCGCGCCTGTCGCCGTCGCCGCCCCCGCGGCCGGTGGCGCTGCCGGCGCCGGCGACGCCGGTGGTGCCGAGGAGCAGGACGAGTTCGACGTCATTCTCGAGAACGCCGGCGACAAGAAGATCCAGGTCATCAAGGAGGTCCGGACCCTCACGTCGCTCGGCCTCAAGGAGGCCAAGGACCTCGTGGACGGCGCTCCCAAGCCCGTTCTCGAGAAGGTCGCGAAGGACGCTGCCGAGAAGGCGAAGGCTGCCCTCGAGGCTGCCGGCGCCACGGTGACCGTCAAGTAGTACGCACCACCCGTACCGCCCGAAAGGGGCGGCCCGCCACCCGGCGGGCCGCCCCTTTCGTCGTGTTCTGCCCGATCCGCCGGGAACGGACTATGCCTCCCTGGTGCGGATGGGTGACCCCGGTGTATCAACAGGGGGTTACTGATGCGTATCTTTCTGGGTACTGACCGTGACTACAGTCACAACGCCTGCTCCGGGACTGCCCGATTGACCCCGGAACGGGCGTGCAAGCGGCTTTCCTGACCTGTCCCGACGACCTCTGAGTGGAGCGGCAGTGGGTGTCGAGATCCGCGTCGAGAACCTCACGAAGAGGTTCGGCCGGCAGACCATCTGGGAGGACGTCAGCCTGACACTCCCGGCCGGCGAGATCAGCGTGCTGCTCGGGCCGTCGGGCACCGGCAAGTCGGTCTTCCTCAAGACCCTGATCGGGTTGCTGAAGCCGGAGAACGGCTCCATCACCATCGACGGCACCGACATCACCAAGATCCGGGAGCGGGAGCTCTACGAGGTCCGCAAGCTGTTCGGCGTGCTGTTCCAGGACGGCGCCCTGTTCGGCTCGCAGAACCTGTTCGACAACATCGCCTTCCCCTTGCGCGAGCACACCAAGAAGTCCGAGCGCGAGATCAAGGACATCGTGCTCGAGAAGATGGAACTGACCGGCCTGGCCGGCGCGGAGCGCAAGCTCCCCGGCGAGATCTCCGGCGGCATGCGCAAGCGCGCCGGGCTGGCCCGCGCCCTGGTCCTCGACCCGCAGATCCTGCTGTTCGACGAGCCGGACTCCGGGCTCGACCCGGTGCGCACGGCGTACCTGAATCAGCTGATCGTCGACCTCAACGCGCAGATCGAGGCGACGTTCCTGATCGTCACCCACGACGTGAACACCGCGCGGACCGTGCCGGACAACATCGGGCTGCTGTACCGGCGGCACCTCGCCATGTTCGGTCCGCGCGAGATGCTGCTGTCGAGCAACGAACCGGTCGTGCGCCAGTTCATCAACGCGCAGCGCCAGGGCCCGATCGGCATGGCAGAGGAGAAGGACGCCGCCGAGCTGGCCGCGGAGGCAGAGGGCGGCGGCGAGCTCCTGCAGCTGCCGCCGATCCCGGTGCAGCTGCCGACGAGCAACGGCAGCTTGCGGTCCACCCAGCGGCCGCCGGGCGCGTGGCTGCGGGAGCACGGCGTCGTCCCGCCGCCCGGGTCGTTCGCCGGCATCGACGGCCTCGACGTCCCCACCGGCAACGGGCACACCGGCTGGTCGGGGCAGATCCCCACGCCGACCGGCCGCACGAACGTCCTCCGGGAACCGGCAGCCGTGGCCGCGGCCACCACCGCCAGGGTGCCTGCCGCCGACAGGGCGCCCGCGGTACGCCGTAGCCGAGCCGCCACCGGAGCCGCCAAGGCGGTTCCGGCCGCTCAGCGCAACGGCACCCCCCCCGTCGCCGCGGGCCAGGACGACTGATGGCTTTCGCGCCCACTGCTCCCCTGCGGGGAGCCGGTGACTTCTTCGCGCTGTCGCTCGACGTGCTGCGGAGCCTGTTCAAGCGGCCGTTCCAAGGGGCCGAGTTCATCCAGCAGGCCTGGTTCATCGCCAGCGTCACGATCCTGCCGACCGCGTTGGTGTCCATCCCGTTCGGCGCGGTGCTCGCGCTGCAGGTCGGCAACCTGTCCAAGCAGATCGGTGCGCAGTCCTTCACCGGCGCGGTGGCCGTCCTCGGCATCGTGCGGGAGGCCAGCCCGATCGTCACGGCCCTGCTCGTCGCCGGCGCCGGCGGCTCGGCGATCTGTGCGGACCTCGGCTCGCGCAAGATCCGTGACGAGCTCGACGCGATGGAGGTCCTCGGCGTCAGCCCGCTTCAGCGGCTCGTGGTCCCCCGCGTGCTCGCCTCGATGCTCGTCGCGTTCTTCCTCAACGGCCTGGTCTCGGTCGTCGGCGTCATCGGCGGCTATTTCTTCAACGTGATCCTGCAGGGCGGTACGCCGGGCGCCTACCTGGCCTCGTTCACCGCGCTCGCCCAGCTGCCCGACCTTTACGTCGGACAGCTCAAGGCGGTGATCTTCGGCATGATCGCGGCGCTCGTCGCGGCCTACAAGGGGCTGAACGCCAAGGGCGGCCCGAAGGGTGTGGGTGACGCGGTCAACCAGAGCGTCGTCATCTCGTTCATGTTGCTGTTCGTCACCAACTTCATCATCACGGCCGTGTACTTCCAGCTCGTGCCTCAGAAGGGCGGCTGACATGGCCATCAGCTCCGCGACGCCGCCGGTGCTCGAGCGCACGCTGCGGCTCCTGCGCTCGATCGCCGCGCGCCCGCTGGCCGCACTCGACGACCTGGGGGCGCAGCTGTCGTTCTACGCGCGCTCGCTGTTCTGGTCCTACCGGACGCTCTCCCGCTACAAGAAGGAGGTCGTCCGGCTGCTGGCCGAGGTCAGCCTCGGCACCGGAGCGCTCGCCGTCGTCGGCGGCACCGTCGGGGTCATCGCCTTCCTGACCTTCTTCACCGGAACCGAGGTCGGCCTGCAGGGCTACGCCTCGCTCAACCAGCTCGGCATCTCCAACTTCACCGCGTTCCTTTCGGCGTACTTCAACACCCGCGAGATCGCCCCGCTCGTCACCGGCCTCGCCTTGTCGGCGACCGTGGGCTGCGGGTTCACCGCCCAGCTCGGCGCCATGCGGATCAGCGAGGAGGTCGACGCCCTCGAGGTGATGGGCATCCCCTCGCTGCCGTTCCTCGTCACGACCCGCATGATCGCCGGCTTCATCGCGGTGGCGCCGCTCTACGTCATCGGGCTGCTCTCGTCGTACTTCGCGGCGCGCACGATCACGACCGGCTTCTACGGCCAGTCCACCGGCACCTACGACCAGTACTTCAACCAGTACCTGCCGCCGGTCGACGTCCTGTACTCGTTCGTCAAAGTGCTGATCTTCGCGGTGATCATCATCCTGATCCACTGCTACTACGGCTACTACGCGAGCGGCGGCCCGGCCGGTGTCGGCGTGGCCGTCGGACGTGCCGTGCGTACGGCGATCGTCGCGATCAACGTCGTCGACTTCTTCCTCAGCCTCGCGATCTGGGGCGCGACGACCACGGTGAGGATCGCCGGCTGATGGCCCCTCGCCCGACCGGACTGTCCGGCCTCGTGAAGCTCCGCCTCTCCGGCGTGGCCTTCATCGTGGTGATCGGACTGCTCGTCGCGCTGACCATCGCGCTCTACCAGAAGGCGTTCACGCCGGTTGTCCGCGTCACGCTGCTCGCCGACCGGGTGGGCAACCAGCTGTCGGCGCCGGCGGACGTCAAGCTGCGCGGGCTCATCGTCGGCGAGGTCCGCTCGGTCTCCTCGCGCGGCAACGGCGCGACCGTCGGCCTGGCGCTCGACCCGGCGAAGGTGGGGGTGATCCCGGCGAACGTGTCCGCGCAGCTGCTGCCCAAGACGCTGTTCGGCGAGAAGTTCGTCAACCTCGTCCTGCCGGACGCTCCGAGCGCTCAGCACCTGCAGGCCGGGGACGTCATCCCGCAGGACCGGTCGCAGACGGCGATCGAGACCGAGAAGGTGCTCGACGACTTCCTGCCGTTGTTGCAGAGCCTGAAGCCGGCGGAGCTGAGCTTGGCGCTGAACAACATC
>JAOPWV010000127.1 GCA_025965475.1 Frankiales bacterium | reverse complement strand
CCCGGTCGTCCGCGCGGGCCGCGAGGGTCAGCCCGGCTGCTCCGAGCACGGCCGCGGCGGCGCCGTACCCCGCAGTGCGCCGCCCGTTCATGCCGCCACCTCCCGGGCCGTGGCGGACCGCGCGGTCGTGACGTACTCCGCCAGGTCGGCCCTGCGCAGTTGCCGGCGGAACGTGAAGGTGAAGGTCGGCCACAGCGTGGTGTTGCGGCCGCGGGCGTCGAGGTACCAGCTGGCACAGCCACCCGTGTTCCAGACGGTCCGCTGCAGCCGCCGCTGGATCCGTCCGTTGTAGGCGTCCTGGACGTCCGCGCGGGCCTCGAAGGTCGCCAGCCCGGCGTTGTCGAGCCGGCGCAACAGGTCGAGCAGGTAGGCGACCTGGGTCTCGATGATGAACACGATCGAGGTGTGGCCGAGCCCGGTGTTGGGGCCGACGAGGAAGAACAGGTTGGGGAAGCCCGCGATGGTGGCACCGTGCAGGGCGCGCATGCCGCCGTCGGCCCAGTTCTCGGACAGGGACCGGCCCGCGGTGCCGAACACCCGTTCCGCGACAGGCGGGTCGGTCACCCGGAACCCGGTCCCGAAGATGATCGTGTCGACCGGGTGCTCCGTGCGCGTGCCGTCCGCTGCGGTGGTCACGACGGCCCGCGGCAGCAGCTCGGTGATGCGCTCGGTGACGACGTCGACGTTGGGCTGGGACAGGGCCGGGAAGTACGTGTTGCTCAGCAGCACCCGCTTGCATCCCAGCCGGAAGTCCGGCGTGAGCTTGCGGCGCAGCTCCGGGTCCGGCACCTGCTTGGCCAGGACGCCGTGGGCCTGCTTCTCGGCCAGCTGCATGATCCGCTGGTCGAACGAGAATCCCAGGATCCAGCTCTCGCGCAGCCAGTAGATGCTGCTGCGCGCCACCTTCTGTACGGCGGGAATCGCCTTGTACAGCAGGCGTTCCGCCGGGCGGATGGCCCGGTCGCGGCGCGGCAGGACCCACGGCGCGGTGCGCTGGAACAGGGTGAGGTGGGCGGCCTGCTGCTGTACCGACGGGACGAACTGGATGGCCGAGGCGCCAGTGCCGATCACGGCCACCCGCTCGCCGGTCAGGTCGTGATCGTGCCGCCAGGTCGCCGAGTGGAACGTCGTGCCGGCGAAGCCGTCGAGGCCGGCCAGTGCCGGGATGCTCGGCTCCGACAGTGGGCCGGTGCCGAGGACCAGGACGTCGGCGTCGAGGTCGCCCCGGGCGGTCCGCAGGTGCCACACCTGTGCGCTCGCGTCCCAGTCCGCGCGCAGCAGCTCGGCACCGAAGCGCAGGTGCGGCAGGACGCCGAAGTCGCGGGCTGTCCGGTGCAGGTAGGCCTCGATCTCGGGCTGGGGGGAGAAGCTGCGCGTCCAGTCCGGGTTGGGTGCGAAGGAGAACGAGTACAGGTGGCTGGGTACGTCGCAGGCGCAGCCGGGATAGCTGTTGTCCCGCCAGGTGCCGCCGAGGTCGTCGGCCCGCTCGAGCACGACGAAGTCGTCGCGGCCGGCCCGCTTGAGCCCGATCGCGGTGCCCAATCCGGCGAAGCCGGTGCCGACGACGGCGACCTGTACGCGGCCGGGCAGCCGGCCGCCGTCGGCCGGTGGGGCAGGGGGTCCGGCACTGGTCACGAGATCCTCCGCGGTCGGCTCGGCAAATCCTACATAACTGTAGCTACATAGCTGTAGCATGCGGTCCATGACCGCCGCAACCCCCGTCCGCCGGCCGTACGCCGCGCGACGGACCCCCGAGCAGCGCCGCGAGCAGCTGCTGGACACCGCCCTGGGCATCGCCCTCGAGCGGGGGTTCCACGCGGTCACCATCGACGGGGTGGCCAAGTCGGCCGGCGTGACCAGGCCGGTGGTCTACGCACAGTTCGCCGACCGCGCGGCGCTGCTGTCGGCGCTGCTGGACCGGTCCGAGCAGCGGGCCCTGCGCCAGCTGGCGCCCGCGCTGCCCGCCGTACCGGGTGCGGACGACGCCGTGGACCCCGAGGAGCTGCTCGTCGCGGGCATGACCGCGTACCTGTCGGCCGTCCGCGACGACCCGGAGACGTGGCGGGTGATCCTCCTCCCACCGGAGGGCGCCCCTCCCGAACTCAGCGAGCGGATCCAGGCCGCCCACCGGGGGGTCCTGCGGACCCTGCGCGAACTCGTGACGTGGGGGCTGTCCCGCCGCGGCGGGCCGGAGCTGGACGTGGACCTGCTCGCGCGGTCCCTCCTGACCCTCGCCGAGGGGGCAGCCCGGTTGCTGCTGCAGGACCCGGAGCGCTACCCGGTCGAGCGGTTCCGTGCCTTCACCGTCAGCGTGTTCGCCGGTGTCCTGCGCGGCTGACACGGCTGTCACACCGGCGGGCACGTGGTGGAAACAGTCTTCGGACCCGTGACGGGGACGATCTTGACTGTAGAACGACCAGCGAGTAGGAACAGCCCTCATCCGCGGTCACCGCCACGCGGATGTCGTCCCGTCGGAGGGATCCTCCGGCGAGGCGGCCGGTTCCTGCCCGAGGAGACCGCATGGCTGTCCGCCCGCCCGACAAGGACGAGGTCGCGGCTCTGGCCCGCGGCTACGGGATGAACCCGAGCGAGACCGAACTCGCGGTCTACACGCCCCTCGTCGCCGCGTTCCTCGGCTCGTACGACGCCGTCGAGGAGCTGTACGCCGACATCGCGCCGCATCCGCCGGAACGGCCGTACACGTGGCCGGAGCCGGAGGACAACCCGCTCGGCGCCTGGTACGTCACCACCGAGATCGCCGGCGCCGCGAGCGGGCCGCTGGCTGGTCGCCGGGTGGCCGTCAAGGACAACATCTCGGTCGCCGGCCTGCCGATGATGAACGGCTCCCGGACCCTCGAGGGCTTCACGGCCGTCCGCGACGCCACGGTGGTGACCAGGCTGCTCGAGGCCGGCGCGACCGTGGCCGGCAAGGCGGTGTGCGAGGACCTGTGCTTCTCCGGGGGTAGCCACACCTCGGTGACCGGGCCGGTGCACAACCCCTGGGACGGGACGAGGACCACCGGCGGGAGCTCCAGCGGGAGTGCCGCGCTGGTCGCGGCCGGCGAGGTCGACCTGGCCCTCGGCGGTGACCAGGGCGGGTCGGTCCGGATGCCGGCGTCGTTCTGCGGGATCGTCGGTCACAAGCCGACGCACGGGCTGGTGCCCTACACCGGCGCGTTCCCCATCGAGCTGACCCTCGACCACCTCGGTCCGATGACCAGGACCGTCGCCGACGCGGCCGCGATGCTCAACGTCATCGCCGGCCGCGACGGGTGGGACCCGCGTCAGCCCACCGATCTCGCCCCGGCCGACTACGTCGCGGCGTTGCAGGGCGACGTCACCGGCCTGCGGCTCGGCGTCGTGTCGCAGGGCTTCGGCTGGCCGGAGCTGTCGGAGCAGGGCGTGGACGACACGGTGCGGGCCGCGGCCGAGCGGTTCCGGGAGGCCGGGATGGAGGTCGGCGAGGTCGACCTGCCCTGGCACCGGCACGGGCTGCACATCTGGAACGTCATCGCCACGGACGGCGCGACCATACAGATGGTCGAGGGCGAGGGCTACGGCCACAACTGGGACGGGCTGTACGACCCGGAGATGATCGCGTACTACGGCCAGCAGCGCCGCACGGTGGCCGACGCCTGGTCGCCGACCGTCAAGGCGGTGGCCCTGACCGGCCGGTGGTCCATCGAGACGCTGCAGACGCGGCACTACGCGATGGCCCGCAACCTGGCGTTCGAGCTGCGCCGCGCGTACGACGAGGCCCTGTCGCGCTTCGACGTCCTGGTCATGCCGACCACGCCGATCCAGGCCAGCCCGCTCGTCCAGCCGGGCGACCCGCTGGAGGTCTCGATCGCCCGGGCGCTGGAGATGATCGTGAACACCGCGCCGACCGACGTCAGCGGCCACCCGGCGACCAGCGTTCCGGCCGGCCTGTTCAACGGCCTGCCCACCGGAATGATGATCATCGGCAAGCGCTTCGACGACGCCACCTGCCTGCGGGTCGCCCAGGCCTTCGAGACGCTCAGCGGCGGGTTCCCGGCGCCGCCCAGCCGGCAACCGGCCGCCGTCACCTGAACGGTCTCCTGACCGGACCCACCGACCAGCCGCTCTTCCTGACATCCGCCTCGACGAAAGGCAGGACCGCGTGAACGGCGTACACGACCTCGGTGGGACCGACGGGCTGGGGCCCGTCGTCGTGGAGCAGGACGAGCCGGTCTGGCACGCGGACTGGGAGAAGGTCGCGTTCGCCCTGTTCCCGACGAACTTCGTCAAGGGGCACTTCAACGTCGACATGTTCCGGTACGGCATCGAGCAGATGCATCCGGCCGACTACCTGACGTCGCCGTACTACGAGCACTGGGTGCACGCGGTCGAGCACTACACGAGCAGGGCCGGCGTCATCGACCCGGCCGAACTCGACCGCCGGACCCGGCACTACCTCGAGCACCCGGACGAGCCGCTGCCGGAGCACGAGCAGCAGCCGGAGCTGGTGACGCTCATGGAGGCCGTCGTCCGGCACGGCGGCAGTGCCCGGCGCGAGAGCCCGGCGACGCCGAAGTTCGCCGTCGGGGACCGTGTCCGGGTCGCCGCCGACCATCCGCTCGAGCACACCCGCCGGGCCCGGTACATCCGCGGCCGGACCGGGGTGATCGAGAGCGTGCACGACGCCTTCATCTATCCCGACAGTGCCGGGAACGGTCGCGGTGAGGACCCGCAGCCGGTCTACACGGTCCGCTTCGAGGCCACCGAGCTCTGGGGGCCGCAGGTGGCGGAGCCGAACAGCTTCGTCCATTTCGATGCCTGGGAGCCGTACCTGCAGTCGGCGTGAGCCCGAGACGTTCCGCGAAAGCACCTTCTCCGACGGCCCGGGAGGCCACACAGATGACCAGAACCGAGATCACGCCCTCGCCCACCGTCACACCCCGGTCGGAGGAGCAGATCGCCGCGCGGGTCAAGGCGCTCGAGGCGATGCTCATCGAGAAGGGCATCATGACCACCGACGCGGTGGACCGCCTCGCCGAGATCTACGAGAACGAGGTCGGCCCGCAACTCGGCGCGAAGGTCGTGGCGAAGGCCTGGACCGACCCGGCGTTCCGCGAGCGGCTGCTCGCCGACGCCTCGGCCGCCTGCGCCGAGCTCGAGATCGGCGGCCTCCAGGGCGAGGACATGGTCGTCGTGGAGAACACCGACACCGTCCACAACACGATCGTCTGCACGCTGTGTTCGTGTTACCCCTGGCCGGTCCTCGGTCTGCCGCCGAACTGGTACAAGGCGCCGGCGTACCGGTCCCGGATCGTGCGCCAGCCGCGCGCGGTGCTGCGCGAGGACTTCGGGCTCGACGTGCCCGACTCGGTCGAGATCCGGGTGTGGGACTCCAGCTCGGAATTGCGCTACTGGGTGCTCCCGCAGCGGCCGGCCGACACCGAGGGGCTCAGCGAGGAGGAGCTTGCCGGCCTCGTCACCCGCGACGCGATGATCGGCGTCGGCCAGCCCCTGCACCCCGGCCGGTGAGCACGATGACGGCGCAGGACGGCACGGCCCGGCAGGCCGTCGAGCACCTGCTGCTGGAACTTCCCCACCAGGAGGCGATCCGGCCGGACGGCACCGACGTGTCGTTCCAGACGGCGTGGGAGATCCGGGCGTTCGCGCTGGCGGTGGCCGCCCACCAGAACGGCGAGTACGACTGGACGCAGTTCCAGGAGGCGCTCGTCGGCGCGATCACCCGCTGGGAGCAGGCGCAGGGCACGACTCCGTACCGCTACTACGACCGGTGGCTCGAGGCGCTCGAGTCGCTGCTCGCCGCGCGCGGTCTCCTCGACGTCGCCGACGTGGAGGAGCGCACCCGCGTCGTCCTCACGACGCCGCGCGACACCGGTCATCATCGGGCCCACCGCGAGCCGGTGGCCGTCGACGCGGCCCGCGCCTGACCACCGTCACCACCGGCGTCCACCCCGGGCGCTGGACCCGCGGCGAGCGGATCCGGCTGTCCGGGATCGTCGGGTTCATCGCGTTGCTGCACATCGTCGGGTCGGCCCTGTACCTGTCCTACGCGCACCACTCCGGCGGGGCCCGGGCGTTTGCCGGTGCCGGCCTGTTCGCCTACGTGCTCGGGGTCCGGCACGCGTTCGACGCGGACCACATCGCGGCCATCGACGACACGACGCGGCTGATGATGCAGCGCGGCCGGCGGCCGGTGGGAGTGGGCTTCTTCTTCGCGATGGGGCACTCGTCGGTCGTCGTCGCGCTGTCCCTCGTGGTCGCCGTCGCGGCCGGCACCGCCGGCGCGGGCAGCATCGGGGCCCTCCGCGAGGTCGGCGGCGTCATGTCGAAGCTCGTCGCGATGCTGTTCCTGGCGATCGTCGCCGTACTCAACGCGCTCGTCCTGCTCGGCATCGTCCGGCTCTGGCGTCAGCTCCGCCAGGGCCGGCTCGACGAGCAGGCCCTCGAGCTGCAGCTGCTCAACCGGGGCCTGGTCAACCGCATCCTCGGCAGCCGGGCGCGCACGCTCATCCGGTCGTCCTGGCACATGTACCCGCTGGGCATCCTGTTCGGCCTGGGACTCGAGACCGCCTCCGAGATCGCGCTGCTGTCGCTGTCGGCAAACGCGGCGCAGGCCGGGGCGCTGCCGCTGCTCGCGACGCTGTCCCTGCCGTTGCTGTTCGCGGCCGGGATGAGCGCGTTCGACACCTGCGACGGGCTGCTGATGACCCGGGCCTACTCGTGGTCGTACGACAGCCCGGCCCGCAAGCTGTACTACAACATCGCGACCACCACGGTGACCGTGGCGGTGGCCGCCTTCATCTCCGCCGTCTACCTGGCCGGCGTCCTGGTGGACTACGGCGGGGTCGCGGTGCTCGCGCCGGTGGCCCGGATCGGCGACCACTTCGAGCTGCTCGGGTACGTGGTGGTCGCGGTGTTCGCGAGCGCCTGGCTCGGCGCGGCCGCCCTCTGGCGGCTCGGCGGGTTCGCCCGCCGGTACGGCGCCTGACCCCGTCTCCTGCCCCGCCCACCCCTGCCCGCCTGCGTCCGGCTCACGGTGGCTCGGGAGCCACGATCAGCCGGACGCAGGCGGGTGTACGGGGGAGCGAGCGCGGTTCAGCAGCGCGCTCAGGAGCCGGTCAGGAAGTGGCGTCGCGGGAGGCGGCGACCATGCCCTCGCGCTCGACGACCTTGATGCGGGCCCGCTCGTGCGGCGCGCCCAGGGCGATCTCGTGGGCGTCGAGACGCTCCCAGCCCTCCCAGGTCGTGTACTGCAGCCCGCGCTCCTCGAGCATCGCGACGACCGACTCCGGCGACGGCTCGGCCGGCGTGGGCAGGCTCTCGACGTCCGCGAGCAGGCTCTCGACGGTCTCGATGGCGTCGCCCTTGGTGTGGCCGATGAGGCCGACCGGGCCGCGCTTGACCCAGCCGTTGACGTAGACGCCCGGGATCGGCGTGCCGTCGATGTCGAGCACCCGGCCGGCGGCGTGCGGGACGGTGTGGGTGTTCGGGTTCCACGGCAGGTCGGCGAGCTCGGTGCTGCGGTAGCCGACGCACCGGTAGATCGCCTGGACGGGCCAGTCCTTGAAGACGCCGGTGCCACGGACGTTGCCCGTGCCGTCGAGCTCGGTGCGCTCGGTGCGGAAGCCCTCGACCTTGCCGTCGCCGGTCACCTCGACGGGCGACTCGAAGAAGTGCAGGAAGAGCTTGCGCGGCCGCTCGCCGATCCCGTGCTCGGCGGTGCGCATGGCGTACCGCTCCAGCTCGCGCACGACGAGCCGCAGCTGGTTGTCGCTGTTCATGGCGGTCGTGCTGCCGTCGTCGTACTCGATGTCCTCGGGGTTGACGACGACCTCGACGTTGGGCGAGTGGTCGAGCTCGCGCAGCTCGAGGGGCGTGAACTTGGCCTGCGCCGGCCCGCGGCGGGCGAAGAGGTGGACCTCCTTGACCGCGTTGGCCTTGAGGCCCTGGTACACGTTGTCCGGGATCTCCGTCGTGAGCAGCTCGTCGGCGGTCTTCGACAGCATCCGGGCGACGTCGAGGCCGACGTTGCCGGCGCCGATGACCGCGATGCTCTCGGCCTCGAGCGGCCACTCGCGCGGCACGTCCGGGTGCCCGTCGAACCAGGAGACGTAGTCCGCGCCACCGAAGCTGCCCGGCAGGTCGATGCCCGGGATGTCCAGGTCGCGGTCCTTCTCGGCGCCCGTCGTGAACACGACGGCGTCGTAGTGGCGCTGGAGGTCCTCGAGCTTGATGTCGACGCCGTACTCGACGTTGCCGAACAGCCGCATCGACGGCCGGCTCATGATCTGCCGCAGGGCGGTGACGATGCCCTTGATGCGCGGGTGGTCGGGCGCCACGCCGTAGCGGATCAGGCCGTACGGCGCCGGAAGCTTCTCGAACATGTCGACGGTCGCGGGTGTGCCCGACTTGTGCAGGACGTCCGCGACGTACACGCCGGCGGGTCCTGCACCGACGATGGCGACCCTCAACGGCCGGTCCACGAGCACTCCTCCTCGCTGCGCCGTTCGCAGCTCTTCTCCAGGCCAACCACGGGGAGCGGCCCGGCCTTCCGATCCGGGCGCCCCGGATCGCATCTGCTCACCAGTATCGGCGATCGGCGCCCCGGCGTCGCTGTGGCTCTCGCCACTGCGATCTAGGCTCGGGCGACCCCAGCCCGAGGAGAGTTCATGGCAGCTGCGTTTCCGGTGCCGCCCGTCGACCAGGAGGCGGCCGCCCGGGCCGTGCGCCAGCTGCTCGTCGCACTCGGACAGGACACCGAGTCGGAGTCGCTGGCCGACACGCCTGCCCGCGTGGCCGCGACC
>JAOPWV010000113.1 GCA_025965475.1 Frankiales bacterium | reverse complement strand
CTACGAGCGTCTCGCCCAGGTCGAACACGACCCACTTCGGACTGTCGCTCAGACTCATCTCGAAAAAGAGTAGTGCGGGTACGGGTCGCCGGACCAGCGTTGACGGTGCTTAGTCTTAGCGGTCTGCGGCGTCCTCGCCTTCGGCTGACCTGCGCCTGCACCCCGCCGCTGGACGACCTGCCTTACGTCGGTCCGCGCGGTCGGGTCATGGTGCGACGCGACAGGGCGAGTGCGTACACCCCCACTGGACCGACGCGGATTGGCTCCAAGAGGGCCGGGCGGGCGCCACCGCTGGACGCAGTTGTCGCGTGGACGGAGCCTGTCGCACAACGGTAGGTGCCGCTCCACGTCGGTCAGCCGCCATACCTTGGCGGCATGAATGACCCCGAGGCTTTGACGGAGCTGAGAGCGGCTGACAACGCCTACCACGCCGTCTGCATCGACATACAAGAGCCAGGCGTTCCAGTCAGCGAACTGCCTTTGGAGGACCTGGCACGCGCGGCGCAGGGCGTGCTCGACGCTATAGCTCGTCTCCGCGGGACTAGCGGCTGAGTGCCGCTCCGTCCCGCGGCGCGGCACCTCCTCGGCGAGACGATCCGGGAGGCCGTCGACGCCCGTGTTCCGGGTCAATCGCGTAGCGCGAGCGCCACGTCGACGCGCGCGGCGACCGCTGCCGGGTACGCGGCGCTGACGGCGGCACCAATGACTGCGGCGGCGAGGCCGACGGCTGCGGCCGACCACGGGAACGCGGGTGCTTGCACGGCCGACGCGGCACTGAGCCCGTGCGGCACCAGGGTCTTGACCACTGTGAACGCGGTCGCGACGGCGACGCTGCACGCCACGACCGCTATCGCGACCGCGGACATGAGTACGACGGCGAACAATCGGCTGGGCGTTGCGCCGATGGCGCGGCGCACGACGAGTTCGCGGCTGCGCTCGCGCACGCTCGCCAGGCCGATGTTGATCAGTCCGATCACGGCGACGAGCAGCGAGACCAACGCGGCTAGTAGGAACCCTGCTTGCACATGGCGGAGGCGATTCTGGAGCTCGTCGACGTGATCGGCTCGGATGATGGCCGTGTTGGACGGGTCGCTGCCGATGTCGTGCAGTGCGTCGCTGAGCATCTGCCGAATCGCGCCCTCGGCTGTGTTGGCTCGGTGGGCCAGGATCACGGGCCCGGCGAGCCCGTCCAGGGCGGACGCGTCGACGGCGAGTACCGATAGCAGGGACAGGTACAAGGTTGGCGTGGTGGAGCCGTCGGCGACGACTCCGACGATGGTGGTGGGGTGTGAGGTGCCGTGCCAGGCGGCTTGCACGGACACGGACTGGCCGGCGCTGCCGAGATCTGCCGCGGCTGCCTCGTTGAGGACCGCCTCGGGCGGGTACGCGCGCGTGTCGCTGAACAGCCACCTGCCTTGCACGGTTGGTAGGCGGCGGACCTGGTCGAGCCGGCCAGCGACTCCGATGAGCTGCATGTGTGGCAGGACGCCGCCGTGCCGCTCGATGTCCTGCGATCCGGCGCGTCCGTCGAGCGCTGCTGTGATCGCGTAGGAGACGGCGTGGGCACTGAGTCGGCTGTTGAGGGCCGTCTGCACTGCCGTGAGTCGCATCGAGGTGCCGTCAGGGGCGGGAAGGTTGACCAGCATGGTGACGGCCCGGCCGTTTGCCTGCTCCTCCTGCGCGACGAAAACGTCATTGGCAACGGACCCAGCTGTCATGATCGCGATGATGGCTGCGACGGCGAGGAACATGGCGGTGCCGCTCAGGACGGCTCGGGTTCGGTTCGCGCGCAGGTCGCGCGAGACCTCGCGAAGGGTGTTCATGCCGCCTGCCCAAGATCGTCCAGGCGACCCGCACGCAGGTGCAGGATCTGGTCGGCGCGGCAGGCGACCTGGACGTCATGGGTGGCGAGGATCAGTGCCGCTCCGCGTTCGAGCGCGGCCTGTGTGAGCACGCCCAGAACGGTGTCGGCGGTGTCGGTGTCGAGCGCTCCTGTCGGCTCGTCGGCGACGATGAGCGCGGGTGAGCGAACGAGTGCACGCGCGATGGCGGCGCGTTGCTGTTCTCCGCCGGACAGCTGGCGGGGCGAGCTGCTGGCGCGGTGGCCGATGCCGACGAGGTCCATGGCGGCGCGGACAAGGCCGAGTCGTTCGCGCCGGCCCATCCGTCCGCCTTGCAGCAGTGGCAGTTCGACGTTCTCGGCTGCGGTCATGTGTGGGACGAGCGAATAGCCCTGGAAGACGAACCCGATGTGGCTGTTGCGCAGGCGTGCTTTCTCACGGTCGGTGAGATGGCAGGTGTCGATCCCGCCGATCGCGATCTGGCCTTCATCGGGGGCACTGAGCAGTCCGCACAGCGCCAGCAGGGTGCTCTTGCCGCTACCTGAGCGCCCCATGACGGCCAGTGACGTTCCGGGCATGACCTCGAGATCTACCTGGTCGACCAGTCGCAGCAGCTCACCGGACGGGAGGATCACGCGCTTGGACACGGCTGCGGCGGCCAGGGCCGCTGTCATCGGAAGTGGGTGCGGTCCGGGCTGACCGAGCTGACGCGGTCGCCTTCGGCGAGACCGGCGGTGATCTGCACGATGGAGCCGTTGCTGAGCCCGAGCTGCACTGTTCGCTCATGCGCGACGCCGCGCGTGTCCAGCAGCCAAACGTTGCCTGACTGGGCTGTGCCTGCGACGGCTCCTACCGGCAGCGTCAACACGTTGCGCGCGATGGCGCTCTGGACGGCGACGAAGGCGCGCATCCCAGGCACGGCGAAGAGGTTCGGAGGCACGACGCAGATCAGCGAGGGTCCTGCCCCTGGTGTGCCTGCGTTTCCGCTGTTGGCGTTCGGGTCGGGCAGCACTGGCAGCGCCGCGGGCGACACCACGGGACAGCTGAATCCGGCTGGCCCGCCACGGATCTCGGCCTTGGCGGTGACGTCGTGGGAGAAGATCCGGTAGGCCAGGTCCGGGGGCGTAGCAGCCTCGATCCCGAAGCCAGCGAGCTGCTCCCTCGCGACAGGCAGTCCGGGCGGCACGACCGAACCGTTCGGCACCGTCCAGCCAGTGAAGGTGCCGTTCGCGACGGCCCGGACCGGGCTGGAGCCGATCGTGAACAGGGCAGGTCCGGACGGTCCGATCGCGGCCCCCGACTTGAGGCTGCCGTTGTAGCGGACGGTGCCCCCGCTGGCGGCCGCGACGGTCACGACCGGGGATGGCACGACCGCCCCGTCGAGCGTCACGACCGCTACGACGTCGCCTCGCTCGACGACGACGGCCGGAACATGCTCAGGCGGCGACGAGGTCGCTGCGGCGCTGTTGCCCGTGCACCCCGATGCGAGCAGCAGCGGGATGGCGCCGAGCGCCAGCAGCGCGGCGCGCCGACGGGTGACTGGCCGGGTCACGGCTGCTTCGCGATGCCAGATCCGGCGCAGTTCACCGTCACGTCCTGCTGGATCAGCGACGGGTCACCCAGGGCAGCCCGCGACCAGGCGTCGGTGAAGATGTGCCGGTCTCCGGGAAGCGTCGAAACGGTAAACCGGGGCGTGTGCGCGAGCCCCCGCATCGTCACCAGGTCCTGCGAGGCGGCCGTGGGGTCACCGGACTGGTCGGCGAGCCACCGGCGCTCCCACGCGCAGTACCAGAGGGCGTCGGCCTCACCCCGTCCGACGCCGTCCTCGAACGTGTTGGCCGTGCCCTGGAAGGTCGGCTCGGCCAGCCCCTGCTTCGGCCAGGTGACGCCGGGCGGCATCTGCAACGTCGCCCGCTCGCGCAAGAACTCGGCGTTGTACGCGGCCCAATCCTTCGCTGCCGTGGGCTTGCCACCCGAGGAGCCGCCGCAGGCCGCGGCCATCAGGACGCTGGCGCCAGCGGCGAGCACCACGATCGTGCGCGGCAGGCGCGTGTGTGGATTGGAAGTCATCAGGCAGCTCGCGTTCTGTCGGGGCGCACGGGCGTGGGCGCGTTCTGGGTTCGGTGGGCGCCCACCTTCGGGACGCCGGCGACATGCAGGAGCCAGCGCCCGCCGGCGTGGCGGGTGCGATCAATTGGGTTGAGAGCGGGTGGCCGTGCCGGGACGGCGAGGGCGTGCGGTCAGGCGGGCAGGGTCGCCGGCGTGGGGGCGTCGGTCCGGACGACGCGTAGGTCGTCGAGCTCCCTGGTGAGCTTGCGGCGCGCCCGGTGCAGGCGCACTCGCACCGACGCCCGGCTTCGTCCGGTCACCTCGGCGATCTCCGTCGGGGTGAGTTCCTCGTACACCGTGAGCATCATGACCTCGCGGTCGGCGTCGCCCAGGGCCTCCAACGCCTCTCTGACGACGACCGCGACGCTGACGTCGCTTGCGGCGGTCTCGGCGGCCGTGCTCAACGCCAACTGCAGCTCGCCCGCCAGGTGCCGGCTGGACTGCTCGGCGCGCTGGTGGTTGCTGAGCACGTTCCGCGCTACCCCGAACAGCCACAGCCGACCGTTCAACCCGCCGGGAATCACGTCAATGCGACGCCACGCGACGACGAAGCACTCAGACAGCAGATCTGCTGCGTCGGCCGGGGCCGCGCGGCGCAGGAAGTACGCAAGCAGGTCCCGGCGGTGCAACGTGTACAGGTGCTCGAAGCGGGCTGTTCGCTCGTCCGGACGGCTCAAGGGGTCACCGGCACCTTGGGATGTGGGCAGGCCATGCGCAGGCTCGTCTGCAGTGGGCCGATGTCGCCGCTGTCAGCCGCGTCGATCAGGTGCTTGGTGTAACCAGCCCCGTTGCTGTCGTGCATCGCGCGTGACTTGGCGGCCTGGTGGAGCCGCTGCGATGCCGTCCGCATGCCGGGCTTGTCGCCGCGGTCGTGCGCGCTGAGCCATACGCGCTGCCATGAGCAGCTGGCGGCACCAGCGATGTTGCCCTTGACGCCCGCGTCGGTGAACTGCGTGATACTGCCGTCGTCGTTGCGCTGCAGGAAGATCCACCAGTAGTTCTCGGCGCTGTCGCCGGGTGCGAACGGGATCGACGCGGTGAGGCTGCGGGCGACGGGCAGGAAGTCGGGTGCGTCGGGACGCAGCCACTCGCTGTGCGGAGCACCGTCCCAGCCGAAGATGCCGGTGTGGGCGCTGAACTGGCCCGCGACCGCGACGCCGCCCCCGACGAGTCCGAGGGTGAGGGCGGTCAGCACGGCGCCGGTCCGAACCCCCAGCCGTCGCAGTGAACGCCGCTCGCGCGTGGGGAGGGGATGCGCTGTGATGCGCGCGCCGAGTGCGTCCAAGGCGGACTCGAGCCGCGGGTCGGCGAGCATCGGGGCGGCAGGGTCGGCCGCGCGCAGGTGTGCCTCGGCCGCCGTGTGCGGTCGCAGGCCGGTCATGGTCTTCATGCTCCGTACTTGTCGCGAGATCGCTCAGCGTTACACCCCAGTCGAGATTCCACACGACAAAAGCGGTAAGTGCCGCTCCGTGGCCGGTGCTGGCTAGGCTCCAGGACATGAATCCGCGTGTCCCGCAAGTTGCTGGTCGACCGCGTCCGGGCCGGGTATCGCCCCGGTGAGGTAGCTAGGCAGCTTCGGGTGAGCCGGCAGACGGTCTACAAGTGGGTCCGCCGGTTCCGGGCCGAGGGAGGCATGCCGCGAGCAGCGTGACCGCGGGCCGAGTCATCGCGCGGAATGCGGCAGATGAGTACGTGCGCCTGGCTGAGTAGCGACGGCGACCTTCGGACTTCACTTGGTGCTGAGCCTTGACGGGTAACAGCGCCTGCACCTGTGTGGAACGCTCGCAGGTGTGACCGATGCGCTTGACTCCTCGCCGCCCGCTCCTTGTGTCGCGTGGGTGGCTCTGACCATTGACTGCCCAGACGCCGAGGTGCAGGAGCGCCTGCGCCACTTCTACGCCCAGGCGCTGAATGGTGAGGTGGTGTCCGGGTCAGTGCGAGCCCGCGGGTGGCTGCTTATCTTCGAGGTGATTGCCGACTACAAGCAGCCGACCTGGCCGTCCGGGGACACGCCGAAGCAGATGCACTTCGAGTGGATGGTCGAGGACCTGGAAGGTGCGATGGGCAGGCTGCAGAGCCTGGGCGCGACGCTGGCCGAGTACCAGGACCCAGACGACCGAGGGCTGCGGGTCATGCTGGACCCCGCCGGGCATCCCTTCTGCATCGCGACGACGACTGGGGTGACTCCGGTCTTCCGGGACGAGGCTCGGAGACAGCACCGCTGAGGTCGCGGGGGAGCGCTGCTGGTGGCAGCAGTACTGGCCTCCTACCTGTTGCTGCTGCCAGCAGCGGGTTCAAGGGCCGGAGTCGCCGACACGTGCGACACAAGGGCCGCGCGGGTAGGAATGGCGCTCTACGAAGTTGGCCAGGCCCAGCCAAGAGGACCTCGCTGGTGCCGTCCCGGCACCCGGCGTCTCACAACAGTGCCGACCAACAGGCGATCGCTCGTCGCGGCAGAAGCGGACGTTGACACGGTCGGTGTCGCTAGGGTCAATGCGGCCGAGGTGGAGCCGCACGGGACCGATGCATGTCGAGCCCGGCGGAGGTCGACATCCGCGGGACGCAGCCGAGCAGACGGAGCAAGCAGATGACACGGACCCGCATCCACAACCTCTCCATGTCGCTGGACGGGTTCGCCACCGGTGAAGGTCAGTCAGCCGACGCCCCCTTCGGCCATGCCGGCCACCGGCTGCATGAATGGATGTTCGCCACCCGCTTCGGCGCCCCCATCCTGGGACGCGAGGGCGGCACCGCGGGCGTCGACGACGCCTTTGCTCAGCAGCACGAGCCGGGCATCGGCGCCG
>JAOPWV010000078.1 GCA_025965475.1 Frankiales bacterium | reverse complement strand
CACCGTGCCGCGGCTGCGCAGCTCGCGGTGACCCACCCACGGCAGCGCGAGCCGCAGCAGTGGTACGTCGCCGCCGGTGGTCCCACCGCCGGCGAGGTCGCGCTCGACCTGCCGCTGGCGCACGGTCGCGCCGACGGTCAGCACGCCGTCGCGGCGCTCGAGCGAGCCGAGCGCCCCGACGGCGTTGATGTCGACGAGGGTCGACGGACGCCCCAGCCGCATCGCCAGGACAGGCACGAGCGACTGGCCGCCGGCGAGGACCTTCGCACCCTCGCCGGCGCCCAGCTCGGCCAGTACGTCGTCCACGGTGGACGGACGCACGTAGGCGAACGGGGCGGCTTTCACCTGATCACCGGCCCGTGAACACCGGGCGGCGCTTCTCGCCGAACGCAGCGACACCCTCGGCGAAGTCATGGCTGGCGCGCAGCATCGAGTACGCCTTGCGCTCCAGTTCGATACCCGTGTAGAGGGGCCCGTCGACGCCACGGTCGAGGACCTCCTTGGCCGTCCGCATCGCGATCGGCGACTGGGCCAGCATCGTCGTGACGAGCTTCTCGACGGCCTCGTCCAGCGCCGCCGCGTCGTCGACGACCTTGGCGACCAGACCCCAGTCGCCGGCCTCCTTGGCGTGGATCCGCTCGCCGGTCAGGACGTGGTACTTGGCGCGGGACAGGCCGATGAGGCGGGCCAGCCGCTGCGTACCGCCGCTGCCCGGGATCATGCCGAGCTTCATCTCCGGCAGGGCGAACTCGCTGCGGGCGGTGGCCAGCCGGATGTCGCAGGACAGCGCGAGCTCCAGGCCGACACCGAAGCAGTAGCCGTCGATCGCGATGATCACCGGCTTGGGGCTGCGGGACGCGGCAGTGATGTCGTGGCCCAGGTCGGTCAGGTCGATCGGGTCGACCTCCATGAACCCGGCGATGTCGCCGCCGGAGCTGAAGTGCTCCCCGGCGGACCGGATCACCACGACCGCGACGTCCTTGTCGGCGTCGATCTCGGCGAAGCGCTCAGCCATCAGCCGGCGGGTCTCGAACGTGACGATCGAGAAGCGGCCGTTCTCGAGGGTCAGGGTCGCGACCCGTCCGTCGTGGCTGCGGTCGAGCCGGATGTCGCCTCCGGTCAGCGGCATGTCAGTGGTGTCCCTTCGAGGTGTGAACAGTGGGCCGTACGTCGGGGTCGGCCTGGGCGGCCGCGAGCAGTTCGTGCAGCACGCTGCCGTGGACCGGCAGTGCGGTGATCTCCACCCCGGCCGGCGCGAGGGCGTCGGCGACGGCGTTGGCCACGGCGACGGGGAAGCTCATCGAGCTGCCCTCGCCCGAGCCCTTCGCGCCGAGACGGGTCAGCGGGGACGGCGTCGAGAGGTGGTCGCTGATCAGCGGGAAGTCGGACTCCGCCGTGGTCGGGCACAGGTAGTCCATGAAGGTCGCCGCCGTCGGCTGCCCGGAGTCGCTGTAGCGCATCTCCTCGTACATCGCGCCGCCCAGCGCCTGGACGAGTGCCCCGTGCACCTGGCCCTCGAGCAGCATCGGGTTCAGGACCGTCCCGGCGTCGTGGACGCTGGAGACACCCTCGAGCTTGATCTGCAGGGTGTCCGGGTCGATCCGGCAGGTCACGACCTCGGCGACGAAGCCGTAGCAGAGGCTGGAGTTGATCTGGTCGGTCCGCGAGGCGGCCGTCGACTGCGGCGGGGTGAACGCCGCCTCCTCGTAGAGCCGGGCCGGCAGGCCGTCGGGCAGCGAACCCGGATCCCAGTGGACGAGCCCGGCGACGTGCCGGAACTGCACCGACCGCGCCGGCTCCTCCCGCACGCGCACCAGGCCGTCGACCAGCTCGAGCGAGTCGGGGTGGGCGCCGAGCATCGAGGCGGCAACGAGCCGGACCGTACGGGCGATCGCCTCGGCGGCCTCGACCAGCGCGCTGGTGACCAGCGGCGCGAACCGCGAGGAGTAGCTGCCGGAGCTGATCGTCCAGGGGGTCGAGGCGGTGTCCATCTCGACGACGGCCCGGACCTGCTCCATCGGCAGGCCGAGCTGGTCGGCGACCACCTGACGGGCGATCGTCGCGTGCCCCTGGCCCTGCGGGACCGTGCCGAGCAGCACGGACACGATGCCCTGCACGTCCACGCTGATGCGCACGTGCTCCGTCGAGCCCGACTTGCCGCGGCCGGGTGGGCGGTCCTCGGACGGCGTGGCCAGCCCGACGTACCCGATGTTGGTGGCGGACGGGTCGACGATCACGGCCATGCCGATGCCGAACATCTCGCCGCGTTCGCGGGCCGCCCGCTGCTCCTCCCGGAGCTTCGGGTAGTCGGCGTTCGCCAGCGCCAGCTCGAACGCCGCCTGGTAGTTGCCGGAGTCGTAGATGCCGCCGGTCGGCGTCGCGTACGGGAACGCGTCCGCGGCGACGAGGTTGCGCCGGCGGAGCTCCGCGGGGTCGATGTCGCACTCGGTGGCGATCTGGTCGACCAGCCGCTCGAGGCCGAAGTACAGCTGCTGCCCGCCGAAGCCGCGGTTGAGGCCGGTCGGCGCCTTGTTGCTCACCACCGCACGGGCCCGGATCTCGACCGTGTCCACCCGGTAGGCGCCGGTGATGTTGCCGAAGCAGCGGTAGAGCGTGCTGGGCTCGGGCGGCCGCAGGTAGGCACCGACGTTGTCCATCAGGTCGACGCGCAGCGCCTGGATGGTGCCGTCGGCGTCGACGGCCGCCTCCATGTTCATCAACCGGTCAGAACCGGACGAGCTGGACAGCAGGTGCTCGACGCGGTCCTCGGTCCACCGCACCGGCCGGCCGGCGTACTTGCTGGCGACCGCCATGAGGGCGACGTACGGGTAGATGCCGGCCTTGATGCCGAAGCTGCCGCCGATGTCGGCGGGAACGACGAGGCGCAGCCGCGACGTGGGGATGCCCAGCGAACCGGCGACCACCGGGACCATCGAGAACGGCCCGTGGAAGTTGGCCCAGGCGTTGACCGCCGGCCCGTCGACCTCCTGCCGCCACTCGGCGACGACCGCGTAGCACTCCATCGGCGTCGAGGAGTAGCGCGGGAACGAGTACGAACCGCGCACCACGCGGTCCGCGCCGGCGAACGCCGCGTCCACGTCACCGAACGTGAAGGTCCGGTCGGTGGCGACGTTGTTGCCGACGCCCTCGTGCAGCACGGGCGCCTCGGGAGCCAGCGCGGCATCGGTCCGTACGACGGCGGGCAGCGGCTCGTAGTCGACCCGGACCAGCTCGGCGGCGTCCTCGGCGATGTAACGGTCGCTCGCGATCACCACGGCCACCGGCTCGCCGACGTACCGCACCTTGTCCACGGCGGTCGGGTAGTACGGCATGTCCGTCTTGACGGCGAGCGGGAACGGGCGCAGCGTCTCGCGCACCTCGTCCGGCCCGATCACGGCGGCGACACCCGGGTGGGCGCGGGCCCGGCTCAGGTCGACCGAGCGGATCCGGGCGTGCGCGTGCGGGCTGCGTACGACGGCGGCGACGAGGGTCCCCGGCACGGGGTCGAGGTCATCGAGGAAGCGGCCCTGACCGCACAGCAGCGCGGGGTCCTCGACGCGCGCGACGGAGCTACCGACGAAACCCGGAGACCGTCCGATGATGCTCACGATTGCGGCTCCTGACTGCTCGAGGTGACCGCGGCTTCGGCGAGCGGGACGAACTTCCCGTCCGCGAGCTCGCGGCGCAGGATCTTGCCGACGGCCGACTTGGGGATCACGTCGACTGCCACGAGCCGCTTCGGGCGCTTGAGCGACGGCAGACCGGACTCGGTCCGCAGGTAGCGGTCCAGCTCGGCCAGGGTCTTGTCCGGGTCGGCGCCGGTCCGCGGGACCACGAACGCGGTGACCGCCGAACCCCACCGGTCGTCCGGGAGCCCGACGACGATCACCTCGTCGACGGCGGGGCAGCGCACCAGCGCGTCCTCGATCTCGTCCGGGTAGATGTTCTCACCGCCGGAGTTGATCATGTCGTCCACGCGGCCGCTGACCCACAGGTCGCCGTCCTCGTCCGCGGTGGCCAGGTCACCCGTGAAGTACCAGCCGTCCCGGATGGCCGCGGCGTCGGCGTCCGGCCGGTTCCAGTAGCCGGCGAACGCCTCAGGGCTGCTCATCGACACGGCGACCTGGCCCTGCTCACCGGCCGCGACGAGGAGGTCCGGAGAGGCCCCGGGGGTCGGGTCGACGAGCCGCACCCGCGAGAACATGCCCGCGCGGCCCGCGCAGCCGGGCTTGGCCGCCACGTCCGGGCCGATGGTGAACGTGTAGATCTCGGTGCTGCCGAAGTGGTTGATGAACCGCTCGGGCTGCACCGCCGCCACGAGCTGCTCGGCGAGCGCCGGCGTCATCGCCGCGCCGGCGTAGCCCAACCGGCGTACCGACGTGGCGTCGGCGAGCCGGCCGGTGCGCAGCAGGCTCCAGTAGATGGTGGGCACCAGGTAGAGGGCGCTGACCTGCTCGCGGGTGATCAGCTCCAGGGACTGCTCCGCGTCGAACCTGGCCTGCGGGACCCAGGTGCCGGCCGTCACGATGCTGGCCAGCAGCGAACGCAGCCCCATGGTGTGGAACAGCGGCATCACCCCGAGCGTCACCTCGCCGGGTCGGTGACCGGACTGCATGACGTGGGCGACCGCGGCCGCGTGCTCGGCGGCGTGCGTCCGCGGGACACCCTTCGGGCGGCCGGTCGTGCCGGACGTGTACAGCATGACGCTGATGGCATCGGTCGCTGGTGCCGCCTCCGGCGACGCCTCGCTCTCGAGGGCGACCAGCTCGGGCAGGCACACCATGCCCGGCGGGGTCTGCTCCAGCGGGCCCTGGAAGAGCACCGGGATGCGCCGGCCGGCGATCTCGAGCTCGGCCGGGACCCGGTCCGCGGTCGTCACGTCCACCACGACCAGCGTGGGACCGCAGTCCTCGATGCAGCGGAAGGCCTCTGCCGGGGCGAACCGGATGGAGAGCGGAACCGAGGCGACGCCGAGCTTCTGGGCGGCCAGGTGCAACGTCGCGAGCGGCTCCCCGCCCTGCATGAGGAGGACGACCCGGTCCGCCGGGCGCGCACCGGCGCGGGCCAGCGCGCGGGCGACCTGGTTCGTCCGGGCATCCCACTCGCGGTAGGTGAGAGGCGCGGGTCCCCCGACGGCACGCCGGTGGGGGTAGCGCTCTGCGGTCCAGCTCAGCGTGGTGGCCAGGTCCATGTCGTCCTCAATAGTCTGAAACAGACGATCCATTGTGGAGGTCAGGACGGTAACGGTACGGTTCGGAGCGTGTCAACCGCACGTCTCACGACGACCTCGTACGTCGTCCTCGGCATGGTCGCCATGCGTGGCCCGTCCACGTCGTACGAACTCAAGCGGGCCGTGGGCCACTCGGTCGGGTACTTCTGGCCCTTCCCGCACGCGCAGCTGTACTCCGAGCCCAAGCGGCTGGTCGAGCTGGGGCTGCTGGACGTCATCGCCGAGGAGCACGGCCGGCGCAAGCAGACGTACACGATCACCGAGGAAGGCCTGTCCGAGCTGCGGCTGTGGCTGGGCGAGCCCACCACCGAGCAGCTGCAGGTCCGCGACGTCGCCGAGCTCAAGCTGTTCTTCGGGGAGCTGGCCGACGCCAAGGACATGCTCGAGCTGGCCCGCGAGCAGGTCCGGCAGCACCAGCAGCGGATCGCGGTGTACGAGCAGATGCAGCTCCGGTTCGCCGGCGTGCCCGGCGTGGCCACCCGGATGGTGCCCCTGCGCCTGGGGCTGCAGCTGGAGCGGGCGGCACTGCAGTTCTGGGTCGAGTTCGAAGCGGAGAACACCGGTTGACCAGCAGGCCGCGGCGGGCGTCCGCTATGCTTTCCCGGTCCCCGACGGCCAGACGGCGTGGGCGCGCCCCACTCCACGGGGCCGTGGTCCCCATCGTCTAGCGGCCTAGGACTCCACCCTTTCAAGGTGGCTACGCGGGTTCGAATCCCGTTGGGGGCACGGCAAGTAGTGTCGGTAAGCACGACAGCAAGAACGGCTTGGAACCTTCCAGGCCCCGTAGCGCAGTTGGTTAGCGCGCCGCCCTGTCACGGCGGAGGTCGCGGGTTCGAGTCCCGTCGGGGTCGCTGCATCACCCCCTGCTTCGTGCAGGGGCCGGCCCACTGCACAGACCCGGTCAGGTAGCTCAGCTGGTAGAGCACGCGCCTGAAAAGCGCGGGGTCGGCGGTTCGATCCCGTCCCTGACCACCACGTCACGAACATCACGAACGCTCCCGGCCCGTTGGGTCGGGAGCGTTGTCGTTTCCGCCCCGGGCAGTGTCGACGGCGGCAGGCGGGTCGCCCGGGTGCCCATGAAGCCGCCCGGATGTATCACGGACCGGCCCCGGACATGCGAGAACGGCGCGGCACCCCTATGCGGGTACGACGCCGTCCGGTGATCGGGCGCGCGCTGCGGGTGGGCGCGGCCGTCGCGGTGGCTAGCTCTGCGGGCGGGGCTGCGGGATGCCCGCAAGCAGCGACCGGACCTCGGCCTCGCGGTAGCGGCGGTGGCCACCCAGGGTGCGGATCGAGGTGAGCTTGCCGCTCTTCGCCCAGCGGGTGACCGTCTTGGGGTCGACACGGAACATCGTGGCGACCTCAGCCGGGGTCAGCAGCGCCTCGGTGTCGGGAGTACGGGTGCTCATGACAGGGTCCTCTCGTATGGAACACGGTGAACCGGCGGCTCGCCCACTCCAGACGATGATGGTCTGCGATGCCCGCTTTCTCCGGTATGGCCCGAGCGGGTCATCTTTGGGAGTAGTCCGTACCCCAAACGGCGACTTGCCGCAGGCAAACGCAACTTCCGGGCCGCTTGCCCACTAATTGGCCGACTCGACGCCCTGCAGCGCCTTCATCCGCGCGGTCACGCGCCCGTACGCCGCGCCGGCCCGGTCCGCATCGCCCTCGGTGAGGGCCGCCAGTGCCTCGGCGACGTCACGCGCCGACTCGTCCTGCCGCAGCTCGGCGTCGTCCAGGAGGTGTACGAGCCCGCCGTAGTCGAGTTCGACGAGCGACCGCGGGTGGAACTCCTCGAGCCACCGGCCGAGGTCCTCGACGGCGGCCGTCACCATGCCGTCCTCGACCGTGCGCCGCAGGACGGCCAGGGCGCGGGCGGTACGCCGGCGGGCCCGTGACATCGCCGTCCGGTAGACCAGCGAGCGCCCGGTGACCCGGGCCGGGGCGGTGCCGCCGACCGGCGTACCGAGGCTGACCTCGCGCTCGTCGGCGTCGACGAGGACGAACCAGCGCAGCGGCACCTGCCAGGTACTGGTCAGGATGTGGGTGTGCTGGTCGGGGTCCGCGATCCGCCACCGCTCCAGCTCGTCCTCGGCGCTGTCGGCGGCCGTGCGGGGCAGGAACATGTCGGCGAGCTCGTCCGGCAGCTCGTCGCGGAAGTCCCCGATGGCCTCCCAGGCCCGGATCCGCGTCCGCCACGGGCACAGCAGCGAGACGCCGTCGAGTTCGGTGACGAACGCGTGGTCACCGAGGACCGGCACGACGCTGGGCGGCCGGCCGATCAGCGCGCGGATGCCGGCGGCGTGCTCCATCTCGGTACCGCCCTGGACGGACGGGATGTTGCCGGCCCGCAGGTACTGCTCCCACTGCCGGCGCTGCTCGCCCTCGAAGGCGGCCAGCGGCTCGTAGACCCGCAGGTGCGCCGCGTACGCCGTCACCTCGGCATCGTCGCACGCGCCCCCCACAGGTGAGCGCGCACAGCGACGACGGGCCGATCTCGCTACGCTGCGCGAGCCGGGGCACACCTCCTCCGGTACCCGCACGGCGCCTCACGACGGCACCGGCGACCTCCGCCCCGGGCGGCTCGACCCGAGCCGGGGCCACACAGGAACGGGAGACCCCGTGGGCGTCTTCGACCGGACCGACCACCTGAAGGACGCAGGCCACGAGCAGGTCGTCTTCTGCCAGGACCGCGCGAGCGGCCTCAAGGCGATCATCGCCGTGTACTCCACCGCCCTGGGACCCGCGCTGGGCGGCACGCGCTTCTACCCGTACGCCGACGAGGACGCCGCCGTCGACGACGTACTCAAGCTGTCCAAGGCGATGGCCTACAAGGCGGCCTGCGCCGGGCTCGACCTCGGGGGCGGCAAGGCGGTCATCCTGGGCGACCCCGAGCGCGACAAGACCGAGGCCAAGCTGCGGGCCTTCGGCCGGTTCGTGCAGGCCCTCGGCGGCCGCTACTACACGGCCTGCGACGTCGGAACCTACGTGCAGGACATGGACGTGGTCGCCAAGGAGTCGCAGTTCGTCACCGGGCGCTCGCCGGAGCACGGCGGTGCCGGTGACAGCGCGGTCCTGACGGCGTACGGCGTCTTCCAGGCGATGCGCGCCGCCGCCCAGCACGCCTGGGGTACCCCGACCCTGGACGGCCGGACCGTCGCCGTGGAGGGCGTCGGCAAGGTCGGCCGCCAGCTGGTGGAGCACCTCGTCGAGGACGGCGCGCAGGTCGTGGCCAGCGACGTGGACGAGCGCGCGGTGGACCGGGTGCGCAGCGCGTTCCCGATGGTGCGGGCGGCGTCGGTGGCCGAGCTGCCGGCGAGCGCCTGCGACGTCTACGCCCCCTGCGCCCTCGGCGGGTCGGTGACCGACCAGCTCGCCCAGCAACTGCAGGCCCGGATCGTCTGTGGCGCCGCGAACAACCAGCTCGCCCACCCCGGCCTGGAGAAGGTGCTCGCCGACCGCGGGATCCTCTACGCGCCCGACTACGTCGCGAACGCGGGCGGCCTGGTCCAGGTGGCGGACGAGATCGAGGGCTTCCGCTTCGAACGGGCCAAGGCGAAGGCAGCCGAGATCTACGACACGACGCTGGCGATCTTCCGGACGGCGGAGGCGGAGGGGGTGCCCCCGGCCGTGGCCGCCGACCGGGTGGCCGAGCGCCGGATGGCCGACGTGGGGCGCCTGCGCACACTGCTGGTGCCCGGCCGCAGCTAGGGCCGCCAGGTCCCTGGCCGGGCGCCCGAGTCGTTCCGGTCTGTCCGGTCCCGGGCGTCCCGACGTGTCCCCGAGCCGCCGACCCTGTAACGTGGTGTCCCTGCGGAGCAGCCCCGAGGGATCCCCGGTGGCGGCCCGCTGCCGGTCACACACGCTGCGGGGTCTTGCCCCGTCGGATCGAGGATCGAGGGGGTCGAGCCATGGGGCGCGGCCGTGCCAAGGCCAAGCAGACCAAGGTCGCACGCGAGCTGAAGTACAACAGCGGCGGAACCGACCTCGAGCGTCTGAAGGCCGAACTCGCCGGTGGCGGGGCGCCGAGCGCGCCCGCGGCCGCCGTGGACTCGGACGACGAGGACGACGACGGGTTCGCCGACCCGTACGCCCACGACGCGGACGACGAGGACCACCGCGCCGCCAAGTAGGCGCGTCGGAGCTCTGCGCACCGGTAGGACCCCGCGGTCCTGCCGGTGTCCGCGCGTGCCGGCCCGGCGACGTCTCCCCACCCGGGGCTACGTGGTCACGGCCGCCCCGCGGCCCCGGCCGTTCCCCGGCCTCGCGCCTGGCTGCCCCTGAAGAAGGGTCCGCCACAGGGGCGACGCGGAGCGCAGTCGACTCAGGCGGGGTGGGTGCCGGCCATCTCGACGTCGCCGTTGCCGGCCGTGACCGTCCCGGCCACCCACGCGGGCACGTGCCGGGCCGTCAGCAGCGCCAGCGCGCGGTCCACGTCCGCCGGCGGGACCAGCGCGACCATACCGACGCCCATGTTGAACGTCCGGTCCATCTCGGCCTGCTCGACGCGGCCGCGGCCGGCCACCAGGGAGAACACCGGGGCCGGGGTCCAGGTACCGCGGTCGATGGTCGCCGACAGGTGCTGCGGCAGCACCCGGGCGAGGTTGGCCGCGAGGCCACCGCCCGTGATGTGCGCGAACGCGTGGACGTCGGTCTCCTCGATGAGAGACAGACAGTCCTTCGCGTAGATCCGCGTCGGGACGAGCAGTTCCTCGCCCAGCGGGCGGTCCAGCTCGTCGACGACGGCGTCCAGCCGCAGCCGGGCGCCCTGCAGGAGCACGTGCCGCACCAGCGAGTAGCCGTTGCTGTGCAGGCCGCTCGAGCCCATCGCGATGACCACGTCGCCGGCCTGCACGCGCTCCGGTCCGAGCGCCAGATCGGCCTCGACGACGCCGACGCCGGTGCCGGCGATGTCGTAGTGCTCGGGGCTCATCAGGCCCGGGTGCTCGGCGGTCTCGCCGCCGACCAGCGCGCAGCCGGCCAGCTCGCACCCGGCCGCGATGCCGCCGACGATCTGGGCGATCCGCTCCGGGACCACCTGACCGCAGGCTATGTAGTCCTGCAGGAACAGCGGCTCGGCGCCGCACACGACCAGGTCGTCGACGACCATGCCGACCAGGTCGATGCCGACGGTGTCGTGCCGGTCCATCGCCTGGGCGATGGCCAGCTTGGTCCCGACGCCGTCGGTGCTGCTGGCGAGCAGCGGCTGCTTGTACTTCGAGGTGTCGAGGCGGAACAGCCCGGCGAACCCGCCGAGGCCGCCGACAACCTCGGGCCGGGTCGCCCGCGCGACCTGGCTCTTCATCAGCTCGACCGCGCGGTCACCCGCCTCGATGTCGACGCCCGCGGCGGCGTACGACGACCGGACCGCGGGATCCATGCCCTCGGGCGTACGGCGGCTCACGACCGGCCCGCGTCGTCGGGGGCGGCGGCGGTGGCCAGCAGCGCGTCGAACTCGTCGACGCCGTCGCCGCCGTTGTGCACGACGGTCATCCCGTTGTCCGCGTGGGTGTGGTCGACGATGTGCTCGGCCTCGAGGTCGGTGACAGCATTGCGCGTGAGGCCTTCCAGAACGTGCTTGCCGATGAGGTCCGGCTGCGGGATCTCGATGGGGTACTCGCCGGTGAAGCAGGCGCGGCAGAGCTCGCTCGCCCGCTGGTTGCTCGCCGCCGTCAGGCCCTCCAGGCTGACGAAGGCCAGCGAGTCGGCGCCGATGCTCGCGCGGATCTGCTCCACGCCGAGCCCGCTGGCGATGAGTTCGGCCCGGCTCGCGAAGTCGATGCCGTAGAAGCACGGCCACATGACGGGCGGGCTGGAGATGCGCACGTGCACCTCCGCGGCGCCCGCCTCGCGCAGCATCCGCACCAGGGCACGCTGGGTGTTGCCGCGCACGATCGAGTCGTCGACGACGACCAGCCGCTTGCCCTTGATGACGTCGCGCAGCGGGTTGAGCTTGAGCCGGATGCCGAGCTGCCGGATCGTCTGCGACGGCTGGATGAACGTGCGCCCCACGTACCCGTTCTTCACCAGGCCCTGCCCGTACGGGATGCCGCTCTGCTCGGCGTAACCGATCGCGGCCGGCGTACCGGACTCGGGGACCGGGATGACGAGGTCGGCGTCCACCGGGGCCTCGAAGGCGAGGGTCCGGCCGGTCTGCACGCGCGTGGTGTTGACCGACTGGCCGGCGATCGTCGTGTCCGGCCGGGCGAGGTAGACGTACTCGAAGAGGCAGCCCTTGCGGTTCGCCTCGGCGAAGCGCTGGCTGCGCACGCCGTGCTCGTCGATCGCCAGCAGCTCGCCGGGTTCGATCTCCCGGACGAAGGAGGCGCCGACGATGTCCAGCGCGGCAGTCTCGCTGGCCACGACCCAGCCCCGCTCGAGCAGGCCGAGGACCAGCGGGCGGACGCCGTGCGGGTCGCGGGCGGCATAGAGCGTGTGCTCGTCCATGAAGACGAGGGAGAACGCGCCCTTGAGCAGGGGCAGGACCTCGAGCGCGGCCACGTCGAGCGGCACGTCCGGCTTCGCCGCGAGCAGGGTGGTGATGAGGTCCGAGTCGGTCGTCGCGCCCATGCCGTCGCGGTGGTCGATCTGCGCGACCTGCCGGGCCAGCTCGCTGGTGTTGGTGAGGTTGCCGTTGTGGCTCAGCGCCAGGCTGCCGCCGGTGGACAGGGTGCGGAACGACGGCTGCGCGTTCTCCCAGGTACCGCTGCCGGTCGTGCTGTACCGGCAGTGCCCGATGGCCAGGTGGCCCTTGAGACTGGACAGGGTCGGCTCGTCGAAGACCTGGGCGACCAGGCCGAGATCCTTGTAGACGAGCACCGCGCTGCCATCGGAGACCGCGATACCCGCGGCCTCCTGGCCGCGGTGCTGCAGGGCGTAGAGGCCGTAGTACGTCAGCTTGGCGACGTCCTCACCGGGAGCCCATACGCCGAAGACACCGCACTCCTCGCCGACGGGCGGCTCGGGTGCGTAGAGGTCTTCCGTCAGGCCGTGTGCAGCAGGCACGCGGGGGAGCTCCTCAAAGGCGGAGACGGGGGAGTCGACCTGATCGAGTGTAGTTGACCTGATACGACGGCCTGGAGCAGATGGTCAGGACAGCAGCGGGAGCCACGGCGACAGGTCGGCCCGTTCGCCGCTGGCCCGCACCCGCCCGTCCGCCACGGCGTCGGCCCAGGCCAGTCGTCCGGTGGCCAGCTCGACGAACGCCACCGGGTCGCACTCCACGACGTTCGGCGGGGTGCCGCGGGTGTGCCGGGGCCCCTCGACGGCCTGCACCGCGGCGTGCGGCGGGATGCGGACCTCGACGCTGCGCCCGGGGGCGCGCGCGGCCAGGATCTGGGCCAGCGCGCGGACCGCGATCTGCAGGGCCCGCCGGTCGGGCGCCACGGGTTCGGGCAGGTCGAGCCCGTGGACGACCGCCTCGATCAGCCGGAACAGCACGGCGTCGGCGAGCCGGTGCGACCCGGTCCGCTGCTCCACGACGTACTCCGGATCCACACCCGCGAGGGCTGCCTGAGTCGCCGGCACAGCATCCGCCAGCCTCGTGTCCGCACCACGGGCGTCCTCGGCGATGAGGCCGGCCAGCGCGGGTAGCGCGGCGGCCCACCCCGCGACGTCGGTGTCCGGCCGGCCGGGGCCGGCCAGGGCAGCGAGCCGCCCGAGTCCGGCGGTGATCGAGCCCAGGTGGGCGTCGACGTCGCGTACCGCCCACCCGGCGCAGCGGGTCGGCGCCGCCGGGTCGGCCGCCGTCAGCGCCGCGACGAGCAGCTCCCACTGGGCGTCGAGGGCCGCGCGGAGGACGTCGTACGACGGACCCTTGGCCACGTCAGAGGGCGGGCGCCGCCGGGGCGTCCGCCGTCGCGCCGGCCAGCGGCCCGAACATCCGGGGCAGGGTGCTCTCGTAGGCCTCGCGCAGCTCGGCCAGCGGCACCGTGAACAGGTCCTGGACCTCGAGCGTCGCGCCGTCGCCCTGGCCGTCGGTCACACCGATACGGGTGCACGGCAGGCCGCGGGCGGCGCACATCTCGGTGAAGCGCAGCTCCTCCGAGCGCGGTACGGCGACGAGCGCGCGCCCCGCGGACTCACTGAACAGTTGCACGAACGGGTCCTGGCCCTGGCCCTGGGGCAGGACGACCCGCGCGCCGGTGCCGAACCGCAGCGCCGACTCGACCAGCGCCTGCGCGAGCCCGCCGTCGGACAGGTCGTGCGCGGCGGACAGCATGCCGTCGCGGCTGCCGGAGACCAGCACCTCGCCGAGCAGCTTCTCCCGCGCCAGGTCGACGGCCGGCGGGCGGCCACCGAGGTGGCGGTGCTCGGCCCAGGCCCACTCCGAGCCGCCGAGCTCGTCGCGGGTGTCGCCGAGGAGCAGCAGGGTCTCGCCCTCGTCGCGGAAACCCATCGGCGTCCGCCGGGCCACGTCGTCGAACAGGCCGAGGACACCGACGACCGGGGTGGGGTTGATCGGGGTGCTGCCCGTCTGGTTGTAGAAGCTGACGTTGCCGCCGGTGACCGGGGTGCCCAGCTCGCGGCACGCCTCGGCCAGCCCGCGGGTGGCCTCGGCGAACTGCCACATCACGGCCGGGTCCTCGGGCGAGCCGAAGTTGAGGCAGTTGGTCACCGCGATCGGGACGGCACCGGTCGCGACGACGTTGCGGTAGGCCTCAGCCAGGGCCAGCTGGGCGCCGGCGTACGGGTCCAACCGGGTGTACCGGCCGTTGCCGTCGGTGGCCAGCGCGATCCCCAGGCCGGTCTCCTCGGACAGCCGTACGACGCCGGCGTCCTCCGGCCAGGCCAGCACGGTGTCGCCGAGCACGACGCGGTCGAACTGCTCGACGACCCAGCGGCGGCTGCACAGGTTGGGGCTGGCGATCATGCGGAGCAGCAGCGCGCGCAGGCCGGCGGCGTCCGGGTAGGCGGGCAGCGCGTTCGCGGCCAGCTCGTCCTGGTCCGCCGGACGCTCGATGGGCCGGGTGTAGACCGGTCCGTCGTCGGCGAGCGAGCCGGGCGGCACGTCCACGACGACCTCGTCGTGCCAGCTGATGACGAGGCGGTCGCCGTCGGTGACCTCGCCGATGTCGGTGGCGAGCACGCCCCACTTCTCGGCGATGGCCAGCACGGCGGGCAGGTCCTCGGGCGTGACGATGGCCAGCATCCGCTCCTGCGACTCGCTCGCGAGGATCTCGTGCGGCTCCATGCTCGCCTCGCGCAGCGGGACCCGCTCGAGGTGCGCGTGCATCCCGCTCTTGCCGGCCGCTGACGTCTCGGTGAGGGCGCAGGTCAGGCCGGCTCCGCCGAGGTCCTGGATGCCCTGCACGAGCTTGGCGTCGTACATCTCGAGGCAGGCCTCGATGAGCAACTTCTCGGTGAACGGGTCGCCGACCTGCACGGCGGGCCGGTTGGCGGGGCCGTCGTCGTCGAAGGTGGCGGAGGCGAGGACGGACACGCCGCCGATGCCGTCCCGGCCGGTCTTCGCCCCGAGCAGGACGACGACGTTGCCGACGCCCGTGGCCGCGGACAGCTGGATCCGGTCCTTGGGCATGACGCCGAGGCAGAGGGCGTTGACGAGCGGGTTGCCCTGGTAGGTCGGGTCGAAGACGACCTCGCCGCCGATGTTGGGCAGACCGAGGCAGTTCCCGTAGCCACCGATGCCGGCCACGATCCCGGGCAGCACCCGCTGGGTGTCCGGGTGGTCGATGTCGCCGAACCGCAGCGGGTCCATCACCAGCACCGGGCGGGCGCCCATCGTGAGGATGTCGCGCACGATGCCGCCGACGCCGGTCGCCGCGCCCTGGTACGGCTCGACGTACGACGGGTGGTTGTGGCTCTCCACCTTGAACGTGACGGCGAGCCCCTCGCCGACGTCGACGACGCCGGCGTTCTCACCCATCCCGACGAGGAGCCGCTCGTTCTCGGGCATGTCAGCGAACTGGCGCAGGTGCACCTTGCTGCTCTTGTAGGAGCAGTGCTCGCTCCACATGATCGAGTACATCGCGAGCTCGGTCTGCGTGGGACGACGGCCGAGGATCTCGCGGACCCGGGCGTACTCGTCGTCCTTCAGCCCGAGCTCGAGGTAGGGCTGCTCCTCGTCGGGGGTCCCGGCCGCGCGGTCGACGCTGTCGAGGCTCACGCGGACACCAGCGCCTTCAGGACGCTCGTGAAGAAGCCCAGGCCGTCGGTGCCGGGACCGGTGAGGTGCTCCACCGCGTGCTCCGGGTGCGGCATGAGACCGACCACGTTGCCGCGCTCGTTCGCAATGCCGGCGATGTCCCGGGCGCTGCCGTTAGGGTTGCCGCCGACGTACCGCGCGACGATCCGGCCCTCGGCCTCGAGCTGGTCGAGGGTGCGTTCGTCGGCGACATAGCAGCCTTCACCGTTCTTGACGGGGATGACGATCTCCTGGCCCTGGTCGTAACCGCCGGTCCAGAGCGTGGCCGTGGAGTCGACGCGCAGCCGCTGGTCGCGGTTGACGAAGTGGAGGTTCTGGTTGCGGGTGAGGGCGCCGGGGAGCAGGTGCGACTCGCACAGCACCTGGAACCCGTTGCAGATCCCGAGGACCGGCAGCCCCTCGGCGGCCTGCTCGACGATCGCGTTCATGACCGGGGCGAACCGCGCGATGGCGCCGCACCGCAGGTAGTCGCCGTACGAGAAACCGCCCGGCAGGACCACGGCGTCGACGCCGTGCAGATCCCCGTCACCGTGCCAGAGGGGGACGGGTTCGGCACCCGAGAGACGGACCGCGCGCTGCGCGTCGCGGTCGTCGAGACTGCCGGGGAACGTGACGACGCCGATCCGAGCGGACATGCGTCCAGCCTACCGGCGGCTCAGGGCGGGGCTGGCACGTCCTGAGTGTCGTCCGAATGCCAGGGGCCGTGCTCGATCGCGGGGTGGTTCTCGGTCAGCTGCTTGATGACCGAGCCCTCGTCCCACTCGAGGATCTTCTCGAGATGCACGACGGTGCCGACCGTCGGGCGGCTGTCGAAGGTGACCTTGTCGACCGATGCACGCATCAGCTGGATGCCGCGGCCGTCCTCGGCCCTGACGTCCGCCTCCAGGTGCCCGAGGGCCTCGCCGTCGAAGCCGTTGCCGCGGTCGAGCACCTCGATGATGCAGCGGTGGCCGTCGATGCCGGCCGAGACCTCGTACTCGCCGCCGTTCTGCGCATGGTCGAGGGCGTTGGTCGCCGCCTCGGTGAGGGCCAGCTCGATGTCGGAGATCACGTCCCGGCGCACCCCGAGGGTCTGCATCGAGTTCTTGAGGATGCGGCGTACGACAGGCACGGACAGCTCGTCCCGCGGCAGGGCGAGCGTCAGTTTGATCTCCACGGACACCTCCTCGTCGGAGGCCCACGTACCCGATGATCAGAGGGTTAGGCCCGTTCAGGCCAGGCGGACGGTGAAGTCCTCGATCACAGGATTGGCCAGCAGCGTCTCGGCGATCCGGGTGGCCTGGTCGAGCGCGGCCCGGTCGGTGTCCGCCTCGAGCTCGAGCTCGACGTGCTTGCCGATGCGCAGGCTGCCCGCGGTCGCGAACCCGAGGTTCGGCAGGGCGTTGGACACCGCCTGCCCCTGCGGATCCAGGATCTCCGGCTTGAGCATCACGTCCACGACGATCTTCACGGCGGCCACGGCAGGCAGCCTACCGACGCCGCACCGCGGCCGAGGGGTCAGCTCTCGCGGAGCCAGGAGTCGAACGACGAGCCGGTCAGCCGCTCGTAGGCCTCGACGTACTTGTCGCGGGTCTGCTCCAGCACCGAGGCGGGCAGCTCGGGTCCCGGCGGGGTGCGGTCCCAGCCGGACGCGGTCAGCCAGTCGCGGACGAACTGCTTGTCGTACGACGGCTGCGCGTGACCCGGCTCCCACGACGAGGCCGGCCAGAACCGGCTGCTGTCCGGGGTGAGCACCTCGTCGCCCAGCACGAGCCGGCCGTTCTCCAGACCGAGCTCGACCTTGGTGTCGGCGAGCAGGATGCCGGCCTTCTCGGCCACCGCCGCACCGCGCCGGTAGATGTCGAGCGTGGTCGCCCGCACCTCCTCGGACAGCTCGGGGCCGAGCTGGGCCACCACCTCGTCGTACGTCATCGGCAGGTCGTGCTCGCCGACCGGCGCCTTGGACGTCGGCGTGAAGATGGGCTCGGGCAGCCGCGAGCCGTCCACCAGCCCGGCCGGCAGCGGTACGCCGCAGACCGAGCCCGACGCCTGGTACTCCGTCAGGCCGCCGCCGGTGAGGTAGCCGCGGGCCACGCACTCGACCTGCACCATGTCGAGCCGACGGCAGAGCATCGACCGGCCGCGCAGCTCCTCGGCGTACGGGTGCAGCACCTCGGGCAGCTCGGACACCCGCGCCGTCACCAGGTGGTTGGGCACCACGTCGGCGAGCTGCTCGAACCACCACACCGACAGCCCGGTCAGCACCGCGCCCTTGTCGGGGATCCCGCTGGGCAGCACGACGTCGTACGCCGACAGGCGGTCGCTCGCGACGAGCAGCAGCTGGTCGTCCCCGACCGCGTAGAGGTCGCGCACCTTGCCGCGCGCGACCAGCGGGAGGGGGATCACGTGAGCGCCGCGAGCCGCTCGAAGACCGGGGCCAGCCGCTCGAGGTAGCGCTCCGGGCGGCAGACCTCGTCGAGGCGCGCCTCGTCCAGCTTCTGCCCGGCAGCCTCGGCCTGCTCGGTCAGCGTCTGCCGGAACGGCACGCCGGTCTCCCAGGTGCGCATGGCGGCCTGCTGGACGAAGGAGTACGCGTCCTCGCGCGACAGGCCGCCCTCGACCAGTTCGAGCAGGACGGTCGAGGTGTAGATCAGGCCGCCGGAGGACTCGAGGTTCACCCGCATCCGGTCGGCGTCGACGACGAGCCCGGTGACGAGCCGCGTGGTCAGGTTGAGCAGGTAGTCGGTGCCGATCGCGGCGTCAGGCAGGGCGACCCGCTCGGTCGAGGAGTGGCTGATGTCGCGCTCGTGCCAGAGCGGGATGCCCTCCATGACCGGCACGACCTGGGCGCGTACGACGCGGGCGAGCCCGGCGATCCGCTCCGACGCGATCGGGTTCTTCTTGTGCGGCATGGCCGAGGAACCCTTCTGGCCCTTGCCGAACGGCTCCCACAGCTCGCGGACCTCGGTGCGCTGCCCGTGCCGCACCTCGAGGGCGAACGCCTCGCAGACGGTGGCGATGACGGCCAGCGCCGACACCCACTCGCTGACGCCGTCGCGGATGACGACCTGGGTCGCGGCCGGGGACGGGGTGAGGCCGAGCCGCGCCGCGACGGTCTGCTCCACGGAGGGGTCGATGTTGGAGTACGTGCCGACCGCGCCGCTGATCTTGCAGACGGCGACCGCGTCACGGGCGCGCGTGAGCCGGTCCCGCGAGCGGGCCATGGCGAACGCCAGGTCGGCGACCCGGTGCCCCCACGTCGTCGGCTCGGCGTGGATGCCGTGCGTACGGCCGACCTTGACGGTGTCCTTGTGCTTCAGTCCGAGGTCGCGCAGCGCGGCGACCAGGGTGTCGGCCTTGGCCAGCAGGATGTCGGTGGCCTCGACGAGCTGCAGGGCCAGCGCCGTGTCGAGCAGGTCGGAAGACGTCATGCCGAAGTGCACGTACGCCGCCGCCTCGCGCGGTTCGGTGTTGTCGGCCCAGGCCGACAGGAACGCGATGACGTCGTGCTGGGTCACCGCCTCGATCTCCGCGACGGCCTCCGGGGTCGGCGGCGCCGCCCGGCGTACCGGCTCGACGCTGTCGGCGGGTACGACGCCGGCCGCGGCGTGGGCCTCGAGGACGAGCACCTCGACCTGGCACCACAGCTCGTACTTGCGGGCCTCGCTCCAGACCCGCCCCATCTCGGGCAGGGTGTAGCGCTCGATCACGGGAAAGCTCCTCGCGGTGCTGACGTACAGGCGGGCGGTCGCTCCATTCTCCCAGACCGCGCGCCTCGGCCGCCGATCAGTGGCGTGCGGCCTTCTCGAAGTCGTCCTTGAACCGCCACAGCCGGGTCCGCAGCTCCGGGTCGGCCACGGCGAGCACCTGCACGGCGAGTACGGCGGCGTTCAGCGCGTTGTCGATCCCGACCGCCGCGACGGGCACGCCGGGCGGCAGCTGGGTGAGGCCGAGCAGGGCGTCCCGGCCGTCGAGTCCGCCGGTCGACAGCGGTACGCCGATGACCGGCAGGATCGTGTGCGCGGCGACGATTCCGGCCAGGGCGGCGGCACCGGCCGAACCCGCGATGACGACCTCGACGCCGCGCGGCTCGAGTTCCGCGATCCAGTCGGCCAGGGCCCTGGGGGCGCGGTGGGGCGACAGCGACTGCTCGTCGTACGCCAGCCCGAAGCGGGACAGCAGCGCCCCGGCCTGCGCCATGGTGTCGTGGTCGGCAGGGCTGCTGTAGATGACGGCGACACGTGGCCGCCGGCCGTCCTCATCGAGCAGGGGTTCGACCACCCGCTTCCCCTTCCGGTGCGCGGACCTCTCCGCGGACGGCGCGCAGCGCGACGTCAGACCGGGAGTGTGCTCCTCGCAACGTCACCGCGGCGACCCCTTGGTACGCAAGATCACGCGCGGCCTCGAGGGAAGTCCCGGCCGCGGTCACCGACAGCACCCGGCCGCCGCTGCTGAGGACCCGTTCGCCGTCCAGCCGGGTGCCGGCATGCAGAACGTCGACGCCGTTCGGCAGTACACCCACCGTGACCTCGTCGCCGGTGACCGGGGTCCCCGGGTAGTTCTCCGCGGCCACGACCACCGTGACGGCCGCGCCCTCGCGCCACCGCAGCGGCCCGACGTCGGCGAGCCCGCCGGTCGCGCTCGCGTGCAGGAGACCGGCGAGCGGCGTCTCCAGCATCGCCAGGACGACCTGGGTCTCGGGGTCGCCGAACCGGCAGTTGAACTCGATGACCTCGGGGCCTCGGGAGGTGATCGCCAGACCGGCGTACAGCAGCCCGGAGAACGGCGTCCCGCGCGCGGCCATCTCGTCGACGACGGGCTGGAGCACCCGCTCGAGCACGTCGTCCACCAGGCCGGCCGGCAGCCAGGGCAGCGGGGCGTACGCGCCCATGCCGCCGGTGTTCGGCCCCTCGTCGTCGTCGTACGCCCGCTTGAAGTCCTGGGCCGGCAGCAGCGGTACGACGGCCGCGCCGTCGGTCAGCGCGAACAGCGACACCTCGGGTCCGTCCAGGAACTCCTCGACGACGACCCGCCCGCCGAGGCTGCGCAGGGCGTCCCGCGCGAAGTCGACGGCGGTCGGCAGGTCCAGCCCGACGTGGACGCCCTTGCCGGCGGCGAGCCCGTCGGCCTTGATGACGTACGGCGGGGTGGCGCCCGCGAGGTACGCGGCGCAGTCGTTGTCGTCCTCGAACACCATCGCCGCGGCGGTCGGCACCCCCGCCGCCTGCATGACGTCCTTCGCGAACGACTTGCTGCCCTCGAGCCGTGCGGCGGCCGCCGAGGGACCGAAGCAGGCGATGCCGGCCCCGCGCACCGCGTCAGCGACCCCCGCCACAAGGGGGCCCTCCGCCCCGACGACCACGAGGTCCGCGGCCACTTCGCGGGCCAGGGCGACGACGGCGGCGGGGTCGGTCGCGTCGAGCGCGCGGGTTTCGGCGAGGGCCGCCGTGCCCGCGTTGCCCGGGGCACAGACGATTCCCGTCACGGACGGGTCGCGGGACAGGGCCAGGACGAGGGCATGCTCACGAGCACCGGAGCCCACCACGAGGATCTTCACGGGGTCCGACGCTAGCGTCTCGCCTCAACCCCTCGAACAGACGGAGGTGCCGTGGAGAGCGCGATCCTGCTGTGCGTGCCGGATGCCGAGCCGCTGGTGCACGGGTGGCGCGAGAAGGGCGACCCCTCCGCCGCACACGGTGTCCCGGCCCACGTGACGCTGCTCTACCCGTTCCTGCCCCGCGAGCGGATCGACGCCGGCGTCCTCGGCGAGCTCGAGTGGTTCTTCTCGGGCATCGATGCATTCCCGCTGCGCTTCGGCCGCGTCGGCCGGTTCGAGCACGCCGGGATCGTGTTCCTCGCCCCTGAGAGCGACACCCTGGTCGAGCTGACCCGGGCCATCACCCGCCGCTGGCCGGAGTGCCCGCCGTACGCCGGGCAGATCCCGGCCGGCGAGGTCGTCCCGCACCTGACGATCGTGCACAGCGAGGACCGCGGGCTGCGCCAGTCGGCCGGCAACGCGGTGAGCGCCCGGCTGCCGCTGCGGACGACGGCCGTCCAGGCGGCGCTGTGGGTGTGTGACGACGACGGCGACTGGACCGAGCTCGCGACGTTCCCGTTCGGCCCGCCCGAGTAGCCCACCGGTTTTCGGAACTTCCACAGCACCCGGGTGCTGTGGAAGTTCCGAAAAGGCCCAGCCCGGCTGGCCTACGGCAGCAGCGAGCGCAGCTCGAGGGTCTGCTCGCGGTCCGGGCCCACGCCGATCGAGCTGAACGGCGCGCCGCTCATCTTCTCCAGCGTCCGCACGTAGTTCTGCGCGTTGACCGGCAGGTCCTCGAACGTCCGGGCCGTCGTGATGTCCTCGGTCCAGCCGGGGAGGTACTCGTAGACCGGGACGGCGTGGTGGAACTCGGTCTGCGTCATCGGCATCTCGTCGAGCCGCTTGCCGTCGACCTCGTACGCGACGCACACCGGGATCTGCTCCCAGCCGGTCAGTACGTCGAGCTTGGTGAGCACGAAGTCGGTGACCCCGTTGACGCGCGCGGCGTAGCGGGCGATGACCGCGTCGTACCAGCCGCACCGGCGCGGGCGGCCGGTCGTCGTACCGAACTCGTGGCCGTTGGTCCGCAGCCGCTCACCGTCGTCGTCGAGCAGCTCGGTCGGGAACGGCCCCTCGCCGACGCGGGTCGTGTACGCCTTGACGACGGCGATCACCTTGTCGACGCGGTTCGGGGGGATGCCCGAGCCGGTGCACGCGCCGCCGGCCGTGGCTGACGAGGAGGTGACGAACGGGTACGTGCCATGGTCGACGTCGAGCAGGGTCGCCTGGCCGCCTTCGAGGAGCACCGTCTTGCCGGCGTCGAGCGCCTGCGACAGCAGCAGCCCCGTGTCCGCGACCATCGGGCGCAACCGGTCGACGTACGACAGCAGCTCCTCGACCACCGCGTCGACGGTGACGGCCTTGCGGTTGTAGACCTTGACCAGCAGCTGGTTCTTCTGCGCCAGTGCGCCTTCGACCTTCTGCCGCAGGATGTTCTCGTCGAACAGGTCCTGCACGCGGATGCCGATCCGGTTCATCTTGTCGGCGTACGTCGGGCCGATGCCGCGACCGGTCGTGCCGATCCTGCGGTTGCCGAGGAAACGCTCGGCGACCCGGTCCAGCGTGCTGTTGTACGACGGGATGACGTGGGCGTCCGCACTGATGAGCAGTCGCTCGCAGCTGAAGCCGCGCGCCTCCAGTGCGTCGATCTCCTGGAACAGCACGCCCAGGTCGACGACGACACCGTTGCCGATGATCGGCGTGCAGCCGGGGCTGAGGATGCCGCTGGGCAGCAGGTGCAGCGCGTAGGTCTCGTCGCCGATGACGACCGTGTGACCGGCGTTGTTGCCGCCGTTGAACTTCACGACATAGTCGACCGACCCGCCGAGCTGGTCGGTGGCCTTGCCCTTGCCTTCGTCGCCCCACTGGGCGCCGATCAGGACGAGTGCGGGCATCGCAGCCCTCTCAGATTCCGTCGCGTGACGTACGAAAACCCCGTGCAGGACGCGACGGGGCTTCTTGCGGAGCAAGTCTAACGGCCAGGCAACCGCAGGGTGGACGTACCCTGCCCGAATGGCCAAGTTCCCGGGTCTGGACGGCGTCCTCGGCGGGGTGACGGCACTGCTGCAGGCGCAGACCGAAGCCCTCGCCGCGCTCCCCGGCACCGTCACCGCGCTCACCAACGCCGTCCGGGGCCTGGCCGACACCGTGTCCTCGGCGCGGGAGGCGATCGTGACGGTGAACCGCCTGGCCACCCGGCTGGACGGGCTGGTCGAGGAGCTCGAGGAGCCGCTGCGTGCCCTGGCTCCCGGCATGACCCGGCTCGCGGCGGTCCTCGACGACCCGGTGGTCGAGGAGCTGCCCGCGACCATCCGGCAGATCCAGGCGGACATCCTGCCGGTGCTGCGCACGCTGGCCGACACCCACGAGCGGGTGGCTGTGATCGCCGGGTCGACCGAGCGGATCATGACCTTCGTCGACGAGACCAGCCGGACGCTGGCCGGGCTGCCCGGCGCCGCCCTGCTCGGACGGCGCCGGACCACGCCGAAGATCGTGCTGCCACCCGAGGCGCACGGGGCGTAAGGGCCGTCAGGGCTGGAGGGCCTGCCGGGCGGCCGGGTCGCTCTCGTCGAGGAACTGCGCGATCCGCTGCGCCTCGTCGGTCTCGCCGATCGTGTCGGCGGCGCGGCCCAGCGCGTTGAGGGCCCGGAGGAAGCCCTGGTTCGGGGCGTGCGCCCACGGCACCGGGCCGTAGCCCTTCCATCCGTTGCGGCGCAGGGCGTCCAGCCCGCGGTGGTAGCCGACGCGGGCGTACGCGTAGGACTCGATGACCGCGCCCCGCGCGTACGCCGCATCGGCGAGCGCGGCCCAGGCGGCACTGTGGGTGGGGTGCGTCGCCGCCACCTCGGCAGGGTCGGTGCCGGCCTCGAGCAGTGCGCGCGGTCCGGACTCGTCGGGTAGCAGGGTCGGCGGAGGTCCGCCGAGCAGGTCCTTACCGGAAAGGGTCATGTGGGCAGAATGCCGTATGACCGCTGAGCCTTCCGGCCGCCTCCTGCCCGTGCACGACACGCATCTGTTCGTCGTCGAGCGCGGCCCGGCGGACGGGTTCCCCGTGCTCGTGCTGCACGGCGGTCCCGGGCTCGACCACACCATGTTCGGCGACTACCTCGACCCGCTGGCCGACCGCTACCGGCTGGTCCTCATCGACGGTCGGGCGCAGGGCCGCAGCGACCGCGACAGCGACCCGCACAGCTGGACCCTGGAGCAGCACGCGAGCGACGTCAGCGCTGTCGCCGCCGCCCTGGGCATGGAGCGGTACGCCGTCCTCGGGCACTCGTTCGGCGCGTTCGTCGCGCTGCAGCACGCGGCCGACGCCCCGGGCGCGGCCGTCGCCACCGTCGTCAGCAGCGGGGTGCCGGACGACCGGTTCCTCGACGAGGTCGAGAAGGGACTCGCCGTCTTCGAGCCGGAGGACCTGCGCGCGCAGGTCACCGCCTCGTGGGAGCGGGAGGCGAGCGTGCAGACGGAGGGGGAGTGCCGGCAGCTGCTCGCCGACCAGATGCCGTGGCACTTCGCCGACCCCCGGGACCCGCGGATCGGCGAGTACGCCGCGAAGACCGAGCACATGCGCTACGCGCCGGCCGTGCTGCGGGCGACCTCGCTGGAGGGCGGCGGGCTGTCGATCGACGTCGAACAGCAGCTGCCCCACGTGCCGCAGCCCCTGCTCGCCTGCACCGGGCGCTTCGACCGCACCTGCGTGCCGGCCGCGTCCGAGCGGATCGCCGCTCTGGCGCCGAGGGGCGAGCTGCACGTGTTCGAGCAGAGCGGGCACATGACGTTCGTCGAGCAGCCGGAGGAGTACGTCGCCGTCGTCGGGTCGTTCCTGGATCGCGCCACCGGCTGACCGCGTCGTCAGGCAGGCGGCGTACGACGCAGCAGGTGCCCCAGCGATGCGGCGTCGCCGGGTCGGCCCCGCTCGGCCAGGGCGGCCGCGACCCGCGCCCGGTGCGCGTCGTCGGCGTTGCCGCCGTACTTGAACTTGGCCTGCACGTGCTCGATCGCCAGCCGCAGGCCGCGGATGCCCGGCAGTTCACGCGCGTGCACCGAGGGATCGGCCACGCCCGAGCCGGGCTCGAAGTGCCCGAGCTGGGCCCGCAGCACCTCGACCAGCTCCTCGCCGGTGAGTACCCGCGCGGTGCAGGTCAGCAGCACGGCGGCGTAGTACGACGTGGGGATGCCGCGCGCCGGGTCCTCGTCACCGACCGCCTTCCAGGCCGCCGGCACGTAGGCGACGTCACCGGACACGGCGAGCAGCACCTTCGGGTTCTCGTCCAGCGCCTTCCACACCGGGTTGGGCCGGGCGAGGTGCAGCAGGACGGTGTCCGCGCCGTCGTACACGAAGTGGGTCGGTACGGCGACGGGCACGTCCCGACCGCGGCCCGCGGCGATGAGGGTGCCGAAGTCGTGGCCGTCGAGCAGCCAGCGCTGCCACTCGCCGTCGTCCCGGGCGGCGTCCCACGGGTGCAGGAGCATCAGCCCACGCGCCGCATCCGGTGCGCGTCGTCGAAGAGCAGGCGCACACCCAGCCGGCCGGCCACCACCGCGGCCACAGCGGCGCCGCCGAGCAGCATGTACATCACGACCACCTGGTAGCGGATCGCGGTCAGCGGCGACACGCCGGCCAGCAGCAGGCCCACGGTGGCGCCGGGCAGGCTGATCAGGCCGACCACCTTGGTCCCGTCGATCGCGGGGATCAGCGCGTTGCGCAGGGACGTCCGCAGGTGGGGGTCGAACGCCCGGTGGCCGTCCAGCCCCAGCGCCAGCCGGGCCTCGACGGCCGGCCGGCCGGAGGCCACCTCGTCGCGCATCCGTTGCAACGTCAGGGACGCGCCCTGCATCGCGCCGGTCACCACCATGCCGCCGACCGGGACCACGACCCGGCCCGAGCTGTCGATGACCCGGGCGACGATCAGAAGTCCGAGGGTCGCGCCGGCACCGACCGCGATACCGATCGTCGCGACCCTGGTGGCCCCGGGCAGGCCGCGGGCCCGCCCGCCGGCCACCCGGCCGGCGAGCAGGATCATCACGGTCACCCAGAGCAGGGCACCCGGCAGGCCGGTGTGCTGGAACAGCAGCAGCAGAAGGCCGCCGACGGCGACCAGCTGGACCGCAGCGCGCACCGAGGCGATCAGGACCTCCCGACCCAGTCCGAGCCGCTCGCGCACGACGACGAAGAACGCGACCGCAACGAGCGCGACCGATGCGGCGACGCCGTACCAGTTCGGCACCGAGGGACTCACGACGCGCCCGCCAGGTACACGCTGTCGGCGGCCGGGCCGGTCTCCTCGACGCGCCCGTCCCGGAGGACGACCACGTCGTCCGCCATCCGGCTGGCCTGCCGCAGGTCGTGGCTCACGAGCACGGCGGTCAGGCCGTCGGCCACCAGGGCGCGCACCACGCGCTCGACCGACACGGCGGCGACCGCGTCCAGGGCGCTGGTCGGCTCGTCGAGCAACAGCACCTCCGGCCCGACGGCGAGCGCTCGCGCCAGGCAGAGCCGCTGCGCCTCGCCACCGGACAGCGAGTTGGTCTCGCGATCGAGTGCCTGGTCGCCGAGCCCCGCACGCGCCAGCAGCTCGTGGGCCTCGTCGGGCGTCAGGTTCGGCCGGCCGACCCGCAGGTCCGCCAGCACCGTCGCGCCGAGCAGGACCGGCGCCTGCTGGACGAGCCCGACCCGGCGGCGTACCTCCAGCACGTCGTACGACGGGAGCGGCCGGCCGCGCAGCAGCACCTGGCCGCTGGACGGCTCCTCCAGCCGGTCGAGCAGCCGCAACAGGGTGGACTTGCCAGCGCCACTCGGGCCGGCGACGGCGGTGCAGCGGCCGGCCAGGAACTGGGCCGAGATCCCGTCCAGGACGGTGACGTCACCCCGTCGGACCGTGACGTCCTCCAGCGAGAGCACTGCCTGCATCGGCACATTCTCGCTCACCGCGGGCGGACCTCCCCGGCCCCCTCGGCGGCGCGATCATGGGCTCAGGTGACGGCGAGCCGCCAGGCGGCATCCCACACGACCCGGTCGACCTCGCCGGGCAGGGCGGAGACGTTCAGCCGCTTCTCGGCCGCGAACCGCTTCGCGACGTCGGCGGTCTTCGGCCCGAAGTAGCCGTCGGCCACCAGGTCCCAGCCGCGGGCGGCCATCCGCCGCTGCCACTGCGCGACATCGACCCGCTGCGTCCGGACGTCGGCGACCGAGAGGACCTCGGCCCGCAGGGCCGGCGGCGGGGTCGGCGCGACGGCGACGCGCACCTTCGGGGCAGGGCTGACGGACCGGCTGCGGCTGGCCCGGGTGGCGTCGTCGAGCCGCGCGGCGGCGGAGGCGGGCGCCGCGTCGACCGCGGCGGCCGGGCTGCTGTCGCGGCCGAGCCCGAGCATGCGTGAGCACGCCGGCCACGGGCCCCAACCGCGTTGCGCCTGGAGCCGGCGGGCCGCCGCGTCCTGGATCGCGGGCGAGGCCTCGTGCGCCCGGCCCCCGTAGCCGAGGCCGTTCCACGTGCCGCGGTCGAACTGGTAGGCGCCGTAGAACCCGTTGCCGGTGTTGATCCCGTAGTTGCCGCCGCTCTCGCACTGGCGCAGCCGGGCGAAATCGTCGGCGCTGGCAGCCGAGGCGGACGAGGCGAACGCGGCCACGTCGGCGACGGCGAAGGACGCGGTCAGGCCGGCGGCGACCATGCCGGGAGCGGCCTTGGAGGGCTTGGCGTGGCGGGCATTCTTGCGGGCACGGAGCAATGACACCAGCGCAGGGTCCTTCCCTCTCGCCTGCGAGGTGAGCTGTCGGGTTCGGGCCGGGAAGCCCGGGCGCCGGGACCGAGGTCCCTGTCGCCTTCACCCCGAGGACGCCACGCTTGCGCGCGGACGCCCGGTGGACCGTGGGTCCCCCGCTCCTGCCCCTGGCAGCGGTCGGCGGCTCGCTCCCCGGGGCAGGACTCGGCGGTCGGAAGCGAGCGCCACGCCCTTCGGCGTGGCGGGTTGACAGTAACCGATCTGTGATCTTCGGACTAGGAGATCTTCGTCCCCGCGCTGCGCAGGTCCTCGCACGCCTGGACGACCCGGGCGGCCTCGCCGTCCTCGGCCTTCTTGCCCCAGGTTCGCGGGTCGTACTGCTTCTTGCTGCCGACCTCGCCGTCGACCTTCAGGACGCCGTCGTAGTTCCTGAACATGTGGTCGGCCACCGGGCGCGTGAACGCGTACTGGGTGTCGGTGTCGACGTTCATCTTCACGACGCCGTAGTCCAGAGCCGCGCGGATCTCCTCCAGCAGCGAACCGGACCCGCCGTGGAAGACCAGGTCGAACGGCTTGTCCTTGCCGTACTTGGCACCCACGGCGTCCTGGATCTCCTTGAGGATCTCGGGGCGCAGCTTGACGTTGCCGGGCTTGTAGACGCCGTGCACGTTGCCGAAGGTGGCGGCCAGCATGTAGTGGCCCTTCTCACCCAGCCCGAGGACCTCGGCGGTACGCAGGGCGTCCTCGGCCGTCGTGTACAGCTTCTCGTTGATGGCGTTCTCGACGCCGTCCTCCTCGCCGCCGACGACGCCGATCTCCACCTCGAGCACGATCTGCGCCTTGCGGCACTCCTCGAGCAGCTCGACCGCGATCTGCAGGTTCTCCTCCAGTGGCACCGCCGACCCGTCCCACATGTGCGACTGGAACAGCGGCGGGAGCCCCTTGGCCACCCGCTCCTGGCTGATCCCGACCAACGGGCGCAGGTAGGCGTCGAGCTTGTCCTTCGGACAGTGGTCGGTGTGCAGGGCGATGTTCACGTCGTACTTCTCCGCGACCACCCAGGCGAACTCGGCCAGCGCCACCGCGCCGGTCACCATGTCCTTCACCTTCTGCCCGGACAGGAACTCCGCCCCGCCCGTGCTGATCTGCACGATCCCGTCGCTGCCGGCATCCGCGAAGCCCTGCAGCGCGGCGTTGAGCGTCTGGGAGGAGGTCACGTTGATGGCCGGGTACGCGAAGCGTCCCGCCTTCGCCCGGTCGAGCATCTGGGCGTAGGTCTCCGGCGTGGCGATGGGCATGGCGAGGCTCCCGTGCGAACGGTGGACGGACGCTGGCGAGCATGTCAGACGAGGCCGCGCGGGTACGAGGCGGCGGTTCCGCGGGTCCGGCGGCCCGGCACGGAGCAGTCGCAAATGGCACGATGCGCCCGGAATTCTGGTGTAGGACGTACCGGTGCGCCTTCCTGGCGTCGCCATGGAAGGACCCCGCAATGGCAACCGCCCGCCGTCTCGGCGCCCTCGCCGTCGCCGTCTCCGTCGGCGGCGCATCGCTCGCTCTGGCCGCCCCCGCGTCCGCGAGCGCGAGCACGAACGAGCTCGTCTACGCCGTGGACGCCAGCGGCGACGGCGCCTACAGCGTCGCGCTGCGGGACCTCGAGACCCGGAGCACCACGACGCTCCTGCCTGCCGACGCCACGCAGGGCATCGGCTACGACCGGCCTGAGCTGTCGCCCGACGGGTCGCGGGTGGTCGTCTCCCGCTTCCAGCCCGACAGCACCGGAACCTTGACGGGGGGTCTGGTCGTGGTGAACCACGACGGCAGCGGACTCAGGACCCTGACCGCCCCGGCGCCGACCGACACCGTGCACGTTGACGACGTCCTGCCCGCCTGGTCTCCGGACGGCTCGACCATCCTGTTCAGCCGGGTCGTGACCACCAAGGGCGCCACGACAGCCGACCCGTCGAGCCTCACGACGTCGTTGATGACCGTGAGCGCGGCAGCGACCGCCGCGGGCACCGAGACCGCGGTCCCCGGTGGAAACGGCGGCCTCTCGGCGGACTACGACCCCACCGGAAGCAAGATCGTCTTCGCCGACGCGTCGGCCGGCCAGGGCACCGGACCGTTGATGGTCATGGCGACCGACGGATCCGGCCGGACCCCGCTGGGCGTGAGCGGCACCCTGCCCGCCTGGTCCCCTGATGGCAGCACCATCGCGTACGCGACGGTGACGGACCCCGACCCGACCGGCCTCGGCCGGGACGTCCTGATGATCGCGACGGTGCCCGCCGCCGGAGGTACCGAGAAGCGGCTGCCGGCAACCCGGCCGAGCACCGCCCGTACGGCCGCGGAGTACCCCGCCTGGTCCGCCGACGGGGAGAGCCTGATCTACGACCTGTCCGGGTTCGACGCCAGCGGCGTCCCCACGGACGCGGACCTGTACGCCGTCGACCGCGACGGCGTACGCGCCGGCAAACTCCTCGCCACGGCGGGCGACGAGGTGCAGGCCTACCTGCAGGGACCGAAGCCGGCCCCCGTCACCGCCGGAGCCGCCTCCCGCTACACGTCCGTGACGCCGACGCGCATCCTCGACACCCGCGAGGGCGTGGGCACGGGCCGGGCGAAGGTGCCGGCCAACACGCCGCTGGTCCTGACGGTCCGCGGAACACCGACCGACAAGGGCCCCGTGCCGGCGAACGCCAGTGCAGTGGTCCTCAACGTCACGGTCACCGGCCCGACCCGGGCGACCGACGTGCGTGTCTACCCGAGCGACGCCGGCATCCCGCGGGCGAGCAACCTCAACGCGGCGGCCGGGCAGACGGTCCCCAATCTCGTGACCGCCACCGTCGGAGCCGACGGGCGGGTCACCCTGCTCAGCAGTGCCGGCAGCGTGGACCTCGTCGCGGATCTCGCGGGCTGGTACGCGCCCGACGCCACCGGGTCCGGGTTCACCGCGCTCGCCCCCGCCCGCATCCTCGACACCCGCAGCCCCGCGGTCGGCGCACCCGCCCGCCGCGTCGGCACCGGCGGCACCCTCGACGTACAGGTGACGGGCTCGGCACTCCCCACCGCCGACGGCGGCACCGTGTCGGTTCCCTCCGACGCCACCGCCGTCGTCCTGAACGTCACGGGGGCCGGCGCCACCAGCGCCACCGACGTCCGCGTCTACCCCGCCCCGGCCAGTCCCACGACGCCGCGGGTCAGCAACCTCAACCTGCGCGCCGGAGAGACCGCACCCAACCTCGTCACGGTGGCGGTCGGCTCCGGCGGCAAGATCCGCTTCCGCAACGCCGCCGGTTCGGTCGACCTCATCGCCGACATCGCGGGCTACTACTCCGCGTCGAGCACCGGCACGTACGTCCCCGTCGTACCGGTGCGCTTCCTCGACACGCGCTCGGCGATCGGCGCCGCACCGACGCCGGTGACCGCGAACGGCTACAGCGACCTCAAGGTGGCCGGCGCCCGCGGTGTGCCCGCGAACGCGCTGGCGGCGGTGCTCAACCTGACCGCCACCGGGACGACGGCCGTGACGGATGTCCGCGCGTTCCCGGAGCCCACGGGCGCTGGCTCGGCGACCCCGCCGCGGGTGAGCAACCTGAACCTGCAGCCCGGCGCGACCCGGGCCAACCTGGCGATCGTCAAGCCGGGGGCCGACGGCCGCGTGCGGGTGCTCAACCGGGCGGGGCAGCTCGACCTCGTCGGCGACCTCGCCGGCTACTTCGTCACCGGCTGATCCCTCCGGATCGCCCGCTGGCCGGGTGGCTGGACGGCTGTCGCGTCCGGCTGCACCCCTGCTTCCGGCCCACGCTTGCATCCGGCCCACGCTTGCATCCGGCTCACGCTTGCATCCGGCTCACGCTTGCATCCGGCCCACGCTTGCGTCCGGGCGATCGTGGCTCCTGACCCACAGTCGGCCGGACGGAAGCACTCCATCCCAGCGGGGAGCCCGTTGCGTCCGGCTGCTTGTGGCTCCTGACCCACAAGTGGCCGGACGCTCCACAGTCGGCCGTCGGGAGCCGTGCGCCCGGGAGGCCGGCTGCATCGTCGGCGCATGACACGCAGCAGCAGGTACCGGCTCCTGGCGGACGCCGAGCGGCAGGCGCGCGAACAAGGCGGCGTGATCTCCAGGCGGCAGCTGTACCACCTGGGACTCACCCGATGGCAGGTGCGCGCCATGATCGTGGCCGGGAGATGGCGCTCCTCGGGCCGGCAGACGGTGTCCGTGTGCTCCGGCCCGCTGTCCCTGTCCGGGAGCCATTGGCGGGCTGTTCTCGAGGTGGGGCCGCGCGCGTCCCTCGACGGGCTCTCAGCCTTGCAGGCAGTCGGTCTCCGCACGATCGACGAGGCGGCGGTCCACGTCATCGTGCCCAAGTCCTCGACGCCGCTTCGTCCGCGCGGGGTGACCGTCCACGAGAGCCGGCGGTTTCGCGAAGAGGACGTCGTGCAGACCGACGTACGCCGGATGCGACCGCCTGTCGCGCTTGTACATGCAGCCCTCTGGGCGCGGTCCGACCGGGCCGCAGCGCTCTACGTCGCGGCCACCGTGCAGCAGCGGATCGTGAACGGGGCAGACCTCCTGCTCGCCTTGGACGAGGTCCGCCGGCACCCGCGGCGCCGGCTGCTCGGACGGCTGGCGGCGGACGTGATCGACGGGGCTCACGCCCTGGGGGAGTTAGACCTCGGCCGTGGGCTGCGGAGACGGGCTCTGCCCCCGCCTGTCCGGCAGGCGGTCCGGGTACTCACGGCCGGCAAGGTCTACCTCGATGCCGACTGGCCCGGCTGGGGACTGAGCCTGGAGGTCGACGGGAGTCAGCACGACCGTCCGGCAGACCGGCTGGCGGACACGTTGCGCGACCTCGATGTGGCCGCGACAGGGACGACGGTTCTACGGATTCCGCTGCTGGCGCTGCGGATCGACGAAGAGGCGGTCCTCGACCGGATCGAGACGGTGTTCCGGGCCCGCGGCTGGCGCGCTGCGCGCTCTCCGTCGTCCAGCACCAGCGCCGCTGCTGCGTCCGGGTGATCGTGGCTCGGGAGCCACACCTGCCCGGACGCGTCGAGGGAGGGACGGGGATTCCGGCGCGGGGACGCCCGGCTCAGTCCTCGGCGCGCACGTCTGCCCGCACGTCGGCCTCGACCGCCTCGAACGCCTTGCGGGCCGCGATGAGCACCGGGTCCCAGACCGGCGCGAACGGCGGGGCGTACGACAGGTCCAGCGACAGCACCTCGTCGACGCTCATCTCGTTCCAGATGGCCGTGGCGAGGACATCGATGCGCTTCGCCGCGCCCTCCCGGCCGACGACCTGCGCCCCGAGCAGCCGGCCGGTCCGCTTCTCGGCGAGCAGCTTCACGCGGATCGGCTTGGCGCCGGGGAAGTAGCCGGCCCGCGTCGTGGAGTCCACGAAGGCGGTGACGTAGCGGTACCCGGCCGCGTCCGCCTCCTGCATCGACAGCCCGGTGCGGGCCACCTCGAGGTCGCAGATCTTGGTCACGGCCGTGCCGATCACACCGGGGAACGTCGCGTACCCGCCGCCGAGGTTGACCCCGGCAACCCGCCCCTGCTTGTTCGCGTGCGTGCCGAGGGCCACCACCAGGCGCTGGCCGGACAGCCGGTGGACGCTCTCGACGCAGTCGCCGGCCGCCCAGACCCCGTCGACGGGGGTCCGCATCCGCCGGTCGACGACCAGGCCGCCGGACGGGCCGATGGGCAGGCCCGCCGCACGGGCGAGCTGCACGTTGGGCCGTACGCCGAGCCCGAGGACGACGAGGTCCGCCGGCAGCGGCCGCCCGCTCGCCGTACGGACCCTCGAGGCGCGGCCGTCCGGCCCGGTCTCCACCGCCGCCACACCGTCGCCGAGCACGAGCTCTATGCCGAGGTCGCGCAGCGCGTCCGCCACGAACCGGCCGATGTCCGGGTCGAACGTGCCGACCGGCGTCTCCGAGCGGTCGACGACCGTCACGTCGAGCTTGCGCACCCGGCAGGCCTCCGCGATCTCCAGGCCGATGTAGCCGCCGCCCACCACGACGACCCGGCGTACGCCGCCACTGTCGAGCTCGCGGATCAGGTCGGCCCCGTCGTCGAGCACCTGCACGCCGTACACGCCCGGGGCGTCGATGCCCTCGACCGGCGGGCGCATCGGGGTGGAACCGGCGGCGTACACGAGCTGGTCGAACGGCTCGGTGACGTCCGCGCCCGCGTCCAGGTCACGGACGTGCACCACCCGCGCGTCGAGGTCGATGCCGACCACCTCGTGCCGCGTGCGCACGTCGATGCCGTTGGCCCGGTGCTGTTCGGGCGACCGGCTGATCAGGTCGGCCTCGCGCGTGACCGTGCCGGCGATCCAGTACGGGATCCCGCAGGCCGAGTACGACGTCGAGCGCCCGCGCTCGAACGCGACGATCGACAGGTCGTCGCCGTCCCGGCGCTTGCGCGCCTGCGAGGCCGCGCTCATCCCCGCGGCATCACCACCGATGACGACCAGTCGCTCCACCACGGCGGGACCGTAGCGTGTCGAGCGGTACAAGGCGCCACAGCCAAAGCTCAGCCGCCCGGACTAACCTGCGACGGTGCAGACCGCCTACGCGCTTCCCGCCATCCTTGACGGCGCCCATCTGGTCGAGACCTTCGGCCTGATCGGCCTGCTGGTCATCGTCTTCGCCGAGACCGGGCTGTTGCTCGGCTTCTTCCTCCCCGGCGACTCACTGCTGTTCGCGGCCGGCTACGCCGCGAGCGGCAACCTGTCCCCGAAGCTGCACCCCAACATCGTGCTGGTCTGCGTGCTGGTCAGCCTGGTGGCGATCGTGGGTGCGCAGGTCGGTTTCCTGATCGGCCGCAAGGCCGGGCCGGCCCTGTTCCAGCGCGAGGACTCGCGGCTGTTCAAGCGCTCCTACGTGACCAAGGCCGAAGAGGTCCTCGAGCGCTACGGCCCGGGCAAGGCGATCGTCCTGGCGCGGTTCATCCCGATCGTGCGCACGTTCCTCAACCCGCTGATGGGCGCCGGCAGCATCCCGGTGGCGACCTTCACGAAGTGGAACGTCGTCGGCGGCGTGCTGTGGGGCACCGGCATGACCCTGCTCGGCTACTTCCTCGGCAACGTGACGTTCATCGGCAAGAACATCGAGTTCTTCGCGATCGCCATCGTCCTCATCTCCGTGCTGCCGATCGCGATCGAGCTGCTGCGCGCCCGGCGTCGCTCTCAGCTCTGACCCGCCCCGCCAACCGGATCGGGGTCACACTCGTCCTTGCAGCCCTGGGGGGCAGGTGACCGGGTCGTGAAGATCGAGTACGACGACGCGTTCACCGCGTTCGTGGCCGCCCGGTCGCGGCACCTGCTCCAGACGGCGTACCTCCTGACGGGTGACCGCCACCGGGCGGAGGACCTGCTGCAGACCGCCCTCACCCGGGCCTACCTGCGGTGGGACCGGATCGTGTCGGACGACCCGGAGGGTTACGTGCGCCGCACCCTGGCCAATGCTCACATCGACTGGTGGCGCCGCAAGCCGTGGCGCGAGGAGCCGACCGGCGAGCTGCCCGAGGTGGCCGCGGACGACGGCGCCACGGCGTACGCCGTACGGCAGTCGGTGCTGCAGGCGCTCGCCGTCCTCCCGCGGCGACAACGGGCCGTCGTCGTCCTGCGGTACTACGGTCCGCCGCCGGCAACGCGCGACGGCTGCGGGGCTCACCCTGGCCGCGGTCATGGTGGTGCTCGTGGTCGGCCCGTCGGTCGCCACGTCGGTACGCGGGCTGCAGGCGGCGTCCGGGCAGATCGCGGCGTCGACGGCGCCGGGTTCCGCCGGCCGGTCTGGTCGGCCATCGTCCAGGACGAGTTGGGCCCGGTGCGGTACTACGCCGGGTACGACGCGAGCGGCGCCGAGGTCGCGCGCCAGGCGGGCTGAGCCGCTCCCCGACGACCGGAGGATCCTGCACGGATGACCCGGCGCATCACCAAGGACACCCGGCTGTGCATGTCGCTGGCCGCCCGGCCCAGCAACATCGGCACCCGCTTCCACAACTTCCTCTACGACGAGCTCGGCCTCGACTTCGTCTACAAGGCCTTCACGACCAGCGACCTCGCGGCGGCCATCGGCGGGATCCGGGCGCTGGGCATTCGCGGCTGCGGCGTCTCCATGCCGTACAAGGAGGACTGCATCGCGTACGTCGACGAGCTGGACGCGTCGGCCGGGGCCATCGGCTCGGTCAACACGATCGTGAACACCGACGGCCACCTGCACGCCTACAACACCGACTACCTGGCGATCGCGCGGCTCCTGGCCGAGCACCACGTGTCGCCGGACACTCCGTTCGCGGTACTGGGCAGCGGCGGAATGGCGAAGGCCGTGGTGGCCGCCTTGCGCGACGGCGGCTTCGGCTCGGGCGTCGTGGTCGCGCGCAACGCCGAGACGGGCCGAGCGCTGGCGGAGCAGTACGGCTACGCCTGGCAGCCGGAGGTCGGCGCGGCCCGCCCGCGACTCGTGGTCAACGCGACGCCCGTGGGGATGACCGGTGGCCCGGCGGCCGACGAGCTGCCGGTGGACGAGGACGCCCTCGCCGCCGCGGACACCGTCTTCGACGTCGTGGCGCTGCCCGCCCTGACACCGCTGGTCCGCCGCGCCAGGGAGCTGGACAAGAACGTCATCACCGGCGCCGAGGTCATCGCCCTGCAGGCGCTCGAGCAGTTCGTCCTCTACACGGGCGTGCGGCCGACCGACGACCAGATGCGACGCGCCTCGGAGTTCTCCCTGCGGGAGAACTAGGGAAGTCGACGCGCCCAGACCACGAACCGGTGGGTCGTCGAGCTGCGGTTGCCGTCGGTCGTGTGCGTGACGTAGCTGTCGTCCAAGGCCACCATCTCGCGCCCGGCGTACGAGCCGGACAGGATGTTGCGGGCCCGGCGGCTGTCCCCCTCAACGACCGGTCAGGCGAGTCCGAGATCCTCCAGCGAGTAGGCGTAGCGGTAGGGCACACCCTCGGCCTCGATCCGGGCAGCCGCCCCGGTGGCGCGGTCCGCGATGACGGCCACCGCGACCGGGGTGGCACCGGCCTCGCGCACCGCCTGCAGCGCGGCCATCGGTGAGCCGCCGGTCGTGCTCGTGTCCTCGAGGACCAGGACCCGCCGGCCGCTGACGTCCGGCCCCTCGATCCGGCGTTGCATGCCGTGCGCCTTGGCCTCCTTGCGGACGACGAACGCGTCGAGCTGCCGGCCCTCAGCGGCGGCGGCGTGCAGCATTGCGGCGGCGACCGGGTCGGCGCCCATCGTGAGGCCGCCGACGGCGTCGTAGTCGAGGTCGCGGGTGAGCTCGAGCATCACGCGACCGACGAGAGGCGCGGCCCGGCCGGACAGGGTCACCCGGCGCAGGTCGACGTAGTAGTCGGCCTCCCGCCCGGAGGACAGCGTCACGCGGCCGTGCACCAGGGCGAGGTCGCGGACGAGGGCCTGGAGCGCGGCACGATCCGCGGCGTGGTCGGTCACGCCCCGACCCTAGCGAGCAGGGCCTGCTCGAGTTCCGGCGGCAGACCGTTCGCCGGGCGGCCCGGCTTCATCGGGGGCATCCCGTCGCGGCGCAGCCAGGCCCAGGTGTCCTGGACCGTCTCCTCGACCGGCCGGCAGCGCAGGCCGGTCGCGGCAGCGCGGGACGTGTCGGACTCCATCAGACCGGCCAGTTCCCCGCTGCGCGGCACCCAGCAGGGCAGCTGGGTCCAGGGCTCCGCACCCACCGCCTCGATGTCGCTCTCCGGCACCCAGACCAGCTCGGCCTGCGACCCCGTCGCGGCCACGCAGGCCGTGAGGAGCGCCTGCGTGGTCGTGTGCCCGGGCCGGCTGATCGTGTCGACCGCCCCCGACCGGCCGGCCTCGAGCCCGTCGAGCAGCCACGCGGCGAGGTCACGGGCGTCGACGTACTGCAGCGGACGCCCGGGGTCGCCGGGCGCGACGACCCGCCCGCCGCGGCTGATGCGGTCCAGCCACCACGGCAGCCGGCCGACGTCCTCGTAGGGGCCGAGGATGAGCCCGGCGCGGGCCAGCAGGACGCGGTGCGGGCCGTACGCCTTCAGCGCGGCCAGCTCCCCACCCCGCTTGTCCACCGGGTACGCGGTCTCACCCGCCTCCGGATCGGCCTCCACGACGGATGCGTCCTCGCCGGCCCCCGGAGTCATCGGCCACGTGTAGACCGACCGGCTGGAGACGTAGCCGTACCGGTCCGTTCGGCCGGCGAGCAGCTCGGCCGCGTCAGCGACAGCAGAGGGCGCACCCGACCAGGTGTCGACCACGAGGTCCCAGCTCTCGTCGCCGAGGGCCGCCTTCAGCCCGTCGTACGACGTCCGGTCACCGGTCAGCGTCCTGACCGCACCCGGCAGGGAACCGCTCAGTCCGCGGTTGAGGGCGGTCACCTCCCAGCCGCGCCCGACGGCCTCGGCGACGACCGCGCGGCCGACGAAACGGGTACCGCCCAGAACGAGAAGCCTCATGACGGGCACCCTGCCTGCCGGCCGGGACCGGCGCCAGGTTGTCCGCTCTGGGCTCAACCGGTCAGTGCTGCGTCTGCATCCGGCTGCGCACGGCGCGGGTGACGCGGGTCCGCAGCGGCACCGGGATCATGCGCGTCCCGGCGACGAGGGCGTGCTCGATCGCGACGCTGTGGAACGGGGCGCGCGTGCCGA